>CAZMUG010000001.1:0-48442 GCA_964569165.1 uncultured Gaiellales bacterium
CGTGATCGTCGAGCCCGTCGCCGGGAACATGGGGCTGGTCGTGCCGGTCCCGGGGTTCCTTCAGGGGCTCAGGCAGTTGACCCTGGAGCACGGCGCGCTCCTCGTCTTCGACGAGGTGATGACGGGCTTCCGCGTGCATCCCGGGGGAGCGCAGGCGCTGTACGGAGTCGCGCCCGACCTGACGACGCTCGGCAAGGTGATCGGCGGCGGCCTCCCCGTCGGGGCGTACGGCGGCCGCCGCGAGCTCATGGAGCTCGTTGCGCCGGCCGGGCCCGTGTACCAGGCGGGGACGCTCTCCGGGAACCCGCTCGCGATGACCGCCGGAATCGAGACGCTGCGCGCGATCGCCGAGCCGGGCGTCTGGGACGGCCTCGAGCGTGCCGCGGAGAGGCTCGTCGCCGGGCTCGCGGAACTGCACGCTCCCGTCCAGCTGGCCCGGGCGGGGACGATGTTCGGAGTCTTCTTCACGGGCGCGCCGGTCACGAGCTGGGAGGACGCGAAGCGCGCCGACACGGAGCGGTTCGCCTCCTTCCACGGAGCGATGCTGGAGCGCGGCGTCTACCTGGCGCCGTCGCAGTTCGAGGCGGCTTTCGTCTCGACCGCGCACGGTGACGTCGAGATCGACGCCACGATCGACGCCGCGCGGAGCGCGTTCGCCTCGCTCGGCTGATCTCTACGCTTCGCGCGGGTGAAGGTCCTCCTCGTCACGATGTACTTCCCCCCTGCGGGCGGCGGCGGCGTCCAGCGGCCGCTGAAGCTCGCGCAGTACCTCCCGGCGCTCGGGATCGAGACGCATGTTCTGGCGCCGGACGACCCGAAGTGGGTGCACCGGGACCCCGAGCTGCGGATCCCGACCCGGGCGTGGGTGCATCGCGCGCGCTACATCGGCCCCCGGGCCCGGAAGCCGGCCGAGGAGCTACGGCAGGCCACGGGGCTCGAGCGTGCGCTCGTCCAGGCCCAGGTGACGGCGAGGCGGCTGCTCGTCCCCGACGCCAGCGTGACGTGGAACCTGACTGCGATCCCGGGCGCGGTCCGCATCGTGCAACGCGAGGGCATCGACGCAGTGATCACGACGTCGCCCCCCGGCTCGGTGCACTTCGTGGGTGCGGCCGTGCAGCGGGCGACGGGCGCTCGTTGGGTGGCGGACCTGCGCGACCCGCTCGTCGCCTTCCAGCACCGGCGGGCGGACACGGTCGCCACGAAGGCTCGTCAGGCGACCGCGGAGCAGGTCGCGCGACTCGTCGCGCGTCGTGCCGACGCGGTCACCTGCGTGTCCGAGACGATCACGGACGAGATGCTCGGGCTCGGCGCGCGCGGGGCCGTCCGCACGATCGCGAACGGCTGCGACTTCGACGACTTCGCCGGGCTCGAGTACACGCCCGGACCGCGGCTGCGGATCACGCACACGGGAGGCTTCTTCGGGAGGCGCGACCCGCGGCCGTTCCTGCAGGCGTTCCACGACGCGGCGATCGACGCGGTGGCCAGGTTCGTCGGCGACTTCCGCTCCTCGGATCGCGAGTGGGCAGAGGGGCTCGGGCTCGGCGATCGACTCGAGGTGATCGACTACGTGCCGCATGGCGAGTCGCTCCGGCTGCAGCGTGACTCGGACGTGCTCCTGCTCCTCGTGCCGGACGCCGGCGGGCGGGGGAAGGGAGTCCTCTCCGGGAAGGTGTTCGAGTATCTCGCGGCAGGCCGTCCGATCCTCGCCGTCGTGCCTCCCGACGGGGCGGCCGCAGAGCTGATCCGCGGCACCGGAGCCGGCATCGTCGTCGCCCCGGACGACGTCGCAGGCATGCGCGACGCGCTCCTCGATCTCCACGCGCGGTTCGCGGACGGCGGTCTTCCGCCGGTGCAGCTGGCCGAGATCGACCGGGACCGCCTCTCGCGTCGCGCGAGGGTCGAGGAGCTCGCCGAGTTGCTCCGGGAGCTCGCATGACGAGCCATGCGCTTCCGCTGCGAGCTCCGAGCCGTCGCGTAGCGCTCGAGAAGCCCGTCCTCGACGGCCTCTTCCTGCTGACGATCCTCACCGTCACGTTCCACAAGCTCCAGTGGGAGCTCGCGGGCTCGCTCACGCTCTCCGACGTGCTGACGTCGCTCTTCCTCGTCCTCTTCGCCTGGGATCGCTTCGAGCGGTCGGACACGCGCCTCACCCGGACCGCTGCGGTCGCGATCCTCTTCCTCTGCGCCTTCGCTGTTCTCTACCTCGTCGGCTTCTACAACCTCGACACGGGCCAGGCGCTCGCGCAGTGGGCGAAGGGGATGGTGAAGTTCGTCCTCCACTTCGGCTTCCTGGTCGCGGGCGTTGCCCTGCTCGCGAGGCGGGGGCTCCGGTTCTACTGGCTGGCGCTCGCGGCGTTCCTCGGCGGGATCGCGCTGAACGCCGTCTACGGGGTGATCCAGCTCGTCCTCGCCGAGACGGGGGTGAACCTCGACGAGCTCCTGATCCAGCCCATCACCTCGCGACAGACGGGAATCAACGTCTTCGGAGCGGTCGGCGGCACGCAGGAGGTGTTCCGGCCGAACGCCCTCACGGGCGACCCGAACCACCTCGGCATCGAGCTCATGCTCGCGCTGCTCGTGCTCACGCCCGTCTACCTGAGGCTCGAGAGCCGGCATCGCTACAAGCGGCCGATCGCGGTCCTCCTCGGCTTCATGCTCGTCGTGCTGCTCGCGACGCTCTCGCGGAGCGCGCTGCTCGGGCTCGCCTGCGGCGCGCTGGTGCTCGCGCTGCCGTACCGCGGCTACCTGCGGAAGCCGGCCCTCCTCGTGCCGCTCGGCGCGGTCGCCGGCGTCGTCGCGGTCGTCGTGCTCGTGCGGCTCGACTTCTTCCTCACCGTCCTGCGCGCCCGCACGAACACGAGCCGCGGGGCCGCGTCGCCGCACTTCCAGGTCTACGAGTTCATTCCCGACGTGCTGTCCTCGCACCCGCTCTTCGGGCTCGGGCTGAACAACTTCGCCGTCTACTACGAGTTCGTCACCGGCCGCCCGGACTTCGGCCCGCACTCGTTCTACGTCGCGACGATCGTGGAGACCGGCCTCGTGGGCTTCGCGCTGCTCACGGTCTTCGTCGGCTGGATCTTCGCGCGGCTCGGCGCGGCGAGACGGCTGGGGAGGGCCCTCGCAGCCGCGGGGGACCCCGCCTCGGCCCGCCTCCGTCCGCTTGCCTGGGGGATGACCGCGGGCCTCGTCGCAACGCTCGTCGCGAACCTCTTCTACCTCACGATGACCTTCTACTACTTCTACGTGTTCGCCACGCTCGCGCTCGCGCTCCCGGTCGCCTTCGGGCGCGTGCGCCGGGAATGAGGGTCGTCGTCCTGACGACGTCGTATCCGCGCGGGCCGGACGACGTCGCGGGAGTGTTCGTCAGGGACGCGGTCGAGCAGCTCCGAGCGGCGGGGCTCGAGGTGGAGGTCGTCTCGCCCGCCTCGTTCCGCCACTTCGGGCTCGCGTACGGCCACGGCATCGTCGGGAACCTGCGGCGCGCGCCCTGGAAGGCGCTCCTCGTCCCGTTCTTCCTCGCATCCTTCGCGCGAGCCGCGCGTCGGGCAGCCCGAGACGCCGACCTCGTCCACGCCCACTGGCTCGTCTCCGCGCTTCCGGCGCTCGCGACCGGGCGGCCGTTCGTCGTCCAGCTGTGGGGGACGGACGTCGAGCTCGCGAAGCGGGCGCAGTGGCCCGCCCGCCCGCTGCTCCGGCGCGCCCGCCTCGTCCTCGTTCCGTCCGAGTCGCTCGCGGCTGCGGCACGCGGGCTGGGAGCGCCGGACGTGCGCGTCGTTCCGGGCGGCGTCGAGCTGCCGGAACGCGTGGGGCACCCGGACCAGCCGCCGCACGTGCTCTTCGTCGGGCGGCTCTCGGAGGAGAAGGGGATCGACGAGCTGCTCGCAGCGACGAGCGGGCTCGCTTGCGTCGTCGTCGGGGACGGGCCGCTCCGCTCCCGCGTGCCCGACGCGGTCGGGTTCGTGCCGCCGGCCGACCTCGGCCCCTACTACGAGCGGGCTGCGGTCGTCGTCTGCCCCTCGAGGCGGGAGGGCTACGGCGTGGTCGCGCGCGAGGCGATGGCGCACGGGCGGCCGGTCGTCGCGACGGCGGTCGGCGGCCTCGCAGATGCGGTCGAGGACGGCGTCACGGGGCTCCTCGTCCCGCCACGCGACCCGCTCGCCCTGCGCAGCGCGCTCGAGCGGCTGCTCGGGGACGCCGAGCTTCGTGCGGAGCTGGGCGCGGCTGCCCGCGAGCGTGCGTACGAGCGCTTCTCCTGGAGCGCGGCCACGCGCGCGACGATCGCCGCCTACCGTGACGCGCTCGCCGACGGCCGTCCGAGCGCCCGCCGCTAGTACCATCGCCCCGTGCCCGACCTCGTCGTAGACGGCCGCAGGATCACGCGGGACGGCCCCGCGTACGTCGTCGCGGAGATCGGCCACAACCACCAGGGGGACGTCGAGAAGGCGAAGCAGCTCATCCACGCCGCCCGGGAGTGTGGCGTGGATGCCGTGAAGCTCCAGAAGCGGGACAACCGGTCTCTGTACACACGCGCGCTCTACGACTCGCCCTACGACAACGAGCACTCCTTCGGGACGACGTACGGCGAGCACCGCGAGGCGCTGGAGCTCTCGGCGTCGGACTGGCTCGAGCTGCGCGAGTTCTCCCGCGAGGAGGGCGTGACTCTCTTCGGGACCGTGTTCGACGAGCCGAGCGCAGACCTGCTCGCGGAGCTCGACCTGCCCGCCTTCAAGGTCGCGTCCGCGGACCTCGTGAACACGCCGCTCCTGCGGCACGTCGCCGCGCTCGGAAAGCCGGTGTTCCTCTCCACCGGGGGTGGCACGCTCGAGGACGTCCAGCGCGCGGTCGAGACCATCCTGCCGCTGAACGACCAGCTCTGCATCCTCCAGTGCACTGCCGCCTACCCGTGCGAGATCGACGAGCTGAACCTCCGCGTCGTCGAGACCTATCGCGAGCGGTTCCCCGATCTCGTCGTCGGCCTCTCCGACCACCAGAGCGGGATCGCGATGACCCTCGTCGCATACATGCTCGGAGCGCGTGTCATCGAGAAGCACTTCACGCTCGACCACGCCTGGAAGGGGTCGGACCACGCCTTCTCCCTCATGCCCGAGGGAATGCGCCGGCTCGTCCGTGATCTCCACCGCGTCCCGTCCGCGCTCGGCGACGGCGTGAAGCGCCAGCTCGAGGGCGAGGAACGGCCACTGGAGAAGATGGGGAAGAAGCTCGTCGCCGCGAGGGACCTTCCCGCCGGGCACGTCGTCGAGCCCGGAGACATCGTCGCGAAGTCGCCCGCCGATGGGGGCCTGCCGCCCTACGAGCTCGACGCGCTCCTCGGGCGCGCCCTCGCGCGACCGCTCGCCGTCGAGCAGGCCGTGGCGATCGAGGACTTCGAGCCGGCCGGCCGGCCCGTCGGCGCGCGCGAGGCGTGACCGACCTCACCCGGATCCGCTTCGTCGTGTTCGACTTCGACGGCGTCTTCACCGACAACCGGGTCTGGACGAACGAGCGGGGAGAGGAGAGCGTGGCCGCATGGCGAGGTGACGCACACGGGCTTCGGCGCCTGGAGGAGGTCGGGGTCGGGCACCTCATCCTCTCGACCGAGGTGAACGAGGCCGTGGGAGCCCGAGCGCGGAAGATCCGCGCGACCTGCATCCAGGGCGTCGAGGACAAGCCTCCGGTGCTGCGCGAGGAGATCGCGCGCCGGGGGCTCACGCTCGAGGAGACGGCGTACCTGGGAAACGACGTCAACGACGCCGGCTGCCTGGAGATCGTCGGGCTTCCGGTCGTCCCGGCAGACGCCTGGCCCGAGGTCGTGCCCCTGGCCCAGCTCGTGCTCACCCGTCCCGGCGGGTACGGCTGCGTCCGAGAGCTCTGCGACGCGGTGTGGAGCGCGAAGCGGCAGGGAGCGGCATGACGGGCGATCCCCTCTTCGATCTCTCCGGTCGCGTCGCCGTCGTCACCGGGGGGATGGGACAGCTCGGCCGTGTCTACGTCTCCGGGCTCGTGGAGCGCGGGGCGCGCGTCGCCGTCCTCGACGTCGCGACCGGTGACGCGCCCGACGGCGCACGCACCTTCGAGGTCGACGTCACCGATCGCGGTGCGATCGAGGCTGCCGAGCGCGAGATCGAGGCCGAGTGGGGCGTCCCGGCCGTCCTCGTGAACAACGCTGCGCTCGACTCGCCTCCCGACGCTCCGGCCGAGGAGGTCGGCCCGTTCGAGGACTTCCCGGAGGCCTCCTTCGACGCGGTCATGGACGTGAACGTCAAGGGCGCCCTCCTCTGCTGCCAGGTGATCGGCGGAGCGATGGCGCGTGCCGGTCGCGGCTCGATCGTGAACGTCTCCTCCGTCTACGGCCTGCTGTCGCCCGCGCAGGACCTGTACGAGTTCCGCCGCGCCCGCGGCGAGGAGTTCTTCAAGCCCGTCGCGTACTCGGTCTCGAAGTCGGCGATCCTGAACCTCACGCGCTACCTCGCGACCTACTGGGCCACGGACGGCGTGCGGGTGAACACGCTGACGCTCGCAGGCGTCTGGAACGACCAGGACCCCGCGTTCCTCGAGGCGTTCGCGGCTCGATCGCCGATGCGGAGGATGCTGCGCGCGGAGGAGGCGCTCGGCGCCCTCGTCTTCCTCGCTTCCGATGCGTCCTCCTACGTGACGGGGTCGAACGTCGTCGTCGACGGCGGCTGGTCCGCCTGGTAGTGGACGAGGTCGCGAACCTGATCGCGGGACGGCCCGTTCCCGCCGTCTCGGGCGAGTGGCTCGACAAGCTGCGGCCGGCGGACGGGTCGCACCTGTGCCGCGTCGCGCGCTCGGGTGCGGAGGACGGCGAGGCCGCCGTCGCCGCGGCTCGGGCCGCACAGCCGGCATGGGCGGAGTTGACGCCCGTGGCACGGGGCGACGTCTGCCGTGCGCTCGCTCTCCTCCTGCGCGACCGGCGCGAGGAGGCATCCGCCCTCGTCGCAGAGGAGACCGGGAAGCCGCTCGACCTGGCGCTCGGCGAGACGGACGCGGCAGTCGAGATGGGACTGTTCGTCGCCGGCGAGGGACGTCGCTCCTACGGGCGCACGACGACGGCGAGCATGCCCCACCGCACCGTGTTCACGGTCCGCCAGCCGCTCGGCGTCGCCGCGCTGATCACGAGCTTCAACACGCCGTTGCCGAACGTCGCATGGAAGGCGTTTCCGGCGATCTTCTGCGGCAACGCGGCCGTCCTGAAGCCTTCCGAGCATACGCCGGCGTCGGCAGCGCTCTTCGCCGAGCTCGCGCTGGAGGCGGGCGTCCCCGCCGGCGTCCTCAACGTCGTCCACGGGCTCGGCGCGGAGGCGGGTGCACCGCTCGTCGAGCATCCGGACGTCGATCTCGTCAGCTTCACCGGCTCGGCCGGCACCGGCCGTTGGGTCAACGAGACGGCTGGACGACGGCTCGCCAAGGTGTGCCTCGAGCTCGGCGGGAAGAACGCCCTCGTCGTGTGTGACGACGCCGACCTGGAGGGCGCCGTGGGGTGGGCGCTCGCTTCGGCCTTCTCCAACGCAGGCCAGAGATGCGCGTCCGCGAGCCGCCTCGTGGTCTTCGATGCCGTCTACGAGCGCTTTCGCGAGCGGCTGCTCGAAGGCGCCGGCGGGCTCGCGCCGCAGCCCGTGATCAGCCGGGAGAGCCTGGAACGGATCTCGGCCGCGGTGGCCGGAGCGGTCGGACGCGGCGCGGTGGCCCTGGCCGGAGGGACGCGGCTCGACCATCCCGGCTGGCACTTCGCGCCGACGGTGCTGGAGGGCGTCCAGCCGGCCGACGAGATCTCGCGCACCGAGCTCTTCGGGCCGGTGACGATCCTCTATCGCGCATCGGGGCTCGAGGACGCTCTCGAGCTCGTGAACGACTCGCCGTACGGCCTCACGGCGGCGATCCACACGGCGAGCGTGCACCGCGCGCTGCGCTTCGCCGAGCGGGTCCGGGCCGGGGTCGTCGTCGTGAACGCCGGGACGCACGGCTCCGAGCCCCACATGGGGTTCGGTGGAGTGAGGCAGTCCGGCACGGGCTGGCGAGAGGCGGGAGTGGAGGCGCTCGACGTGTACTCGGAGCTCACGTACGTGAATCTCGTCGTCGATCCGGCGCTGACGTGAGCGAGACGGTCGCGATCCTCGGCCCCGGGGCAGTCGGCGGCGCGCTCGCGGTTCGCCTCGCAGATGCAGGCGTTCGCACGATCTGCGTCGCCCGCCCGGAGACCGCGGGGATCATCGCGCTCTCGGGGATCGCCGTCGAGACGCCGACCGGGCCCCTGAGCGCGCGGGTGGAGGCGACCGAGCGCCTGGCGACCCCGGTCACCCTCCTGCTCGTCACCGTCAAGGCGCCGATGCTCGGCGAGGCGCTCGAGCGGGTCGAGCCGACCGTCGCGTCCGAGGGGGTCGTCGTCCCGCTCCTGAACGGGATCGAGCACATGGACGTCCTGCGCGGGCGCTTCGACGGCCGGGTCGCAGCCGGGACGATCTCGCACTACCGGTCCCGCCGCGCAGGACGCGTGCAGATCGTCGAGTCCACTCCGGGCCCGGTCGTCACGGTGGCCTCCGACACCCTTCCCCGACCCGAGGTCGACCGCGCTGTCGACGTCCTGCGCGTGGCGGGCGTCGACGTCCGGATCGGGGTCGGCGAGAAGCGCATCCTCTGGCACAAGCTCGCCCGGATCGCGGCGCTGACGGCGGCCATGTCGGCCTCGCGCCGAGCACTCGGCGAGCTGCGCGCGGACCCGGACTGGCGCGCGAAGCTCGAGCATGCGCTCGTCGAGACGTGCCGCGTCTCCGAGGCCGACGGCGTAGCCGTGAGCTACGCGGAGCAGTGGAAGATCGTCGAGCAGATGGCGGCCGAGACGACGACGTCTGCCGCACGCGACGTGGCGGCAGGGCATCGCTCCGAGCTCGACGCCATCGTCGGCGCCGTGCTCCGGGTGGCCGGGCGCCACGGGATCCCGTGCCCGACGCTCGAGGAGCTCGCGACCACGGCCGGCCTCCTGTGAGCGAGCCCTCGATCGTCGCATTCGTGCCCGCGCGCTCGGGCTCCGAGCGAGTACGAGGGAAGAACCTGCGACCGCTCGCCGGGCACCCGCTGCTCGCGTACGCGATCGAGACCGCGCGGCAGAGCGGCGTCTTCGAGCGGATCGTCGTCTCGACCGACTCCGAGGAGATCGCCGCCGTCGCACGCTGGTACGGAGCCGACGTGCCGTTCCTGCGGCCGCCCGAGTACGCAACGTCCATCTCTCCGGACATCGAGTGGCTGACGCACACGCTCGCCGAGCTCCCCGAGCGCTACGACCTCTTCGCTCTCATCCGCTGCACGAACCCGTTCCGCGGGCCGGACGCCGTGCGGCGAGGGCTCGACCAGCTCCTCGGGACGCCGGAGGCCGACTCCCTCCGCGCGGTCGAGCTCGTGAAGCAGCACCCCGGGAAGATGTGGCTGCTGGCCGAGGACGGGCGCACGATGAGCCCGCTCCTCGACCAGTCGCACCTCGACGTCGCCTGGCATGCGGGCCAGTACCAGGCGCTTCCGCCCGTGTACGCCCAGAACAGCGCGCTCGAGATCGCGTGGACGCGGGTCGTCACCGAGGACGGGACCCGCGAGGGCCGCGTGCTCGCGCCCTTCCTCACGCAGGGGCTCGAGGGCTTCAACGTGGACGACGAGGAGGACTGGGCGCGCGCCGAGCAGCTCGTCTCCGCGGGAGAGGTGGATCTGCCCGCGGTCTCACGCGCTCCGTATGCTCCGGCGTCGTGAAGGTCGCGTCGCTCGAGACCCTGATCTGCGACGCCGGCTGGCGTCCGTGGATCTTCGTCAAGGTGACCACGGACGACGGGATCGTCGGCTGGGCCGAGGTGACGGACTCGCACGGCTCGCCGAGGGGGCTTCGCGGTGTCATCGAGGATCTCGCACCACTCGTCGTCGGTCGCGACCCGCGTCCCGTGGAGGCGATCTACTGGGACCTCTACCGCGCGACCCGCCAGAGCCCGGGCTCGATCGTCGCGAAGGCGCTGGCCGGGATCGAGAACGCGCTCCTCGACGTCAAGGCGAAGGCGCTCGGCATCCCCGTGTACGAGCTCTTCGGCGGCCCGACCCGGGAGTCGATCCCGGTGTACTGGTCGCACTGCGGCACGACGCGCGCGCGCGCGTTCGAGGTCACTCGAACGCCGAAGCTCGCGTCCTACGACGACGTCGCGGCGCTCGGCCGCGAGGTGGTGGAGCTCGGCTACGGCGCCTTCAAGACGAACGTCGTCGTCCCGGGCGACGACCCGATGGTGCTCATGCCCGGGTTCGCGGAGGGTGGCGGGACGCTGCACGCCGGGGAGATCGCCGACGCGCTCGTCCGCCTGCTCACCGCCTTCCGCGACGGGACCGGCGGTACGGCGCGTCCGATCGTCGACCTCAACTTCAACCTCGAGCCGGAGGGGTGCGTCCGTGTGGCGAAGGCGCTCGAGGAGTTCGACCTCCTGTGGCTCGAGGTCGACCTCTTCGACCCGGGCGCGCTCGCACACGTGCGCCACGTCGGGCCGATGCCCGTCTGCTCCGGCGAGAACCTGTACGGGAGCCGCAGCTTCCGCCCCTACCTCGAGGCCGGCGGCATGGACGTCGCCTCGGTGGACGTCATCTGGAACGGGTTCCACCAGGCGAAGAAGATCGCCGACCTCGCCGAGACCTTCGAGGTCAACTGCGCCCCGCACAACTACTACAGCCACCTCGCGACCTTCATCGCCGCCCACTGGTGCGCCGCGATCCCGAACGCGAGGATCCTCGAGTACGACGTCGACGACGTCCCCTGGCGGGACGAGCTCGTGACGGCGCTGCCGGAGATCTCGGGCGGCGAGCTACGGATCCCGGGCGGCCCTGGGTGGGGTGTGGACGTGAACGAGGGTGTGCTCGCCGCCCATCCCTGGCCGAAGGCGTAGCGACTCTCAGTCGCTCCAGTACGCGGGCATCCCACTGAGCCGGCGCTTCAGCGACAGCGGGAGATGCCGGTGCCGGCGGCCGAGCTGGAGCCCGGCGAACTTGGCGGCCTCGTACACGGCGGCGTACGGGATCCAGTACGGCTTGCCGATCCGGACGAGCCACTCGAGCTCTCCGACGCCGTACCGGACGCCCGCCGCCCACAGCGCGTTCTTCGAGCGCCTCTCCTCTCCGACGTACGCTCGTCCAGCGGAGGCGCCGGAGTCGAAGAAGTGACGAAACGCCCCGGCGATCGAGTAGTGGTGCGAATGGTGGACCGCGGCCCGGGGCTCGTACACGATCGTCGACCCCTCGAGGAGAACGCGGCGCGACCACTCCTGGTCCTCGCTCATGACGATGTCGTCGGTGAAGGGGTGCCTCTCCCAGACCGGGCGCGGGATCGCCGAGTTGACGTTCGAGAAGAGCGTGACCTCGAAGCTCAGGTCGGCCGGGTCGTCGAGGCGTTGCACCCGCCCCTCCGGCCCGTACACGAAGTCGAGGAAGTAACGCTCGGGGAGCGACGCGTCGTGGTGCGGAAGCTGTCGCCCGTAGGCGCCGGCGACGCTGTGGCCCGCGGACAGCGGCGCGATCAGGCTCGCCAGCCACTCGTCGTCCGCCGGATACGCGTCTCCGGAGAGGAAGACGAGGGTGTCTCCCCGGGCGAGCTCGGCGCCGAGGTTTCGGGTGGCACCGTGGTTGAAGCGCTCCGGTGGGATCTCGTGAACCCGGGCGCCGAGCGCGCGTGCACGACGCGCACTGCCGTCGGTCGACCCCGAGTCGATCACGAGGACCTCGACCTCGCTCTCGATCTGCTGACGGCCGATCGCCTCGAGGCAGCGAACGATCCGCAGCCCCTCGTTCCTGACCGGGATGATGATCGAGATCATGCGCGTGCCCGCTCGTACACGAGGAGCACGTTGTTCCGGCGCGGAGCGATCTCGGCCCGGAGGACACGGCGATCCTCGGGGAACTCGTCCGGCACGAGGCTGTCGAGCTCGCCCTCCTCGAAGTACGCGACCCGGTCGCCCGTGATGAACCGATCCGCCGCCCAGGCCGCGAGATGCACCGGGCTGCGCGAGCGCACCCAGTCCTTCACGACGTAGTGGCCCCCTGCGGTGGTGAGCTCTCGCACGTCATGCACGAGCGCGGGACGGGCGCGTGCGGGAACGTGGTGGAGCACGTCCACGAGCACCACGAGGTCGAACCGATCGGTTCGCGAGGCGAGAAACGAGCTCGTGTCGATCGAGGCAAAGGACGCCCTGGCCGGATCGCCGCGGTAGAGCCGGCCGACCTCGGGGGCGATGTCGATGCCTGTGTACGTCGCGTCCGGGAAGCGGGCGACGAGCCGGCCCGCGAGCTGGCCGTCCCCACATCCCACCTCGAGGATCGCGCGCGCCGGCACGACCGAGGCGAGCGTGCGTGCGCAGGCGTCGAGGTCGATGAAGCGGGAGCGGTAGAAGTCGCTCACCGGGATCTCGAAGGGGCCGAGCCGAGCCCGGATGGCGCGGCCGATGCTCATGGCTTGCCGGCGTTGCTCATCTGCGCCCCAGCGGCATGACCAGGAGCGCGAGGAAGAACGCGCCGAACACGATCTGGATCCCGAGGCCGAGGAGCGTGGCCAGCAGCGCGGTCTCGTAGGCCCTGCCGAGCGTGCCGAACCCGCCCAGGGCCCACTCGGCGAAGACCGCGATCAGCCCCACGAAGGCGAACCCGGCGAGCAGGCTGCCGATGACCAACCCTCGCTCGAGGCTGACATGACGTCCCAGCCGATCGAGCAGCGGGTCGATCTCGCCGATTCGAACCCGCGCGTAGGTGCGGGCGAAGACGCCGAGCTGGACGATCTGCGCGCCGATCAGCGTCATGGTCACGAAGGCGAACATGGTGTGGATCTGCCACGAGCGGCCGAAGACGTCGACGGGGCCGCTCGCGAGGGCGAGCATTCCCACGATCCCGAGCAGGAGCATCGCCGCCCCGGGGTAGAGGTACAGCCAGCTCGGGCTGTAGAGGAGCATGAAGCGAACGTGGCGCCACGCGTCCCCGAAGCGGTTCAGCTTCGACTCCCCGACGCGTGGGTAGTAGTCGATGGGGATCTCGCTGACCGTGAGCCCCCGCCGGTACGCCTTGAACACCATCTCCGAGGCGAACTCCATCCCGGTGGAGTGGAGGTCGAGCCTCGGGAGCGCGTCCCGGCGGACGGCCCGCATCCCGCAGTGGGCGTCGGAGATCTTCACCCCGAACAGCAGGTTGAGCATCCCCGTGAGGATGGGGTTCCCGACGAAGCGGTTCAGGAACGGCATCGCGTCGCCGTGGATCTTGCCCTCGAACCGGGAGCCCATCACCAGGTCGTCGCCTGCCTCGAGCTTGTCCACGAACGGGCCGAGCTCCTGGAGCGGATAGGTCTCGTCGGCGTCGCCCATGACGATGTAGGCGCCGCGCGCGTCCGCGAGGCCCGCGAGGTAGGCGCTTCCGTAGCCGCGCCGCTGCTCGGTCACGACTCGCGCTCCGTGCGCGGCCGCGACCTCCGCCGAGCGATCGGTGGAGGCGTTGTCGACGACGACCACCTCGCCCGGCCGCCCGGACCGCCGAATCCCCTCGAATGCCTGGTCGACGACCTTCCCCACGGCCTCTTCCTCGTTCAGGCACGGGATGACGACCGAGATCTGCGGCTGCGGAGACATCGCGGAAGGCGCGCCGACGGTAGCAGGAGGCCCCGTCGAACGAGCCATGGCGAGCCTCAGGCTCGTACCGGGAGCCCGATGAGGTCCCGAGCCCGACGGGGCGACGCGATCTCGCGCTCGTACGCGCGGGCGAGGCCGACGATGCGCTCCACCAGCGCCGCGTTCGTCGCCGGCCGCTCCTTGAGCGGGTCCAGCCAGAGCGAGTCCTCGAGCCCCACTCGCACGTGGCCGCCCGCGACGACGCCACACGCGTTCACGAGGAACTGGAAGCGTCCGATCCCGGCTGCCGCCCACGTCGCGCCCGGGGGGAGGGCGTTGACGACCAGCGAGAGGTTGAGGGGGCTTGCGGCGAGCGTCCCCAGCGAGCCGAGGAGGATGTTGAAGTACAGCGGCGGCTTCAGGGCCCCCCGCTCGACGAGGTACCTGCCGTAGTCGACCATGCCGAGGTCGAAGACCTCGAGCTCCGGAACGATCCCCCGTTCGAGCATGCGCTCGGCGAGGCCGCGGATGACGGACGGCTCGTTGACCGACGCCTGGCCGGGAAAGTTGAGCGAGCCGAGGGTGAGCGAGGCCATGTCGGGCTTCACGTCACCCTCGAGGTCGAGGACCTCCGCTCGCTTCTCGAGCTCGCTCCAGAGGCGCCCGCTCGTCGAGACGCAGACGACGACGTCGGGACAGCGCCGGCGGACCTGCCCGATGATCTCCGCATAGACGTCCGCCCGCCAGGTCGGCTGCCCGTCCGGGTCGCGGGCGTGGAGGTGCACGATCGAGGCGCCGGCCTCGACGCAGCGCTCCGCGTCGAGAGCGATCTCCTCGGGCGTCAGCGGGACCGACGGGCTGTCCGCCCTGGTCGGGACCATCCCGGTCAGCGCGGCGTTGACGATCAGCGGATCCACGGCGTCCTCATCGTCCCTCGACCCCCTCTTTGACGACTCGCGCAGGAATACCGACGACCTGGACACTGCCCGGCACGTCCTTCGTCACGACCGCTCCGGCGCCGACGACCGCTCCGGCGCCGACCGTCGTCCGGTCGACGACGACCGCGCCGATCGCGACGTACGCCCCCGTCCCGATTCGACAGAACCCCGCGATGTTCGCGCCCGGCATCACGGAGGCGTAGTCCTCGACGACCGTGTGGTGCCCGACGAGTGCGCCGCGGTTCACGAACACATGGCGCCCGAGCCGAGAGCGCGTGCCCAGGATCGCCCCCGCGCTGACGATCGCTCCGTCACCGAGGGAGCTCGACCGCGGCACGCGCGCGCTCGGATGCACGATCGTCGCGAAGCGGAGCCCGAGGCTCTCGGCCTGCTCCGCGAACACACGGCGGCGCGTCGTGCCGAGGCCGCAGACGGCAAGGTGGGTTGCGGCAAGCTCTGCCGCGTCCGCGATCCACAGGATCGGCCGTCCTTCGAGCGTCTCGCGACATCGGTCGCGGCTGAGGTTCTCGACGAACGCAGTGACGTCGAACGCCCCGGTCTCCTCGGCGAGCTCGGCGATCTCGAACGAGAAGTCGCGTGTCCCGAGGACGAGAAGCGGCTGCTTTCGAGGCACGCCGCGTAGAGTACGTAGCCTTCCGTTCGATGCCCATGGAGACCCGGAGGCTCGAGTTCCAGCCGCCTGCCCTGGGCGACGACGAGGCCGCAGCGGCAGCCGAGACCGTGCGGTCGGGCTGGCTCGGGAGCGGCCCGAGGTCGGCGTTGCTCGAAGAGCGCTGCGCCGAGGTTCTCGGGGCACGGCACGTCGTCGCCGTCTCGTCGTGTACGGCCGCGCTCCACCTGGCGCTTCGCGCGGCGGGGGTCGGTCCGGGAGACGAGGTGCTCACGAGCGCGCTGACGTGGCCGGCGACCGCGAATGCCGTCGAGCACTGCGGAGCGCGCCCGGTGTTCTGTGACGTCCGGGAGAGCGACCTCACGATCGACCCCGATCACGTGGCCAGAGCCGTCGGCAAGCGGACGAGAGCCATCGTCCCCGTGCATCTCGCCGGGCAGCCGGCCGACCTCGAGCGCCTCCACGCGCTCGGCGTTCCCGTCGTCGAGGACGCGGCGCACGCGTTCGGCTCCGCCTACCGCGGCCGCCCGATCGGGTCGATGTCGGAGGCGGCGTGCTTCTCGCTCTACGTGACCAAGCCGGTCGCCGCCGGAGAGGGCGGGCTCGTCGCGACCGGTGACGGCGAGCTCGCGGCCCGGGTGCGTGGCATGCGTGGCCTTCGCCGGGATCAAGACGGGCTCTACGACCAGGTGCTGCCCTCGTTCAAGGCGAGCCTCCCCGACGTCCTGGCCGCCGTCGGGCTCGTGCAGCTCGACCGGCACGACGCGCACACGGCTGCGCGAACGGCTCACGCCGAGCTCTACGACGCGGGCATCGCCGGGCTCGTGGGCATCGAGCCGCTCGCCCGTGATCCGCGGGATCGCCACTGCCACCACCTCTACATCGTCCGGATCCGCTCCGATCGGGCAGGGGGCACGCGGGACGACTACCGGAGAGCGCTTCTCGAGGAGGGGATCGTCACGAGCGTCCACTTCCTTCCGGTGCACCGGCTGACGTGGTTCCGGGAGCGCTATCCGGACCAGAAGCGGCTTCCGGTCGCGGAGGCGGCGGGGTCCGAGGTGCTGTCGCTTCCCCTCTCCGCCGCTCACACGACGTCGGACATCGCATGGGTGGTGGATGCGCTGCACCGGGTCCACGCCCGCCTGACGGCCTGACGGTCGAGCGATGAGGCTCGTCCTCACGCTCCGCACGCGCGACCAGGAGGACCTTGCGGGCGCCAACGTCGCCTTCCACCTCGCCGCCGGGGTGGACTTCGTCATCGCGAATGACCACCGCTCCGTCGACGGCACGCGGGAGATCCTCCGTCGCTTCGAGCGTGCGGGCCGGCTTCGGCTGCTCTGCAGGGACGACGAGGGGTTCGTCCCGGGCGAGTGGGTCAACGAGATGGCGCGGCTCGCCGGCGAGGAGCACGATGCCGACTGGGTGATCCATGCGGATGCCGACGAGTTCTGGTGGCCGCGCGGGGGCGACCTCAAGGAGGTGCTGAGCGCCGTCCCCGACCGGTTCGGCGTCCTCCTGTGCCCCTGGAGGCACTTCGTCCCGAGACCGGACGACGACCGTTACTTCGCGGAGCGGATGGTCGTCCGCATCAGCTCGCACTCTGCGTGGGCGCGACCGGAGGACCCGTTCCATCCGAACGTGAACGTCGTGCACCGAGCCGATCCCGACACCAGCGTGCGGCCGGGCAACCACGACGTGGACGGACCGCTGACCGCGCTGCGCGGCTGGCACCCGATCGAGGTCCTCCACTTCCCGCTTCGCTCGAGAGCGCAGGCCATGGCGAAGACCGTCGCGTGGAGCCGTCTCCAGGGCTCGCTGGGGGGCATCGCACCGCATGTCGAGGCAGCAGGCGGGAGCCTCGCCCACGACGGCCCCGACGCGTACTTCGAGCGCTACGTCGTCGACGACCGCGCCCTCCGGTCCGGGCTGGGGACGGGGACGTTCGTCACGGACACCCGCCTGCGGGACGCCCTGCGCGCCGTGGCCGGCGACCCGGCGCGAACACTGCCGCGGCTCCCGGTGTTCCCCGCGACTCCCCGCGGTGGGCCCCTCGTCTTCGCGCAGCACGACGTGTGCGAGGCGGCTTCCCTCGCCGACGACGCGATGGCTCTCCAGAGCCCGGAAGCGCGCGCCGAACGGCGCGTCGTGGAGCTCGAGCGCCGGATCTCCGGTCACTGGCCTCCGGGCCCCCGGGGCGTCGCCCGCCGCGCCGGCTCCGTGCTCCGCGGCTTTCGCGGCAGGTGAGGTCCGATGCGGGGCCGGGCCGGGGTCGGCTACGTTCCCGCCCGGACCGATGACATCCCTGCGACTCCTCCCCAGGAGCGAGCTCGAGCGCGTGCTCGGCGCGAGCGCCGACCGCGACGCCCGGCTCTCGCTCGTCGCCGACGCGTGCCGACTCAATGCGCTCGTCGCCGTGAAGCGTGCAGGCTCCGGGCACCTCGGCTCGAGCTTCAGCGCGCTCGACGTCGTCGTGCACCTTCTCTTCGAGGAGCTGAACACGGCGGATGTCGGGTTCACGAGTCCGGACCGGGACGTCTTCTTCTCCTCCAAGGGGCACGACGTCCCCGGCCTCTACGCGGCGCTCTACGGCCTCGGCGTGATCCCGGGCGAGCGCCTGGTCCGGCTGCGCCGCCTCGGCGGCCTCGACGGGCACCCGGACATCGGGGTCCCGGGGATCGAGGCGAACTCGGGATCGCTCGGGATGGGGATCTCCAAGGGGCGCGGGATCGCGTGGGGGAAGCGCCTGGCAGGCCGGGGCGGGGTGGTCGTCGTGATGACGGGCGACGGCGAGCTCCAGGAAGGCCAGAACTGGGAGGCGCTCCAGGCTGCTGCGCACGAGCGCCTGGGCCGCCTGTGGGTCGTCGTCGACCGCAACGAGCTGCAGTCGGACCGGCGAACGGAGGAGATCCTCGCGCTCGGCGACCTCGAGGCCAAGCTTCGCGCGTTCGGGTGGGAGGTGGCGACGTGCGACGGGCACGACCACGCGGCGCTGCGGGCGGCGTTCGCGGAGTTCCGCAGCGGCGGGGACGCGCCGAAGGCGCTGATCGCCGACACGATCAAGGGCAGGGGCGTGTCCTTCATGGAGCATCCGGCCGCGCTCGAGGAGGGCGGCGGGACGTACCGCTGGCACGCGGGGGCCCCCTCCGACGAGGACTACGAGCGCGCGTGGGCGGAGCTCGCGGGGCGGGTCGAAGCCGGCTTCGCAGCCCTCGGCCTCGGGCCGCCCGTGTTCGATCCGGTCGAAGCTCTCGGCGGCGAGCGAAGCCCGGAGGGCGAGCCCGTGTCGGGCGCCGGTGCGAGGAGGCCGAAGGTGACCGGCGAGTACGTCGTCGACGCGTACGGCGACGAGCTCGTCAGTCTCGGCGCGCAGCACGAGCGCGTCGTCGTCCTCGACGCCGATCTCGCCTCCGACTGCCGCGTGCGGGCATTCGAGCTCGCGTTCCCCGACCGCTTTCTCGAGTGCGGAATCGCCGAACAGGACATGGTCTCGACGGCGGCAGGGCTCGCTCGGCATGGCTTCCTCCCGGTCGTGAACTCGTTCGCCTCGTTCCTCGCCTCGCGTGCGAACGAGCAGATCTACAACCAGGCCAGCGAGGGGACGCAGGTCGTCTACGCCCTGCACTACGCGGGCCTGATCCCCGCGGGGCCCGGGAAGTCGCACCAGTCGGTCCGCGACATCTCGCTCCTCGGCGCCCTTCCGGACCTGACGATCGTGCAGCCCGCGAGTGCGGACGAGGCGCGGGCACTCGTGCGCTGGGCGATCGAGGACGCGACGGAGAGCGTGGCGATCCGACTCGCCATCGGGCCTTCTCCACGTGTCATCGAGCCGGGCGGCGAGCTCGAGCACGGGTGCGGGCGCGTGCTTCGAGAGGGTCGCGACGCCTGTCTCGTCTCGTACGGGCCCGTGATGCTCCACGAGGCGCTCACCGCCTCGGAGCTGCTCGAGGGGCAGGGCCTCGGCCTCGCGGTGGTGAACATGCCCTGGCTCAACCGCTTCGATCCCGGCTGGCTCAGCGAGCTCGCGACCCGCGGGCCTGTGCTCGTGCTCGAGGACCACTCGCCGGTCGGCGGCCTCGGGGACGCGCTCCGCCGAGAGCTCGGAGGGCGGGAGATCCGCGTGCTCGGAGTGGAGGGCTGGCCTGCGTGCGGCACACCGGCTGAAGCCCTTCGCCACCACGGCGTGGACGGCGCGTCGGTCGCTGCCCGTGTGCGCGCGCTCCTCGGAGTCACCGGCCGATGAAGCGGGCGTGGCTCGTCCTCCCCGACCCGTTCTCGATCCGCGTCTTCTTCGAGACCGGCATCGTGGACCGCCTCCGAGCTCGACTCGACGATCGGCTCGTGCTCATGTGGGTCACCGCTCCTGACGTGGTGTCGGAGTGGGCCGATCGCGCCGCCGGGCTCCCGATGCTCCAGCGTGAGGACATGAGGGCTCCCGCACACGTCGGCGAGAGAGTGGCCGGCACGCTGGATCGCTGGCTCGACCGGCAGATCGGGTACTTCCCGCTGGGGATCCGGCTCAACGAGCGCTTCGGATTTCACAGCGAGCGGATGCAGCCCGGCCATGCCCACGTCATGCTCGACTCGACCCTGGGCGGTCCGCTGCCCCGCTGGAGCCTGGTCGACCGCGGGATGAAGCGGTGGTTCTTCAGCCCGCACCGCCATGTGCGGCGCATCCTGCTGGAGACGCTCGCCGCAGACTGCTCGGCGCTCGTCGTCAGCAACGTGCAGCCACAGAGCGTTACCCCCTACCTCACGGCTGCACGGCGTCTCTCGCTGCCGGTGGCGGCGTACGTGTTCAGCTGGGATCACACCGTGGGCAAGGGCGTGATCTCCCCGCACTGTGCCCGGTACATCGTCCAGAACCGGGCGATGGAGGAGGATCTCCAGCGGTATCACGACATCGATCCCGGCCGGGTCGTCGTCACGGGCTGGCCACAGACCGACGTCTTCCGCCGCCGGCGACCGCGTGCGGAGTACGACGCGTTCCTGCGTGCTCACGGGCTCGATCCGGCGCGCCCGGTCGTGCTCTTCATGGGCAACACGCCGACGAACACGCCCTACGAGGGTCGCCTCGTCGAGCGGTTCGTGGCCTGGTGGGGCGACGTCGCCCGGAACCGGTTCCAGATCGTCTTCCGACCACATCCGCGCGACCGCAGTTGGGAAGAGCGCTACCGGGCCGCGCAGGGGCAGGAGGGCATCCATGTGCAGCAGCCGAGCTTCACCGACTTCGACCAGCTCGCGGTCCTCCTTCAGCATGTGGACGTCGCCGTGGGAAACGCGGGCACGGTCTTCCTCGACGCGCTGGTCAACGACCGGCCCGCGGTCTGCGTCCTCTACGACGAGGGCGCCCCGCCGGGGGAGTCCTGGGCGGCGAAGAACGTGCTCGGCAAGCACTACGAGGAGCTCGTCGCCTCGGGCGCCTTCTACCGTGCCGAGCGGTTCGAGGACGTCGTCACGGGCATCGAGCACTCGCTCGCGAATCCCGACGAGCTCGCCGATGCAAGACGGCGCGTGGTGCGCGAGGTCGTCGGCGAGGTCGACGGGCACGCGGCCGAGCGAGTCGTCGACGCCATCGCGGAGGTCGTGGGATCGGCCGTCTGACGAAGGCGCGGCGGTCGCTGGAGGCGTACTCCGAACGCCCCGCAGCCTGGCTCGTGCTCGGCGCCGTGGCGCTCGCGGACTACGCGGTGGTCGCCGTCGCGTCCCCGCTGGCGCCGGGGCGCGACCTCGGGACGTACCTGAGGGCCTCGCACGAGCTGCTCTCGAGCGAGGTCGTGCTGCCGATGGCGTTGCTCATGCGCGCACCGGTAACCGGTCTCGTCTCCGAGGGCCTCCTCAGCGCCGGGCCGCTCGCAGCCGAGCTGGCCATGGCCGTGCTCTATGCCCTTTCCGTTCTCTGCTGGTGGCGGGTCGCGCTCCGGCTCGGGCCCGGTCCGGGCCTTCTCATGGCACTGCTGCTCCTCGTGTATCCGGGCTACGGCTTGCTCTTCCACCGCCTCGCGGGCGACGCCCTCTTCGCGGCCGCGTTCGCGCTCGGAGCGCTCCTGCTCGCCCGCCTGGTGGACCGCCCGACCGCGGCGCGCGCGGCCGCAGTGGGCGCCTCGCTGGCGCTGCTCGTGCTCGTACGGCCGATCGCACAGGCCCTGCTCGTGCTCGCCCCGCTGCTCCTCTTGGGGACGGGCCCGTGGCGGTCTCGCCTTGGACGAGTGGCGGCCTTCGCGGCTGCGGCGGTGCTGCCGCTGGCGATCTGGGCCGGGCACAACGCCGTCCGGGCCGACGATCTCACGGTGACCCGGGGAGCGGGGCACGGCGTGCCGCTGTTCCGCGCGTTCGTCGTGGACCGGATCGTGGAGCCCGACAACGGCCCGGCCTCCCGGGAGCTCGCACGGGCAGTGACGAGCGACCTCCTTCCGCGCGAGCCGTACCGTTCCTACGGGATCGGCCTGGGCGAGTTCTTCTCGTCGGGGAGCGCGCGGATACACGAGGATCTCCTGGGCCTCTCGGACCGGACCTGGGGCTGGGACGACGACTACGGGGTGCTCGCTCGCGTCGGACGCGAGGCCGTTCTCGCCCATCCGGGCGCCTACGCCCGGGGTGTGGGCCGCGACGTCTGGCGACTTCTCCTGTGGCCGCTCTACCTTCCCGCGCCCCCGTCCGGGCCGGCCCGGAGCCCGAGCTCCGGGCCGGATCCCGACCCCGGCTCCGCCCTGCCGACACCGACGGAGGGACAGCCCATCCCGTCTGCGAGCGTGTCCGCGTTCATCTCGACTCCCGACGAGCGCTTTCGCGAGGTCTGGACGTCACCGACCGAGCACGAGATCGTCGCCGACGACCCTGCCGACGCGCGGCACCTCGACGGGCTGAACGTCCGCGTGGCCGAGCTCATGGAGGCGTTCCCCGACCGCGCGGCGAGCGCGGCGCTCGGCGACTGGCTCGATCGGGCGTCGCGCTGGTTCCCGCGGCCCATCGTGTGGCTCGTCGTCGGGCTCGCGGCGCTTCTCGTCCGGCGCCCGAGGGCGATCACGACGCCGCTCGTGGCGGCGTCGGCCGCGCTCCTCGTCCTCGTCGCCACGTCGCTCGCCGTCCCGGCCACCGCCGAGTACTCGGTCCCCGTCGTCCCCGCGTTCGTGCTGCTGGCCGTCTGGGGCCTGCTCGGCCGCAGGAGGTCGGCATGAAGCTCGTCATGACCCTCCTCGCCCGGGACGAGGCGGACATCGTGGACGCGCAGATCGCCTTCCACCTCAACGCGGGCGTCGACTTCGTCGTCGCGACCGACAACGGCTCGGGGGACGGCACGATCGAGATCCTCGAGCGCTACCGGCGGATGGGCAGGCTGCACCTGATCCACGAGCCCGGCAACGATGTGCGCCAGGGAGAGTTGGTGACGGGCATGGCGCGCCTCGCGGCGATCGAGCTCGGCGCCGACTGGGTGATCAACTCGGATGCCGACGAGTTCTGGTGGCCACGCGGGGGAACCCTGAAGGACGTCCTCGCCCTCGTGCCACCCCGGTTCGGGGTCGTGCGGGGCGCGTGGCGGCACTTCCTCCCCCGCCCGGCCGGCCCGGAGCCCTTCTACGAGCGCATGACGGTGCGCCGGTGCAGGCCGGCCTTCCCGGGCGACAAGGAGACGGTCTTCCACGCGCACCAGAAGGTCGCCCACCGTGCGACTCCTGATGTGGTCGTCGCGGACGGGAACCACGATGCCGTGGGCGCCGGCCTCGAGCCGCTGCGTGCCTGGCACCCGATCGAAGTCCTGCACTTCTCGCTGCGCTCGCCGGAGCAGGCCGCGAGCAAGAGCCGGGGGGGCTGGCAGCGGGATCCTCGCGCCGAGGCGCCTCTGCATTGGCTCCGGTTGACGAGGGCGGCCGCAACGGGACGGCTCGGCTCCTTCTTCGAGTCCCTCGTCGTGGACGACGAGACGCTCGGCCGCGGGCTGGCGGACGGGAGTCTCGCGGTCGACACGCGGCTTCGCGATGCGCTCCGGGAGATCCGCTCGGCCGACGGGTCCTTCGACGTGCCCGCTCCCGGCGACCCGTGCCGCCTCTCCTCGCAGCCGCCCTCCGTCCTGGAGACGGCCGCCTATCTCGACGAGATCTCACCGCTCGTCGGCATCGACGGGATCGTTCGGGCAGAGGAGCGCGCGGACGCCCTCGAGGCCAGGCTCGAGCAGTTGCGGAGCCGGCCTGCGGCCGTGCTCGGGGCGAGGGTCACCGCGACTGCGGGCGCACTCCGACAGCGACGTAGACTGGCGCGGCGATGACGCTGGTCATGACACTCCTCGCCCGGGACGAGGCCGACGTCGTGGAGTCGTGGCTGGCCTTCCACCTGAATGCCGGCGCCGACTTCGTCATCGCGACCGACAACCGCTCCGTCGACGGAACGACGGACGTGCTGGAGCGGTACGCCCGCGAGGGCCACCTCCACCTGATCCGGGAGCCGGGGGAGGACCTGCGCCAGAACGAGTGGGTGACGAGGATGGCCCGCCTCGCGGCGACCGACTTCGGCGCCGACTGGGTCATCAACTCGGACGCTGACGAGTTCTGGTGGCCGCGGGGCGCCTCGCTCCGGGCTGTCCTCGAGGCGATTCCTCCTCGCTACGGGACGGTATCCGCGTTCCTGCGCGTCTTCGTGCCGCGACCCGACGGGCCCGAGCCGTTCTTCGAGCGCATGACGGTCCGCTTCTCTGCGCTCGCTCCGATCAACGATCCCGCGTCCCTGTACAAGCCGATCCGGAAGGTGATCCACCGGGCGCACCCGGAGATCCAGCTGACCCGGGGCAACCACGCGCTCGTCGACAGCCCGTTCGCTCCGCTCAGGGGCTGGTTCCCGGTCGAGGTCTTCCACTTCCCGCTTCGCTCGATCGCCCAGTGCGAGCGCAAGGCGAGACTGCAGCGCGGCGCCTGGGAGCACATCGAACGGACACCCACCGGGTACCACGCCCAGATGTTCCAGGCACTGGACGACGGAACGATCTCCGACCACTGCGCCTCCCTCGTCGTCTCCGACGAGGAAGTGGAGCGTGGAGTCGACGCCGGACGCCTCGTCGTCGACGAGCGCCTTCGAGATGCTCTCCGGAGGATCGGGGAAGGACGCCCGCAGCTCGAGTTCCCCGTCCCCGCGCTCGTGGACGAGGCCTCGTACGCCGTCGAGGCGGCCGTTCTCGGCGAGGCCGACGTCGTGCGCCTTCAACGGAGGCTCGACACGCTCGAGTCACGGCTGGCCTCGATCGAGCTTCGGCTTCCGAACCGCGTGTACCGGAAGGTCGTCGGGCCGGTGAAGCGCCTGCTCGGTCGTGAGACCCCGGGCTAGAGGGCGAAACCCGTGAGGCTCGGCGAGAGAGCCCGGAGGATCTGGCGCGAGCGCGTTCCCCCGCCGATCCGAGACCGGGTGAACGCGCGCCGGGCAGCTCGGCGCGAGGCCAGCTGGCGCCGCCGCCGCAACCTCGGCGAGCTCAGGCGCACGACTCCGTTCACGACGTGGGGGTCGAGTCGCGGCGGCCCTATCGACCGCATCTACATCGGCGAGTTCCTGGAGCGGCACGCAGCGGACATCAGGGGCCGCGTGCTCGAGGTTGCGGGCGACGAGTACGTCACGCGCTACGGGCGGGGCGTCACTCGCACGGACATCCTCGACGTCTTCGACACGAACCCGCGGGCGACGATCATCGCCGACCTCGCCCACGGCGAGGGCATACCGGACGACACCTTCGACTGCCTCGTCGTCACGCAGGTGCTCCTGTTCGTCAAGGACGTCTCGGCAGCGCTTCGCACGTGCCACCGGATCCTCGCTCCCGGCGGCGTGCTGCTGGCGACGACACCCGGGATCAGCCGGATCGCCCCGATCGAGTCGGAGCTGTTCGGCGAGTGGTGGCACCTCACGTCGTGGTCGGCGAGGAGCCTCGCCGAGGAAGCGTTCGGCGCGGGAAACGTCGAGGTTCGCGCGTACGGCAACGTCCTCGCCGCTGCGTCCTTCCTGTTCGGTCTCGGGGCCTGGGATCTCGACCCGGACGAGCTCGCGGTCCACGACCCGGCGTTCGAGGTCATCCTCGGGATCCGCGCAGTCAAGCGTTGAGCAGGCCGGGGAGCTTCGCGGGCAGGGCCGCCGGGCGTGTCGTCGTCGTCTCGCCCCACCTCGACGACGCCGTCCTCTCGCTGGGCGCCACGATTGCGGAGGCGGCCAGTCTCGGGGCGCACGTCGTCGTCCTGACCGTGCTCGGCTGTGATCCCGACTCGGACGCGCCGACGCGGGGTTGGGACGCCCGCGCGGGATTCGCCACCGAGGCGGAGGCCGCACGCGCCCGGCGCGTCGAGGACGAGGCCGCGTGCGCGGTGATCGGCGCGTCCGCTCGGTGGCTTCGGTTCGGGAGCGTCGACTACGCGCGGCACGGCGACGAGAGCGACGTTCTCGAGCAGGTGCGGTCGGCGCTCGCGGGAGCCGAGGTGGCGCTGCTTCCCGGGTCGCCGCTGACGCATCCCGACCATGCGTGGCTGACCAGGCAGCTCGTCGGCTCCGACCTGCCCGTCGCGCGGCTCGGCTTCTACGCGGAGCAGCCGTACTCGGTTCGCGCCGGCGGCCGCCACGGCGTCACGACGCCGGGCTGGCTCGAAGACCGACTCGGCGGGCGGATCGGCTTCGAGCGTCGTCGGGGCGGAGCTCGCGGATGGCTCGCGAAGCGGAGCGCGATCCGGTGCTACCGCTCGCAGCTTCCGTTGCTCGGGCTCGCCGGACGAGCGCGCCTCGAACGTCACCTCGCGGCGGAGCTCCGGGCCGGTGGAGAGGCCGTGGGCTGGCCGGCCGGGGGCGCGGCCCGGTAGCCGTACACTGGCACGCGTGCTCGTCACCCGGGAGTTGCCGCGAGCGCTCGCTCAGCGGGGCGTGCCGCTCCCCACGCGCTGGAGCATCCTGGCGACCGCGCTGCGTCGCCGCGTTCGGCCGGCAGGCTCCTACCAGGTCCGGTTCGGAAGGGCCCGGGTCCCGCTCTCGCACGCCGACTACGGGATCGACTGGGAGACCATGCGTCAGATCCTGGTCGATCGTGTCTACGAGCTCGACTACCGCGATGCGGTCGTCGTCGACGTCGGTGCCCACAAGGGCTGTTTCGCTGCGTTTGCCCTCGAGCAGGGTGCCAGGACGGTTCTCTCCTTCGAGCCGGAGGAGACGAACTTCACGTACCTGCAGCGCTGCGCTGCCGCCTACGGCGACCCGCTCCGAGCCTGGCACGTCCACCGAGCCGCGGTCGGAGGAGCCGCGGGAACCGCCGACCTGCACGTGATGACGGCTTCCTGGGGGCATGCTCTCGTGCCTTCACCCGCGTCCAGCGTGGACGAGGTCGGCGTTCAGCGCGTTCCCGTCGTCCCCATGGAGCACGTGCTCGGCGAAGCCGACTCCCTGGCCGGCTCGAGCCCGCTCGTGGTGAAGGTGAACGCCGAGGGCGCCGAGTGCGACATCGTGCTCGGGACACCGGTCGCGGCGTGGGAGCGGGTTGCGGAGCTCATGCTGGAGGTGCACTCGTGGGCGCCCTGCACCGTCGGTGACATCGCCGCCCACGTATCGGGCGCCGGACTGCGACCTGCCCCGTATCGTTCGGCTGCCTGGGTGCACCGATTCAGCACGCGTCCCTGACCGTCGTCCGCGCGGCCGACAGCCGCCGTCCGTACCCTGGCGCCTGGCGATGAGGCTGGTCATGACCCTGCTCGTCCGCGACGAGGCGGACATCCTCGATGCGCAGATCGCATTCCATCTCCACCTCGGCGTGGACTTCGTCGTCGCCACCGACAACAGGTCCACCGACGAGACGACGGCGATCCTCGAGCGGTACGAGCGCGCCGGTGTCCTTCACCTGCTCCGGGAGGACGGGGAGGACCTCCGTCAGAGCGAGTGGGTGACGCGGATGGCGCGGCTCGCCGCGACCGAGCTCGGCGCGGACTGGATCCTGAACACCGACGCCGACGAGTTCTGGTGGCCCCGCGCCGGGAGCTTTCGGGACGTTCTCCGCGCGGTCCCGCCCCGTTTCGGCGTCGTCCGGGGCGCCTGGCGCAACTTCGTGCCGCGCCCGGAGACGGAAGCCTTCTTCGCCGAGCGCATGACCGCGCGGCTCCGCACGCCGACGTTCTCCCACGATCCGCTGACGACCGTGTCGAAGTCCGTGCATCGAGCCGCCGCGGATGTGCGGGTCGGCCGTGGCAACCACGAGGCCTTCGGGAGCGGGCTCGTGCCGCTCCGCGGCTGGTACCCGATCGAGATCCTCCACTTCCCGGTCCGGTCTCGGGAGCAGTGCAGGCGCAAGTACGTGACGCAGTTCCTCGCGCTCGCGCGCAATCCCGACAAGGGGACTCCCGAGCAGATCGCGGAGGCCTACGCAGCGTTCCGGGCCGGGCGGTTCGACGCGTTCTACGATCCGCTCGTCGTCGGCGACGACGAGCTCGAGGCACGTGTCGAGCGCGGCGAGCTCGAGGTCGACACGCGGCTCCGCGACGTGCTGCGCGGCCTCCTCGAGGGCGCCCCAGCGCGAGGGCGCTTCCCGATTCCGCGAGACCAGGGCTCGGTCGAGCCGGCCCGGCCCGCGCCGGCGGACGGCGTGGGCTTTGCCGCGGAAGTGAGCGTCATCCCCGACTCGGACGTCGCGCTGGACCTCGAGGGCCGCGTCACCGCGCTCGAGCGGAGGCTTGTGCGCCTGGAACGGAGCGGGCTGCGCGCACCGTCGCTCGCCGGCGTCGGCAGGCGGCTCGGTCTCGCGCGATGAGCAGCGAGCGGAGTGCGCCGGGGCGGGAACCGGATGAGGGGCTCTCCGTCGCCGCCGTCGTAGGCCGCGTGCTCGACCTCGTGCCGACCAGGCGGGCGGCGCTGGGGCTGTTCGTGCTCGGCCTCGCGGTGTTCTGGCTCGAGGCGCTCGGCTGGCCGATGGCGAAGGGCCGCGATACGTGGGACTACCTCGTCTACTACCTCCAGCTCGCGGATGCGGAACCCCCCTTCTCGGAGCTCCAGCTCTTCCGGACACCGCTGACGCCGATCGTCCTCGGCGTCCCCATGCAGCTCGGAGGAAGCACGCTGCTCGAGGTGACCTTCGGTCTCCTCTACGCGCTGACCATCGTCGCGTGGAGCGCGACGGCGCTCGTCTTCGGTCGTGTCGCCGCGCTCTTCACCGCCGGCCTCCTGCTCGTCTACCCCGCCTTCGCGACGCTCTACCACCAGGCCTCGAGCGACGCCGTCTTCGCGACGGGGCTCGCGCTGTGGGCGCTCCTCCTCGCGCGCACCATGAGGTCACCCACGACGTGGCGCTTCGCCGCCCTCGGCGTCGGCATGGCAGTGCTCGTCCTCGTCCGGCCCGCCAACCAGGTGTTGCTTCCCCTCGCGCTCGTCCCGCTCCTGCTCCCGGCCGCGTGGCGCCGAAGGCTCACCTGGTCGGCGGTCTGTCTCGCCGGCGCCGTCGCGGTGCTCGCAGGCTGGGCGCTCCACAACGGCATTCGCTACGACGACGCGACCGTCGCTCGTGGGGGGAAGGCGTGGGTGCCCTTCCTGCTCGTGTTCACCGACGACAAGACGATCGCGCCCGCGAACGGGCCCGCGTCGAAGAGGCTCGGCGAGCTCATCGAGACGGAGGTTCTCGCAAAGCCGCCCTACGAGGCCCTGGGCGTGCCTCTTCGCGCGTACCTGCGGAACGGCTCGAACTACGAGACCGTGCGCCTGATAGCGCTCTCCGATCGTGTCCTCGGGCGCGACGAGAACTACGGCGTCCTCTTCGACTCGGCGCTCGAGGCGATCCGCGAGCATCCGCGCACGTACTTCGGCGGCGTCGCCCGGACGCTCTGGGACTTCCTCCTGCAGAGACCGCTGCGCGAGGACATCGCGCCGCGTGCGCAGACCGCGCCCGAGCCGCCGGCGCCGACGTTCGAGTGGGAGGGCGTCACGCTCCCGAATCCCGCGGCGCACGTGCTCGTGGACGGCGTCCCGTACGGGTTCGTGTGGTGCGCATCCGACTACATCGACTCGTGCACGCTCGACGACCCCTCCCTCGTGTGGGCGGATCCAGGGCGGCGGCAGCGCTACCGGGAGATCGTCTCGCAGGTGCGCGAGTGGGATGCGGAGCTCCCCTCCCGGACGGGTGTCGACGTCGTCACGGAGCTCCTGAACCGCATCACGCCCCGGTACCCGCGCCCGCCGCTCTGGCTGGCGGTGGGCCTCGTGGCCCTGCTCGTCAGACGACCGGCAGAGTGGCGGACGATCGTGGTCCTGTGGGCGAGCGCGTTCCTGGTACTGCTCATCCACGCCGCCTCCCAGGGCGTCGCCCCGGAGTTCGCGCTTCCCGTGTACCCCGTCTTCATCGTGACGGCGCTCGGCGCGCTGGCCGGGGAGCGGAGCGCACGCGCGCCGCGTACCGCGGGGTCGTGAGCGTGGAGGTCATCGGCGTCGTCCTCGTGCGCAACGAAGACCGCTTCGTGGAGCAGGCGATCCTGAACGTCGCGGGGTTCTGCGATCGGATCTACGCCTTCGACCACGTCTCCACGGATCGGACCCGCGAGGTCCTGGGGCGGCTCGCGCGCGAGCTCGACCACCTGACGGTGCGGAGGACGAGCGACACCCGTGACTCGCATCGTCCGCTCGAGCAGTACGTCGGCTCCACGGCCTGGGCGCTCGGCGTCGACGGCGACGAGCTCTACGACCCGGCGGCGCTCTCCCGGATGCGGCACCGGCTCGAGGCCGGCGTGTTCGACGAGGCGTTCCACCTCAAGGGTCACGTCTTGAACTGCACCCAGCTCGACGTCGAGGCCCGGCGGGCGACCGGCTACCTGGCTCCCCCGTCACGGCCGGTCACGAAGCTGTTCAACCTCGGTGCCGCAGATGCATGGACCGGATGCCCGCAGCGCCTTCACGGCGGCGACGTGCGGTTTCGGCCCGGGTACGACTGGTCGTCGCTCAGGTACGTCTCCGGGGAGACCGACTGGGACACGGATCCGCTCCGGATGCTGCACCTCTGCTTCCTTCCGCGCTCGAGCGCAGACCACGAGGTGGCCGTCCGCCGCAACCTCTCGGAGACGGCCGCCTTCCGGCGCGGGATGCGCGGGATCCCCCGTCGCCTCCGTGCCCGCCGGGCGATCGATCCGCGGATGAAGGAGTACCGGGCGGCGGGCTCGAGCTGGAAGCAGGAGTGGTACGCGCGCGGGCCTGTCGTGTCCGTGGACGCGAGCCCGTTTCTCGCGGCCCGACCCTAAGGCGGGCTCCGGGTGCGCAGCTAGCATCGGCGGCGTGAGTCAGGCTCGAAGCATGCTCGAGGAGCGGGCGGGCGGGGCCACGGGCACGGAACGGGGCTCTTCCGGCGGTCCGAACGGGACGGCGCGCGTCACCGTCATCAGGCCTGCGCCGCGGCTTCCGCGGCTGTCGGTCTCCGAGCTCTGGCACTATCGCGAGCTGCTCGGGACGCTGGTCTGGCGCGACGTCGTCGTCCGCTACAAGCAGACCTTTCTCGGGATCGCCTGGGCGATCCTCGTGCCGCTCTTCACGGCGATCGTCTACATCGTCATCTTCGGCCGCTTCGCCAACTTCCCGGACGGGGGAATGAAGTACCAGATCCTCGTCCTCGCCGGCGTGCTCCCCATGCAGTACTTCGCCTCCGCGCTGACCGGCTCCAGCATGAGCCTGGCCGCGAACCTCAACCTCGTCACGAAGGTCTACTTCCCGCGCACCCTGCTCCCCCTCGCCGCCGTCCTCGTCCCGCTCGTGGACTTCCTCGTCGGCATCCCCGTCCTCCTGCTGTTCATGGCGATCTACGGTGCCTGGCCCGGGGGGATCGAGGTGCTGGCAGCACCGCTCTTCATGGGGCTCGCCGTCCTCACCGCGCTCGGTCTCGGCCTCTTCCTCTCGGCCATGAACGTGCGGTACCGGGACGTCCGCTACATGATCCCCGTGTTCCTCCAGGTGCTGCCGCTGCTGTCCGGCGTCATGTACGCGGTGCAGTCCATCGAGGTGAAGTGGCAGTGGGTCCTGGCGTTCAACCCGATGACGGCCGTCGTCGCGGGCTGGCGCTGGGCCGTCATCGACGGGCCGCCCCCGGACCTCGGCCAGACGGCGCTCGGCGTCGCCGTCGGCATCCTGCTCTTCCTGGGAGGCCTTGCGGTCTTCCGGTCGTCGGAACCACGTTTCGCGGACACGATCTGATGCCGGTCGCGATCGACTCTCAGGGGCTGTCGAAGCGGTACCGCCTGGGTGAGTTCCAGGCGGCGTACGGGACGCTGCGCGAGTCCCTCGTCCACGTCGGCAGGCGGCTCACCGGAAAGGAGCACCGCTCCGAGACGAAGGAGCTGTGGGCGCTCGACGACGTCTCGTTCCGCGTGAACGAGGGCGAGGTCCTCGGCATCATCGGCCGCAACGGTGCGGGGAAGTCGACCCTCCTCAAGGTGCTCACGCGGATCACGACGCCGACGAAGGGCCGCGTCGAGATCCGCGGCCGTGTCGGCAGCCTGCTCGAGGTCGGAACGGGGTTCCATCCCGAGCTGACCGGCCGGGAGAACATCTACCTGAACGGCGCGATCCTCGGCATGAGACGGCGCGAGATCCAGCGGAAGCTCCCCGACATGGTGGAGTTCTCCGGGGTCGAGGGTTTCCTCGACACCCCAGTGAAGCGCTACTCGAGCGGGATGTACGTGCGCCTCGCGTTCTCCGTGGCGGCGCATCTCGAGCCGGAGATCCTCCTCGTGGACGAGGTGCTCGCGGTCGGCGACGCCGAGTTCCAGCGGCGCTGCCTCGGCCGCATGGAGGACTTCGGGGCGACGGGCCGGACCGTGCTCTTCGTCTCTCACAACATGCAGGCGATCGCGCAGCTCTGCGGCCGGGCGATCCTCATGGAGCACGGAACGATCGTCCGCGACGGCAGGAGCGAGGAGGTCGTCGCCCAGTACCTGCAGACCTCGGCCGGCGCCGGGTCGAGTCGAACCTGGGATCTCGACTCCGCGCCGGGCAACGACGTCGTGCGGCTCCTCTCCGTGAGGATCGTCGATCGCGACGGGAAGACGGTGGACTACGTCGACGTGCGCGACCCCGTCGGTGTCGAGCTGACGTTCCAGGTGCTCGAGGGTGGCACCTCCGTCGTCCCGAAGATCAAGCTCAACGCGGACGGGCGGATCGCGTTCAACGCGATCGACGTGGATCCGCGCTGGAGCGAGCCGCCGCGTCCCGGCGAGTACGTGGCGACCGCCTGGATCCCCGGGAACTACCTCAACGAGGGGCTGATGTCGATCGATGCCGCCGTCTGCTCGATTCGCTCGCCCAAGCTCCAGCACCACGTGAGCGTGCACGAGGCGGTCTCGTTCCACGTCCAGGACCCGGCCGAGGGGAACTCCGCTCGCGGCACCTTCACCGGTCAGTGGCGAGGCGTGATCCGGCCGCTGCTCGAGTGGACCGTGGACGCGCAGCCACCGCCGAGGTGACCACCGGCTCGGCGGCGCCGCGACGTCTCTCCCGTCGACGGCCGCGGCCGTACGGCGCGACGAGCATGAGCGTCGTTGTCTCCACGTACGAGTGGCCCGAGGCCCTCGACGCGGTGCTGCGAGGCCTGGCAGCACAATCCGACGAGGGGTTCGAGGTCGTCGTGGCCGATGATGGCTCGACCGCTGCGACCGAGGCGACGGTCGAGCGCTGGAGGCGTGTTCTGCGAGCGCGTCTCGTACACGTCTGGCAACCCGATGCCGGCTCTCGGGTTGCGCGGGTCAGGAATCTCGGTGCGGTCGTGGCGCGCGGCGCCTGGCTCGTGTTCGTCGACGGTGACTGCATCCCTCGCCGGCACTTCGTCGGCGCGATCCGTCGCGCTGCGCGTCCGGGCTGGTTCCTGGCGGGGGCGCGGCTCGGGCTGAGCGAGCGGTTGTCCCGCTCCGTGCTGAACGAGCGGACGCCGGTCGAGCGATGGTCGGCGGGGATGCTCCTCGCTCGCGCGCGAGGTGACGGCGTGAGCTGGCGCCACCTCACGCCGCGTGATCGTCGCCGACCGTGGCGCCCGAAGCTCCCCGACTTCGCGCCCCCTGGAAACAGCTACGGCTTCTGCGCCGCCGTCGCGCGTACGGACTTCGAGGCCGTGAACGGGTTCGACATGCGCTTCGTCGGGTGGGGCGACGAGGACGTGGACCTCGCGGTGAGGCTGCGCCGGCGCGGTCTGCGATGCGGATATGCCGGCCCGGGCTCGGTGATGCTCCATCTCTGGCATCCGTCTCGCGCGACCGCCGACAGGTCGACGTGGTGGCTGCTCCAGGAGACGATCGAGAGCGAGCGGATCGAAGCCGTCGAGGGCGTGCGCAGTCTCGCCGGCCAGATCGCCGCTGCTCAGGTCAGCGCAAACCGCGTCACCGGGTCGAGCTCGGCGAGCGACCCCGAGAAGTCGTAGCTCCGTTCCGTGAGCGATGCGAGCGAGGCCGGTGACGAGTACGTCGCCGTCGCGAGGACTCGCGGGGTGGTCGTCGAGAACCCCCCACGGTGGAAGCCCGCCGTGTTGCAGAAGAGGAACGAGGCCTTGGGACCGACGAACGTGCGGACCGCGGACGGCGGGATCCGCCGCTCGAGCTCGGACTCCGTCGGGTAGTTCTCGCCGAGCGGCTTCCACGGCCAGGCATCCGCGTACGGACCGCCCGGCTGGCTGCCGGGGATGAACTGGAACGGGCCCATCTCCTCGTCCACGTCGACGAGGTACAGGAACGCCTTCAGCAGGTGCTTGTCGTTGAAGTCCCGGTGCCAGCGCTGCGAGGAGATGCGCTCGCTCCCCTTCGGCTGGGGGACCGAGTACCAGGCGTCCACGTACTCGAGCTTCGACCACATGCGGAGGTACGCGTTGGCGATGTCCAGCATCCGCCGGGACGCGCAGACGCGGAACCACGGGTCGTCCAGGCCGAGATCGACGCCGTAGCTGTGGAGCCGAACGACGAACTCCTTGCCCTTCCGGACGCGGACGTGCTCTCCACCCTGCGCGAGGTCGGTCGCCGTCTCCTGGATGAATCGGTTGCCCATCTCCTCGAGCTCGTGCCAGAGCGCCTCGTCGGGGAACAGGTCGCCGAAGGTCAGGAGGCAGTAGCCCTCCCGGTCCACGTCGGAGACGATGCGGCGCTGGAGGTCGTCCAGCTGCGGGTGCTCGTGGGTGAAGAGGTTGCGGCTCCGCCGGTTCGAGAGCATGCGGTCGTGGATCTCGTACGTCGCACGAATCCCTCGTGCCTCGACCGCCTTCGAGACCGTGTTGGCTCGATGGGTGAGGACGCGGTTCATCCGGCGCGCGAACTGGGTCTTCCGACGATGCATGGGCGGCTCCTCCGTGTCTGGGTGTAAGGCGTACCTTACAGCCCCTTCGGGCGTGCTCTCTGATGAAACTGGACTACCGTCCCGCGAGGGATCCGGTGACCCGTATCTTCTACACCTTCCGTGACGCACCGCAACGCCGGCGGGCCCTCGCGGCGCCCGTGGGCGCGGCCGAGCGGTACGCGCTCTTCGGGCTGGACGAGCTTCGCGCGCGAGGGCATCTCGTGCGCCACAACCTGGAGCGCGAGGGCCGGCCACCGACCTGGGCTCGCGCCGCGGGCTCCGCGATCAAGCGGACGCTGGAGCGCGCGGGGGGCTACGGCGGCGACTTCGACACGGTTCTCGCCGCGCTCCGAGCCGCGAACCGCGCGCAGGTCGTGCTCTCGACGGTGGACACGGTGGGGATCCCGCTCGTGCTCCTCGAGCGGGCGGGGCGTGTGCGCCCACCGCTCGTGTACGTCGCCATCGGCCTGCCCGAGCGGCTGGCCCGGCTCCGGAACGACCGCATGCGGAGGCTCTACGCGGAGTCACTCGGGCGTGCGGCGTGCGTCCTCGCGTACAGCGAGCTCGAGGCGGAGGAGCTGCGGGCCTGGACGGCGGCGCGCGGCGTGTCGACGAACGTCGAGTTCGTCCCGTTCGGGGTCGACGAGCAGGCGTTCGCTCCCGCGGGCACGGCGGCAGCGTTCGACGTGGTGACGATCGGCGCCGACCCGCACCGCGACCTCGGGCTCCTGCTGGCGGTCGCGGGCAGGATGCCGACCCGCTCGTTCCGGATCGTGACCACGCGGGACGGCGCACGCGGGCTCGGCGAGGTGCCTGCGAACGTCGACGTCGAGGTCGATCTCCCGTTCGACACGATGCGGGCACGTCTCGCCGGGGCACGAGTCGTCGCCCTTCCCGTGCGCGACAACAGCTACTCGGGCGCGACGACGGTCCTCCTGCAGGCGATGGCCTCCGCGAAGCCGGTCGTCGTGTCGCGAACGCGGGCGATCGAGGGCGGGTACGACCTCGTGGACGGGGAGAACTGCCGCCTCGTCGCCCCCGGCGACGTGGAGGGGTTCGGGCGCGCGCTCGGGAGCCTGCTCGCCGACGAGCCCGCGGCCGCCGCTCTGGGAGCGCGGGCCCGAGCCCTGGTCGAGCGAGCTCTCACCTGGAGCCGGTACGTCGATCGCATCGAACGAATCGTCGAGCTCGCCGTTCGCGCGTAGCCGGAGCCCGCGGGCGGCCCGACCGGGCTACGGTGTCGTGTCGTGGGCGCACGCTCGATAGCTCGGGCCGTCAGGTCGGCCGGCCACGGGATCGCTCGGACCGCCGGCACCGAGGCCGTGTGGCTCGGCTCGCGGCGCGGGCGGGCCGACCTTGCCCTGTTCCACGAGTTCGCGCCGCCCCCGGCAGGTGGGGGGCACCAGTTCCTCCGGGCCCTCACCGGCGAGCTGCGAGCCAGAGGCCTGAACGTCGAGGTCAACCGGCTGTCCGGGCACACGCCGGCGTGCCTCTTCAACTCCTTCAACTTCGACTTCGACCGGCTTCGGCGCTTCGCCCGGTCGGGCTGCCGGATGGTGCACCGTGTCGATGGCCCCGTCGGGGCCTACCGGGGCTTCGACGACGGCACCGACGAGCGGATAGCGCGCATCAACGACGAGCTCGCTGACGCCACCGTGCTCCAGTCCCGGTACAGCTTCGAGAAGCACGCGGAGCTCGGCCTCGAGCTCCGCGAGCCGGTCGTCATCTCGAACTCGGTCGATCCCGCGGTCTTCCACCCGCCGTCGCACCGTCAGCCCCTCGAGGGCCGGAAGGTGCGGCTCGTCGCCTCGAGCTGGTCCACGAACCCGCGCAAGGGCGGCGGGACGCTCTCCTGGCTCGACCGGCACCTCGACTGGAGCAGGTACGAGCTCACCTTCGTCGGTCAGACCGGCGAGCGGTTCGAGCGTATTCGAACCGTGGGCCCGGTCGGCTCGGGCGAGGTGGCGGAGGTGCTCCGCGCCCATGACGTCTACCTCGCAGCGAGCCGCGACGACCCGTGCTCGAACGCGCTCCTCGAGGCGCTCGCGTGCGGGCTGCCGGCGGTCTTTCTCGCGAGTGGAGGCCACCCGGAGCTCGTCGGCGCGGCCGGGGTCCCCTTCCACGCCGACGAGGAGCTTCCGGCCGCCGTCGACTGGCTCGTCGCCGGGATCGAGACCTTCCGGCGCGCGATCTCCATCCCCGGGATCGGTGCGGTCGCGGATCGCTACCTGGACGTTCTCGGTCTTCCGCGATCGGGACGTACCTAGAATCGGCCGCCGTGGAGAACTACGTTCGCAGGGCCGTCAGGGCCGTGGCGTTCCGGGCCGACCGGCGAGTCGAGAAGGCCGCGGTCGCGAAGACGCACGACGTCTTCTACGGGTCCGACGCCTGGACGCGGGCGACCTGGCTCGGGGCGCAGGCTCTCAAGAACCCGCTCGACCTCTGGGTCTACCAGGAGATCATGTTCGAGACCCGTCCGGAGCTCGTCGTCGAGACCGGCACGTACAGGGGCGGGAGCGCGCTCTACCTCGCCTCGATCTGCGACCTGCTCGGCGCGGGTGAGGTCGTCTCGATCGACATCGAGCCGAGGCGGCCCGAGTACCCGTCGCATCCCAGGATCACGTACCTCGCCGGACGCTCGTCAACCGATCCCGAGGTCGTGTCCGAGGTGTTCGAGCGCGCGGCGGGACGGCGCACGCTCGTCGTGCTCGACTCCGACCACTCGCAGTCGCACGTCGAGGCCGAGCTCGGCGCGTACTCGCCTCTCGTGCCGGTCGGCGGCTACGTGATCGTCGAGGACTCCAACATCGGCCGGATTCGCAAGGACCTGCTGCCCGGCCCGCTCGAGGCGGTCGAGCGGTTCCTGGCCGAGACGGACCAGTTCGAGATCGACCGCGAGCGGGAGAAGTTCCTCATCACGTTCAACCCGAGCGGATACCTGCGCCGCGTGCGTCCCCCGGCGTCGTGACTACCGGCAGTCCGCGGTCCTGACGTCGGCATCCGACGCCGCGCCGTCGATGCCGACCGGGCCGTTCACGCGCCAGAGGACGAGGCCCGCTGCCGTCCCGGTCGCGACCTTTCGGCCGCGGAGCTCGATTCCCGGCTGCGTGAAGACGTACGCGGCGAGGAACGGGCTGCCGCTCTCGTATCGGAGCCAGCCCTCGCGGTCCACATCGACGCGCCGTGCGGGAAGCCCGTCCGGCACGGAGTCGCCGATGAAGACGGAGCGGTCGACGGTCGAGTTGAACGCCTCGGTGAGAAAGAGCGCGTGCCGGGTGGTCGCTGACGTGGGGCAGGCGCTCGTCTCGATGTAGAGCTTCGTCACGCGTGCATCCGCCGGGACGTGCGCGTCGATCCATGCCCGCTCGAGCCCGCCGGCGAACACGGCGTCCTCGGGCGCGTCGATCAGGCGCTCCCAGGCGAGCGCGCTCGTCATGGCGAAGAGCGTGAGCACGGCCACGGGGAGGAGGAGCGCGAGCCTACGTGGTAGCAGGACGGCAGCAGCAAGCAGTCCGATCACGAACATACCGAGCAGCAGCTGGCCGGACAGCGGGCCGGGGCCGGCGACCTGCTGCTCGAGCCAGACCCAGAGCGCGCCCGGGACGGTGTCGATGCCGGCCTCGTTGGCGAGCTGCCGGAACGGCAGGATCACCGGCAGGGCCAGCGCGAGCGCGACGCCGATCCCCGTCGCCAGGAGCGGTCGAGGCAGCCCGTCCGCCAGCCACACGACGAAAAGTAGGAGCCACAGCGGTACGAGGTAGAAGGCGTACCGGTCGTGCAGGCGGTCGTACCCCCACGGGGTGCTCGCGAACGCGGCGACGACAAGTAGCCCCGTCGCATTCGCCGACAGGAAGAGGGACGCGAGCGCCGCGGCGACGGTCGAGCCCGCGCGCCCCCGTTGGACGAGCCGCGTCAGGACGATCGGCGCGACGGCGAGCGGGATCACCGCGAGGTAGATCTCGATGTCCGCGAGGTGGTAGGCGACCCACTTCGCGACGCCGAACGGCTCGTAGCCACGCCAGAGCTCCCAGTAGGGGCCGAGGGACTCTCGCGGTGACGTGCCGGAGAGCGCGCGGGCGCCGAGCGCACCCAGCACGAGCACGAGGGGAAGCACGCTCGGCCAGAGGCGGACGAGGTTCGCGCGGTCGCGCGGTCGCGACTCCGGCGTGATCCACCAGAGGAGCCCGAGGGCGAGGAGCCACCCCACGTACAGCACGCCGAGCTGTGACCTGACGAGGAAGGCTGCGGCGACGGCCGCAAGGAGCGCGAGCTGACGGCCGACCGTCGGGCGCTCGAGGGCGAGGGCGGTCGCGTAGAAGGCCCAGGCAGCCGCCAGGAACGCGAGGCTCTCGGTCATGACCGTGCCCACGGAGATCGAGGACGGGATGGCGACCGAGAGCCCCGCCGCGAGGACTGCCCACCACGGCGTCAGCAGCCGCCGCGCGAGAAGGTAGACCGGCACCGCGGTGAGCGCGAAGAAGGCGGCGTTCGCGGTCTTGAACCAGGGATACGCGGACTCGAGGTCCGACGCCAGCCACAGGATCGCCGTGAGGACCGCGGCGTGCAGGGGGCCGAAGCCGTACTCGTCGCCCCGCAGGCTGAGCCCTTCGCCTTCGACGACGGAGGAGGCGCCGATGATGTACCGGACCTCGTCCGGATGGACGCGGGGCACGTCCACGAGCGAGGCGAGCCAGGCGTACACCGCGAATGCGGCGAGGACGACGCCTGCGAGCGCAACGAGCGGCCAGCGCCTCCCGCCTGCCGGGGGCAGCGTGTCGGGCTCCACGGACGGCGTGAGCACGTCCTCGGTGCGGGTAGCTGTGCCGAGCGCCACGCGAGGGGATGGTAGAGGCCGTCCGGGACACGCCGTGGGGCGACGCCGCTATCGTCCGCGGCGCTGTGGAGTCGAGGCGCGCGCTCGTCATCGGGATCGCCGGCCAGGACGGCTCGCTGCTCGCCGAGCTCCTGCTCGACGAGGGGTACGACGTCGCGGGGGTCGTGCGGCAGCCCGTGTCGACGAGGTTCGACAACCTCGAGCCGATTCGAGACGCGCTCGAGCTCGTGCAGGCGGACGTGCTCGACGAGCTCTCGCTCGTCGACGTGCTGTCGGCGACGAGACCGCACGAGGTCTACAACCTCGCGTCGCCGTCGTTCGTCCCCATGTCGTGGCGACAGCCCGTGCTGACCGCGGAGTTCGCCGCCGTCGGCTGCACGGCGCTGCTCGAGGCGATTCGCCGTGTGGACGACAGCATCCGCTTCTACCAGGCGTCGTCCAGCGAGATCTTCGGAGACCCGCGCGAGGTCCCTCAGACGGAGGAGACCCCGCTCGCGCCGGTGACGCCCTACGGGGTGGCGAAGGCGTACGCGCACTTCATCACGCGGAGCTACCGGCGCCGCTACGGCCTGCACGCGTCGTCGGGGATCCTCTACAACCACGAGTCACCGCGGCGTCCGCTGGACTTCGTCACGCGGAAGGTCTCGAATGCCGCCGCCGCCGTGAGCCTGGGGCTGGAGACCGGCGTCGCCCTCGGCGACCTCGACGCGCGGCGGGACTGGGGTTACGCCGGCGACTACGTGCGGGCGATGTGGCTCATGCTCCAGCGGGACGAGCCCGACGACTACGTGATCGCGAGCGGGGTCGGCCACAGCGTCCGCGAGCTCGTGGAGTGCGCCTTCGCGCATGTCGGCCTCGACTGGCGGGAGCACGTCGTCGTCGACGAGTCGCTCATGCGGGGAAAGGCGGAGCTCCACGACCTCGTGGGCAGCTCGGAGAAGGCACGCCGGAAACTCGGCTGGGAGCCGAGCATGGCGTTCGAGGACCTCGTTCGCCTTCTCGTCGACGCCGACGTCGAGCGTCTCCGGGGAAAGCTCGAGCTCGCCGAGAGCCGCTGACATGTCCGTCCGCGAGCGGGCACGCCGCTTCGCGGCGCCGGTCGGGCGGCCGGCCCGACGGACCGCCATCGCCGCTCGTACGTGGAGGTGGCCCGAGCACTCGCGCCTCTTCGTCGCGCAGGAAGGCGCCGAGTGGGTGCTCGCGTACGAGGCGCGGCAGCTGCGCCGTCTCGCGAAGAGCCTCGGAGTGCTCGTCGGGCCGGAGGCGTGGGTCAACGGCGTCGGTGGGCAGTCCGTCTTCCACGAGAGCCACTTCACGCTCCTCCTGCACCCGTTCGAGCGTCGACGGAACAACCTCGGCGTCGCGTACTTCCACGGGCATCCGGGCACGCCGGGCTTTCCGGAGTTCGACGCCGCCTACGAGACGCTCTGCCGCCGGCACGCCGAGATCGATCGCGTCCAGGTGACGCACGGCGCCATGGAGGCCCTCGTCCTCGAGTCCGGGATCGACGCCGAGAAGGTCCATCGGATCCCCATCGGGATCGACACCGCTGCGTTCCGGCCCCGCACGGCCCGACGGCGCGAGGCCGCACGGCGGACGCTCGGGCTACCGGAGTCGGCCTTCGTCGTCGGCTCGTTCCAGAAGGACGGCGTCGGTCTCGGCGAAGGGCTCGAGCCCAAGCTCGTGAAGGGGCCGGATGTCCTCGTCGACGTCGCGCAGCGGCTGCGTGAGCGCGTCCCGGACGTCTGGCTCCTCCTCACGGGCCCCGCGCGCGGGTACGTGCGGGCGGGTCTCGAGCGCGCGGGGGTTCCGTACGTGCACCGGCTGTTGCCGAGCGTGGAGTCCGTTGCGGAGGCGTACGACGCGATCGACCTCTGCCTCGTGACCTCGCGGGAGGAAGGCGGGCCGAAGGCCGTGCTCGAGTCGATGGCGAAGCGCGTCCCGCTCGTCACCACGCGGGTCGGCCAGGCACCGGAGCTCGTCCGTCACGGAGAGAACGGCTGGCTGGCCGACGTCGAGGACGTCGACGCGCTCGTCCAGTGGTCGGCACGCATTGCGGAGGCCCCGGCCGGATCGCTCGAACCGATGCTCGAGCTGGGACGCCGGACCGCGGAGGAGAACTCGTACGACGGCCTCCGCCCACGCTGGCGCCGGCTCCTCGAGGGCTTCGTCGCGATTCCCGAGGACGAGTAGGGCCGGGCGTGGACCTGAGCGCAGCGCGGTTCGGGAGGTACGCGCGCGCGGGGACGCGCTGGGCGCGGCTGCTGGCGACCGGACGACCGGCGCCCGGAGTCCGGCTCTTCTACGGCCACGACCGGGTTCCGGAGGAGGGAGAGCGTGCCGCGGGCGGCTCCGTGAAGATGCAGAAGCTCGCGGCGCGCTTCCCGAACCACCCGGCCGACTTCTCGATCCTCTATCTCGGCACCACGTGGCTTCCGCGGGACTTCCGGCCGCTCTTGCGAATCGCGTCGCGCAAGGGGGTTCCGATCGTCGTCAACCAGGACGGGGTGGGGTACCCGGGGTGGGCCCGCGGCGAGACCGAGTCCGTGAACGCGCGGCTGCGCGACGCCCTGTTCGCGGCCGACCACATCGTGTACCAGAGCGAGTTCTCGCGGCTGTCGGCGCGGCTCTTCCTCGGTGAGCCCGACTGCCCCTGGGAGATCCTGCCGAACGCGGTCGACGTCGACCGCTTCACGCCCGCCCCCACACCGCCGAGCACCGGCCCGGTGCTCCTCCTCGGCGGCGACCAGACGCAGGCGTACCGCCTCGAGCTCGCGCTGCGCACGCACGCTCTCGTGCGCCGTCGGCACCCGGATGCGCAGCTCGTCGTCACCGGGCGGATCGTCACCGACGTTCGGCCGCTTCTCGCCGAGCTCGGCGTGCGGGAGAGCGTCGCGTTCCTCGGTGAGTACGCGCAGCGGGACGCACCCGAGATCTTCCGGCGAGCTCACCTCCTGCTCCACACGAAGGTGAAGGACCCCTGCCCGACGCTCGTCCTGGAGGCGATGGCCGCGGGCCTCCCGGTCGTGTACCCGGCGAGCGGAGGGACCGTGGAGCTCGTCGGCGACGACGCGGGTGTCGGGGTGCCCCATCCCGACACGTGGGAGCGCGACGAGCCTCCGACGGCGGAGGAGCTCGCAGACGCGGTCGATCGCGTGCTCTCGGACCTTCCGCGGCTCGCGCTGGCAGCGCGCGCCAGGGCGGTCGAGCGATTCTCCCTGGGGCCGTGGCTCGACCGTCACGGGGAGATCTTCGAGGGGATCGCGCCGCGGTAGCCGCGCACACGCCCGCGGAACGTCGCCAGGTGCACCGAGGCCCGCGCGCGGTCGAGGCGCACGAGCGACAGAAGCGCGCCGGCGAGCGGTCGCACCGCCATGCGGGCCCGCGTCGTGACGGGGTAGCCCCGCGCTCGGAGCACGTAGCCGACGCTGCATCCGTCCCTGTACGCGAGCGCCCGGCGCGCGTCCGCGTCGAGTGTCGGTAGCTCGTGCGTCACGACGATCCCGGGCTCGTACGCGATCCGGGCGCCCATGCGCACGGCGCGCACGACGTAGTCGATCTCCTCGCCCGAGCTCCACGGCGTGCCGGCGCCGAGCCCGAGCGCCTCGTCGAACACGCCGACGCGCTCGACGACGTCGCGGCGGAGGAAGAGCGACGCCGAGTTCACGCGGTTCCAGAGGTTGTCGTCGGTGAGGATGACGCGGTCTGTCTTCCACGACTCCGACGCTCGCCCGGCGGCCGAGACGGTTCTGCCCGAGACGCCGTCGAGCTCGGGGCGGGCGCCGAGGATCCCGGCGATACGCTCCAGGAGATCGGGCGCGTACGTGCAGTCGTCGTCGGCGAAGGCGACGACGTCGCCCTCGAGGTGCTCCAGCGCGACGTTGCGCGCCCGGGAGAGCCCGGGGCGTGACCTGAGATGGACGAGGTCCAGATCGTCGCGGTCGAGAACCGCTGCGACGCGCTCGTCGGCGTTCTGGTCGACGACGAGGACACGGAACTGCTCCAGCGTCTGCCTGCCGAGGGAGTCGAGAAGCCGCCCCAGCTCGTCACGCCGCCCGAGCGTCGCGACGACGAGGTCGAACGACGGTGGCTGCGACAGCACGCACCGTAGGCTACGGGACGTCGTGGCGACCGTTCCTCGCGTGTCCGTGCTCGTCGCGGTCCACAACGGCGCGCCGTACGTTCGCGCCGCGATCGAGAGCATCCTGCGGCAGACGTTCGCCGAGCTCGAGGTCGTGGTCGTCGACGACGGCTCGACGGATGCGACGCCCGACATCCTGAGCGGGATGGGCGACGAGCGGCTACGTGTCGTGCGTACCGACGAGCGCAGGGGGCTCGCGGGCGCGCTGAACGTCGGCCTCGAGGAGGTGCGTGGCCGGTTCGTGGCGCGCATGGATGCGGACGACCTCGCGTTCCCGCACTGGCTCGGGCGGGTCGTCCGGCGACTCGAGTCGGCGCCGGCCGTTGCGCTCGTCGGCGCGGGCGTCATCGAGTTGCGGGCCGACGGAGCCCTCGGCGCAGCGCATGTCCCGGAGCCCACGCCCGCGGTAACACGCTGGTACTCGCACTTCGGGGCCTCGCCCTTCTTCCACAACACGGTCGTCTTCGACCGCGCGCTCTTCGCCCGGCACGGGCTTCGCTACGACGAGTCGTTCGGTGAGAGCGAGGACTTCGAGCTCTGGACGCGCGTTCTCGAGCACGCCGAAGCCGATGCCCTGCCGGAGGTGCTGGTCCTCTACCGCCTGCATCCCGGGCAGGCCTCGCGGAGGCGCGCCGCGCTTCAGCGCGAGCTCGGCCGTCGGGTCGCGCTTCGCCAGATCGCCGCGACGGCGCCGGGTCTGACGGAGGGCGAGGCCGAACTCGCCTGGAGGTTCGGCTTCAGGCTCCCGCTCGATCCCGGCGACGTCCCGCGCGCGGCCGACGCGTACATCGAGCTCGTCCGTCTCTACTGCGCGTCGCGGCGCTACGACCGGGACGAGCTTCGGGGTGTTCGCGCGGCGGCTGCGCGGGTGGTGGCGGCACGTGCGCGGGAAGCCGGACGGCACGAGAGCGCGCGCCTGCTGCGCGCCGGAGTCGGGCTCGACCCGGCGCTCGTCGCTCACGTGGCCGCGCGGCGGGCGCGCCGCGCCGTCGAGCGGCGACGGGCGCGGGCCCACGCGATCGAGGCGCTCGAACGTGCATCGGGCACGGCGACGATCCGTGTGTCCGCCGTCTTCCCGGAACCGACTCCCTACCGGGCGCCGCTCCTCGATCGGATCGCCATGCTTCCCGAGATCGACCTCACCGTGCTCTACGCCGCCGACACGGTGGCGAAGCGCACCTGGCACGTCGCACCGCGTCACCGTGCGGTCTTCCTCCGGGGTCGTCGCCTCCCCGGCGCCGCCAGGGTCCTGCACCACGACTACCCCGTGACTCCCGGGATCGCGGGAGCTCTCGCCTCCGCCCGCCCCGATGTCGTCGTCGTGTCGGGATGGAGCACGTTCGCCGCAGAGGCCGCGATCGCCTGGTGCCGCGTGAGGGGCATTCCCTACCTGCTCGTGGTCGAGAGTCACGACGAGGGGCCACGCAGAGGCTGGCGGAGAGCGGTCAAGCGCGCCGTGGTGCCCCCGATCGTGCGCAGAGCGTCCGGAGTCCTCGTCACGGGCTCGCTCGCCCGGAGCTCGATGATCGCGCGCGGAGCAGATCCCGAGCGCGTTCGTGTCTTCGCCAACACCGTGGACGTGGAGTCGTTCGGCGGGCAGGCCGACCTGCTCGCCCCGCAGCGCGTGGAGCTCCGGTCCCGCCTCGACCTCGGAGCGGACGACGTCGTGGTGCTCTCCGTCGCGAGGCTCGTCCCGGAGAAGCGCCTCGACGTCCTGATCGAGGCCGTCGCCGCCGCCCGGGACGAGCGTCTCGTCCTGCTCGTCGCCGGCGAGGGCCCGGAGCGCGAGGGGCTCGGGCGGCTCGCCGCTGCGACGGGGGCGCGCGTCCGGCTCCTGGGCGACGTCGAGTGGGAGCGCATCGTCGAGCTCTACGTCGTCGCCGACGTGTTCGCGCTCGTCTCCGCGCGGGAGCCCTGGGCGGTCGTCGTCAACGAGGCGGCAGCGTGCGGCCTCCCGCTCGTCCTCTCCGAGCGCGTGGGCGCGGCCCACGACCTTCTCCGCGACGGCGAGAACGGTGTGCTCGTCGCGGCGGGCGACGTCGCCGCGACGGCGGACGCGCTCCGCGCTCTCGCCGCCAGTGCGGAGCGGCGCAGAGAGCTGGGGGCGCGCTCCAGGGAGATCGCGCGCGACTGGGGGTACGGGCCCAGCGTCGAGGGCTTCGTCGCCGGAGTCCGGGAAGCGCTCGCGGATCGTCGCTAACGTGCCCCGATGGCCGCGAACGGCTCCAGACCGCGCATCCTCGTCCTGAACCAGTACTACTGGCCCGGCGTCGAGGCGACCGCGCATCTCCTGACGGAGCTCTGCGAGGGGCTCGCAGACGACTACGACGTCGAGGTCGTCACGGGCGTGCTCCACGGTCACGAGGACGAGCCGCGACGGCTCGAGCGAAACGGGGTGAGCATCGTGCGGGTCTCGTCCACGTCCTACGAGCGCTCCCGGCTCGGGCGCCGGGCCGCGAACTACTTCTCGTACCTGGGCTCCGCGCTGCGAGAGGCCATGAGCGGCCCGAGGCCCGACCTGGTCCTCTGCATGACCGACCCGCCGATCATCGGGGACCTGGGCGTCCTCGTCGGGCGCCGCCGTGGCGCGCCGGTCCTCGTCGTCAGCCAGGACGTGTTCCCGGAGATCGCGACCGAGCTGCACCGGCTGACGAATCCGGCGGTCGTCGGAGCTCTCCGCACGCTCGTCGGCGCCTATCTGCGCCGTGCCGACCGGATCGTCGCGATCGGTGAGACGATGCGGCAGCGGCTGGTCGAGAAGGGCGCGCCGCCCGACCGCGTCCGCGTCATCCCGAACTGGGTCGACACGCGAGCGCTCACGCCGCAACCGCGCGACAACGAGTGGGCGCGTCGCCACGACCTCGTCGATGCCTTCGTCGTCATGCACTCCGGCAACGTCGGCCACGCCCAGGACCTCGACAGCCTGGTCCGGGCGGCGACCTTCCTCCGCGACCGCGACGACATCAGGATCGTCCTCGCGGGGTTCGGCGCGCGTCACGCGGAGATGGTCGCGCTCGCATGCCGGCTCGAGGTCGGCGACGCGGTGCACTTCTTCCCGTACCAGAAGCGAAGCCGGCTGCCGCTCTCGCTCTCCAGCGCCGACGTGCACGTCGTCGGCCTCGCGAAGGGCCTCTCCGGCTACGTGGTGCCGAGCCGCCTGTACGGGATCCTCGCCGCGGGCCGGCCGGTGATCGCCGCGGCCGAGGACGAGAGCGAGACCGCGCGCCTCGTCCGGGAGGTCGGCTGCGGGGTCGTCCTCCCGCCCGGGCGCCCGGACCTGCTGGCGCGGACCATCCGCGAGGCCGCCGACGGCGCCTTCGCGCTCGACGAGATGGGCCGCCTCGGGCGCGCGTACGTGGAGCGCGAGGCGGATCGGCTCGTCGCGATGGAGCGGTATCGCGCCGTCGTGAGAGAGCTGCTCGCGGCGTGATCGCGCGACTGGTCTTCCGAGCCTCCCTCGGAGCTCTCGTCTGGACGCACGCCGGCTATCCGGCGGCCATGGGCGTCATCGCGAGGCTCCGGCCGCGCCCCGTCCGCAAGGAGGACTCGACCCCCTCCGTCGCGCTCGTCGTCTCGGCGCACGACGAGGAGGCGGTGATCCGGCGCCGTGTCGAGAACCTGCTCGAGCTCGACTACCCTCCGGACCGCCTCGAGATCGTCGTCGCCTCGGACGGCTCGACCGACCTCACCGATGCCATCGTGGGTGAGATCGCAGCGGAGGAGCCGCGGGTGCGTCTCCTTCAGTGCCCGCGCGAGGGCAAGGTCGCGGCGCAGCACCGGTCGGTGCGGGAGACCTCGAGCGAGGTGCTCGCGTTCACCGACGCGAACACGTCGTGGCGGCCGGACGCGCTCCGCAAGCTCACCCGGAACCTCGCCGACCCGGAGGTGGGCTACGTCTGCGGCCAGCTCCGGCTCGAGAGCGCCGACGGCGCGAACCTGGAGGGCGTCTACTGGCGGTACGAGATGTGGGTGCGCGCGCAGGAGTCGGCCTGCAGCTCGATCACGGCCGGGAACGGCGCGATCTATGCGGTGCGGCGGGACGCCTACGTCGAGGACGACCCGAGGTTCGGCCACGACTTCGGGTTCCCCTACCTCATGGAGCAGAGGGGCCTGCGCGCCGTCTACGAGCCGGAGGCGATCGCGTCCGAGCCTCCCGCCGCCGAGCCGGAGGACGAGTACGGGCGCAAGGTGCGGACGATCTCTCGCGCGCTCGGCCACATCCTGACCGGGCGGATGTTTCGGCCCACCCGGCCGTTCTACCTGCTCGAGCTCGTCTCGCACCGCGTGCTCAGGTACTCGACGGGGATCCTCCACGCCGGGCTCCTCGGCTCGAGCGTCGTGCTCGCCGCCCGCGCGCCGTTCTACCGGCTCGCGCTCGTCCTTCAGCTTGCCGGTCTCGGCCTGGCGGGCGCCGGAAAGGCCCGGCTGCCGATCCCGGGCGCGCGGCTCGCCTACTACTACTTCGTCGTCACGAAGGCGACGGCCGCGGCGCTCGTCGGGTACCTGCGCTCCGGCACGCCGCAGACCTGGGAGAAGGCGAAGGGCACGCGGTGAACCGCGTCGCCGACGTGGCCGTCGCAGGCGTCGGGCTCGCGCTCACGAGCCCGCTCGTGGCACTCGCAGCGCTCGCGACCAAGCTCGAGGACCGCGGGCCGGTTCTCTACCGCCAGACGCGGGTCGGGAAGGACGGCGAGGACTTCGAGCTCCTGAAGCTCAGGACCATGGTCGTGGGGGCGGAGCGCATGGGCAAGGGGTTCGCCGTGGACCAGGGCGACCCCAGGATCACGAAGGTCGGGAAGCTCCTGCGGCGCACGTCGCTGGACGAGCTGCCGCAGCTCTGGAACGTGCTCCGCGGGGACATGAGCGTCATCGGGCCGCGGCCCACGCTCCGCTATCAGGTCGAGCAGTACGACGAGCGTCAGCGCCGGCGCCTCGAGGTCAAGCCCGGGCTCACCGGCTGGGCACAGGTGCACGGGCGGGCAGCGCTCCCGTGGTCGGAGCGGATCGAGCTGGACG
>CAZMUG010000001.1:48452-66954 GCA_964569165.1 uncultured Gaiellales bacterium
CGTCTGGTACGTGGACCATCGCTCCGCGAGGCTCGACCTCGAGATCCTGCTGAAGACCCCGCTCGCGCTCTTCCGGGGCACGTACCGTGGCGCGACCGGAGGCTGGCGGAGCTAGGCGCTCTTGCTCGCGAGCAGCGTGCGGTAGAGCCGGTCGATGTCGTCGACGAGCCGGCCGACGGAGTAGCGCTCGCGCACGCGGGCGCGCCCGTTCTCGCCGAGCCTCGCGCGGAGGCGTACGTCGGCCGCGAGCTCAGCGAGCCTGCCGGCGGCACCGGTCGTGTCCCCGGGCTCGAAGAGGAAGCCGTCCTCGCCGTCCCGCACCACGTCGGGCACGCCTCCGACCCGCGTCGCCACCACGGGCGTCCCGGATGCGAGCGCCTCGATCGCGCTCACGGGCGTCCCCTCGTTGACCGAGGGGAGCAGGAACGCGTCGAAGAGGCGGTAGTACCCCGCGACCTCGGGCTGGTAGCCGACGAAGAACGTCGAGCGGGCGATCCCGCGGTCGTGCGCGAGCTGCTCCAGGCGCTCCCGGTCGGGGCCGTCGCCCACCATGACGAGGACGGCGTCCACACCCCGGGCGCGTACCGCCTGCACGATCTCGAGGACCGAGTCGGTGTCCTTGACTGCGGTCATGCGCCCGACCCACCCGACGACGAAGGCATCTCGTGGAATGCCGTACAGCCTCCGGTAGTCGAGGTCGGCGGTGGCGTCGTGCAGTCGCTCCTCGAGCGGGATCCCGAGCCGGATCACCGTGAACTTCTCCCTGGGCGCGATCCCGGCCCCGACGAGCTCGTCGCGCACCTCCGGGCTGACGGCGATCAGCGCGTCGGTCGTTCGCGCCAGGCTCCGCTCGACCTGCATGAACACACGGGTGCGCAGGGGGTCGAAGTACCCCCTGAGCACGTGCCCGTGGAACGTGTGCACGACGATCGGCGGGCGGGCGCTCCCCGACACGAGTGCCGCCGCACGTGCGATCGAGCCCGCCTTGGCGGTGTGCGTGTGGAGGATGTGGGGGCGAATCTCGCGGATGATCGACGTCATCTGCCGAACCGAGCGCGCATCATGGATCGGCGAGATCTCGCGCTGGAGCTCGGGGACGGTGACGACGCGGATGCCGAGCCGGTCGGCGAGGAAGGCCATCGAGTCCTCACCGCGCGCCAGGCTTCCCGCGACGAGCGTCGTCTCGTACCCGCGGGGCTCGAGCCCCGCGGCGAGGTTCGAGACGTGGATCGCGGGGCCGCCCATGTTCAGCCGCGCGATGACGCGCAGGATCCGGATCGGCTCGCCGGAGGAGGGCACGGGACTGACCTTAGCCCGGGAGTGAAGAAGAGCAGAGCAGGTGCACTGCTGAAGCAGCGCACCAGCGCGGAGAAGGGAAGAAGGGCAGGTGCACTGCTGAAGCAGCGCACCAGGAGCGGGCGCACTGCTGAAGCAGCGCACCAGGAGCGGGCGCACCGCTGAAGCAGCGCACCAGGAGCAGCGCACCAGCGGGCGGGGTGCTCGTGTCCCGCCAGTACGCTCTCCCGTCGTGGTCGTCCTCTTCACCTCGGCCGGGCAGCGGGTGGACATTGTGCGCGCGTTTCGCGCGGCCGGAGCAGTCGCGCTCGGCGTCGACGCCGACCCGCTCGCACCGGCGCTCTACCACTGCGACCTCCGGGTGATCGTCCCGCGGATCGCCGATCCCGCGTACGTGCCGACGCTCGCCGGGCTCGTCCACGAGCACGGCGTCGAGCTCGTCGTGCCTCTCAACGACCTCGACTTCCCCGTGCTCGCGCGGGAGCGCGAGGCACTCGCGCCCGCGCTCGTCCTCCTCCCGGAGCCGGAGGACTCCGCGCGCGTCTCCGACAAGCTCGAGGCGCACCACTTCTTCGTCGAGCAGGGGATCCCGTCGCCGCGCAGCTGGCACCCGGAGGACGTGCCTGCCGATGCGCGCTACCCGGTGCTCGTGAAGGCGCGGGAGGGTTTCGGCTCGCGGAACATCCATCGTGCGGACGACCCGGAACAGCTCGCCTTCTTCCTGAAGTACACGACGGTGGCCTCGTTCGTCCAGGAGCGCTGTCTCGGCGAGGAGTTCTCGATCGACGTCTTCTGCGATCTCGAGAGCCGCTGCCTCAACGCGATCCCGAGGACGATGATCCTGTCGAAGGGCGGCGAGTCCATCAAGGGCGTCGCGATCAGGGACGAGGAGCTCGTCGCGCACGGGGCGCGCGTGGCCGAGATCGTTCGAGTCAAGGGGCCCGCGACCGTCCAGTGCTTCCGGGAGCCCGACGGGAGCCTGCCCGTCACGGACGTCAACACCAGGTTCGGCGGGGCCTTTCCGCTTCCGCTCGCAGCCGGGAGCCGCTACCCGGAGCTGGCGCTGGCCCTCGCGCGCGGCGAGCGGCCGGAGCCGACGCTCGGCGACTTCGCGGAGGGGGTGGCGATGACCCGCTACTTCTCCGAGGTGTGCCTGGAGCCGGACCCGAGCGGCACGCTCGAGCCGATCCTTCCGCTGCCGTAGCCCCTAGCCCCTAGCATTCACGCGCCATGCGCTACCTCGTCACCGGCGCCGCCGGCTTCATCGGGTCACGCCTCCTCGCCGCTCTCGTCGAGCGTGGTCACGACGCCGTCGGCTGGGATGCCTTCACCGACTACTACGACCCGGCGCTGAAGGAGGAGAACGCTCGCGGGCTGCCGGTGTCGCGCATCGACCTTGCGGTCGACGTCATCGATCTCGCGGGCATCGACGGCGTCTTCCACCTCGCAGGGCAGCCGGGCGTCAGGAGCTTCGGCGACGTGTTTCCGACCTACGTCCGCCAGAACGTGCTCGCCAGCCAGCGGCTGTTCGAGGCCGCGGCAGCAGGCGGCGCCCGGGTTGTGCTCGCTTCGTCGTCCTCGGTCTACGGGGACGCGGAGTCGTACCCGACGCCCGAGAGCGCCGCTCCCCGGCCGATCTCCCCCTACGGGATCACGAAGCTCGCGTCCGAGCACCTCGCGTACGCATACCGAGTGGAGCTCGGTCTGGACGTCGCAGCGGTGCGCTACTTCACGATCTACGGCCCCCGGCAACGGCCCGACATGGCGTTCACGCGGATGGTGACGTGCCTGGCCGAGGGGCGGCCGTTCGAGCTGTACGGAGACGGCTCCCAGTCCCGGAGCTTCACGTTCGTGGACGATGCCGTCGAGGCGACGATCGCCGTCATGGAGCGCGCGCCGGCAGGCGCCGTCTACAACGTGGGCGGTGGCTCGGAGGTGTCGATGCTCGAGGCCATGGAGGTGCTGGGCGCCATCGCGGGGCGCCGGCTGGAGCTCGTGGCCCGGCCACGCCGCGAGGGCGATGCGCGGCGGACGGCGGCGGACACGAGACTCATCCACGAGGAGCTCGGCTGGGTGCCGACGACCTCGTTCGAGGACGGCCTGGCGGCTCAGTGGCGCTGGGCCGCTGATAGGGTCGCGGCCGCATGACGGACCCTCGTGTCGCAGCCGATCTCGGGGGCGAGCAGGAAGTCGACCTCACCTCCGCCTGGTCGCGCCTCAAGGAGCGCTGGTGGCTCCCGGTCGGCGGGCTCGTCATCGGCGCCGTGATCGGCCTCGCTCTCGCGCTGTCCGGTGGAACCGTCTGGAAGGCGCAGACGATCGTCTACCTCGGACAGCCGTTCGCGCCGCTCGGCGGCGGTCAGATCCAGAGCCTGGCGACGAACCCGTCGAACGTCGGCGAGATCGTCCGCTCCGAGGCCGTGCTGCAGGACGTGTCGGACGCGACGGGCATCCCGGTGTCGAAGCTCCGCTCGTCGATCTCCACCAAGGAGATCACTGCGGAGGGTCAGCTCCGTGGCGTCAACCCGCTGATGGAGATCTCGGTCAAGGGCTCGGGCAAGGCCCGCGTGGAGGCTGCCGCCGACGCGCTGGCCGAGCGCGTCATCAGCCGTGTCTCCGTGTACGTGACCCAGAAGACCGTGCTCCTGCGCCGGCAGGCCGCGGCGAGCGCTGCCCAGCTCGCTTCGGTCAACGACCGGATCGCCTCCGCCCAGGCGCAGCAGGACGCGATCCTCGCCGACCGGACGCTGCCGCTCGACCAGCGCCTGCTCGTGACGGCCAACCTGAACTCGGTGATCACGACCGCCGACGCCCGGCGCGCCGCGATCCAGGACGACCTCTCCGAGGCCCGGCAGCTCCTCAACCTGGCCGAGCACGTCGAGTCGAGCAGCGTCGTCGAGAAGGCGGCGGCGAGCAAGACCACGGCTCGCTCGAGCCGGACGTCGCTGATCGTCGGCGCGCTCGTCGGGCTTCTGCTCGGCACGATCGCCGCCCTCGTCGCAGGCACGCTCGCAGGCCGGCGCGAGGCCGTCGCACCGACCGCCTGATGTTCGAGGGCAAGCGGGTCGCGGTCGTCGTGCCCGCGTTCGACGAGGAGAAGCTCGTCGGCGAGACGATCCGCGGGATCCCCGAGCTCGTGGACCGGATCCTCGTCGTCGACGACGCCTCCCGGGACGGCACCACGGCTGCGGTGGAGGCCGTCGGCGACCCGCGGGTGCAGCTGCTCAGGCACGAGAGGAACCTCGGGGTCGGCGCCGCGATCGCCACCGGCTACGCCCGGGCGCTCGAGGAGGGCGTCGACGTCACCTGCGTGATGGCCGCGGACAACCAGATGGACCCCGCCGAGCTGCCCGGGCTCGTCGCGCCGGTCGCCCGCGGCGAGGTCGAGTACGCGAAGGCGAACCGTCTCGTCTCGGGGGAGGCGTGGGACCTCATCCCGCGGACGCGCTACCTCGGGAACGCCGTGCTGTCGCTCCTCACGAAGATCGCCTCCGGCTACTGGCACGTCGCGGACTCCCAGGCCGGGTACACCGCGGTCTCGCTCGGGGCGCTCGGCCGGCTCGATCTGGGCCGTCTCTACCCACGGTACGGGTTCCCCAACGACGTGCTGGTGCACCTCAACGTGCAGAACGCGCGCGTCCGGGACGTGCCGTCGAGGCCCATCTACGACATCGGCGAGCGCTCCGGGATCAGGCTCCGCTCGGTCGTCCCGCGGATCTCCTGGCTGCTGCTCAAGGCGTTCTGGTGGCGAATGGCGCAGAAGTACGTGATCAGGGACTTCCACCCGCTCGTGTTCTTCTACGCCTTCGGGCTCGTGATGGGCCTGGCCGGGCTCGCTCTCGGCCTGGTCGAGCTGGTGCTGCGGGTCCTGGGCAACGAGATCACGACTCCGACCATCGTCCTCGTCGCCGTGCTCCTGATCGCGGGCCTGCAGATGACGCTGTTCGCGATGTGGTTCGACATGGAGGCGAACAAGGACCTTCGCTAGGCCCGATGTTCGGATCCTGTGAGGCACTCGTTCGAGCCATTGCGCCGACCGCCGCGGCTCGTACCATTCAACGCGTGAAGCGCCTCGTCCCCCTGGTCGTGCTCGCGTTCGTTCTCCTCGGCACCGCCGCCGCGCCCGCCGCGACCTCGGTCTCGGCCAAGCAGCTGACGACCCGTTTCAAGAAGGCGACGGGTGAGAAGCTCGTCGTCAACAAGCTGAAGACGAGCCCCGGCGCGCAGGTTGCGTACGAGCTGAGGGTGCAGACGTTCGCATCCAAGGCGAAGTGGGGGACGTTCACGGTCTATCTCGTCACGGCCGCCGACGTGGAGGCCGGTGTGACGCGACTGCTCGCCGACACGCACACGGGCACTCTGGGACGGCCCACGGCGGCCGGTATCTACTGGGAGCAGGGCGCGACCCTCACGGGCACGCCGTTCTGGATGGCCAAGCGCCGGTACGGCAAGAACGTCGTCCTCACCTGGATCGGAAACCAGCCCGTGAAGAAGACCGACGCGAGCTGGAAGCGCCTGCACAAGGCGCTCGTCGCCGCGACCAAGTAGAGGAGGCCGGCACCTCCCGTCGTAGGAGTGGAGGGCACGCCGCACGCGCGGCTAGCATCGAGTCATGCCCACCTCTCTCGTCACCGGCGGCACCGGGTTTCTCGGCTCGCACCTCTGCGAGGCTCTCCTCGAGCGCGGGCACCGGGTGATCTGCGTGGACAACCTCGTCGTCTCGACGCTCGAGAACATCGAGCGCCTCCGGGACGACGCCTTCACGTTCGTCAACCACGACATGATCGAGCCGCTGCGGGTCGAGGAGCCCGTGGACTTCGTCTACCACCTCGCCGCGCTCGCCAGCCCGATCGACTACATGCGCATGCCGCTGCACTCGCTGAAGACCGGCTCGCACGGGACGCACCATGCGCTCGGCCTGGCGAAGTGGAAGCGCGCCCGCTTCCTGCTCGCCTCGACGAGCGAGGTGTACGGCGACCCGGAGGTCCATCCGCAGCCCGAGACGTACTGGGGGAACGTGAATCCCATCGGCCCCCGGGGCGTGTACGACGAGGCCAAGCGCTACGCCGAGGCGCTGACGATGGCGTACCACCGGCAGCAGGGCGTGGACACGGCGATCGTGCGGATCTTCAACACCTACGGGCCGAGGATGCGCGCGTACGACGGACGCGCCATTCCGACGTTCCTGCGGCAGGCTCTCGAGGGCAAGCCCGTCACGGTGTTCGGCGACGGCTCCCAGACGCGGAGCTTCTGCTTCGTGGACGACCTGATTCGCGGCGTCGTGCTGCTCGCCGAGTCCCACGAGCACCTGCCCGTCAACCTCGGGAACCCGGACGAGAAGACCCTCCTCGAGCTCGCGGAGACCATCATCCGCCTCACGGGATCGTCGAGCGACATCGTGTTCGAGGCACTTCCCGTGGACGATCCTCAGGTGCGCCAGCCGGATATCACGCGCGCGCGGCAGATCCTCGGCTGGCAGCCGGAGATCCCGCTCGAGGAGGGCCTCCGGAAGACGATCGCCTCCCTCGGGCGCGAGGCAGCCGTCGGCTCCGCGTGAGCATGCTCGCCGGTGGCGAACGTCAGCGAGCCGCCATGCTTCCCCCGCTCGCCTGACACGGAGCGGTCCATGAGCCTCCAGGAGCGCTACGAGGAGCACCACCGCGAGCGCCGCGCCGAGGGTGACTTCGTGTTCGTCCCCGAGCGCATCCCGATCTTCCGGGCGGCCGTCGGACGCGAGAAGCGCGTGCTCGACCTCGGGTGCCGCTCGGGAGCGCTCACGAGGCACCTCCTCGACGGCAACGAGGTCGTCGGGCTCGACGTCGACGCCTCCGCCCTGGCGAAGGCAGCGGAGCTCGGGATCACGCCGGTCCAGGCCAACGTCGAGGAGCCGCTTCCCTTCGAGGACGAGAGCTTCGACGCGGTGGTCGCGGGCGAGCTGCTCGAGCACCTCCAGTTCCCGGACGCGCTCGTCGGGGAGGTCAGAAGGGTTCTGCGCCCGGCGGGCGTCTTCGTCGGCTCCGTTCCCAATGCCTTCCGGGCCCAGAGCCGCCTCCGCTTCCTGGCGGGCCGCTCGCCCGAGGACGACCCGACCCACCTCAGGATGTTCTCACCGGGCTCGTTGCGCGCGCTGCTCTTCGGGTTCGAGAGCGTCGAGCTCTCGTACGTCGGCGGCCGCTACCGCCGCCTCCACGGGCGGCTGCTCGCCCGCGACCTCGTGTTCAGCGCGGTCAGGCCGACGTAGCGCTCCCGCCACCGAAGGCGGCCCGTCGCTCGCCGTCGGCCTCGTCCACCATGTGCCCGTCGCGCTCGACGTAGCCGTCCTTGCCCCCGATGACGAGAATGACCAGGTCGTCCGTCGGGCTCGCGTTGGACACCTTCCGCGGCGTCGTGGACTGCACGTGGAGGAACCCACCGGCGTCGAGGATGCGCTCCTCTCCCCCCACCTCGACCCGCGCAGTTCCCGCGTGCACGAAGTAGAGCTCGTCCTGCGTGTCGTGATAGTGGTGGAAGCCCTCGTAGCCCGGCGGGTACACGATCGCGTTCACCCCGAAGGCGGTCACGTCGAGCGCCCGGCGTACCTTCCGGAACCCGTAGCCGTCTCCGAGCTCGTCGAGCGAGCTGATGCTGTACGTCATCCCGTGCTCCTTCCGTCTCGCAGCACGTAGTCTGCCGTCCTGGCGAGCCCGTCGTCGAAACCCACGAGCGGCTCGTAGCCGAGCACGCGCCTCGCTTCCCCGAGATCCGCCCAGGACGCGAGCACGTCGGCCTCCCTCGAGGGCTCGAACCGCTTCTCGACGGGCCTGCCGACCAGTGCGCCGATAGCGTCCGCGAGGGCGTTCACGGTGAACGACCGGCCCGTCGCCACGTTGAGGATCTCGCCGGTCGCCCTCTCCGCGTCCGCGGAGAGCAGGTTCGCGCTCACGACGTTGTCCACGTACGTGAAGTCGCGCGACTGCTCCCCGTCACCGTGGATCGTGACCGGCTCGCCGTTCGCGATCGCGTGGATGAAGCGGGGGACGACGGCGGCGTACTGCGATGTCGGGTCCTGCCGCGGCCCGAAGACGTTGAAGTAGCGGAGCGACACGATCTCCATCCCGTACACGCGGCTGAAGCTGGTGCAGAAGCGCTCGGCCGCGAGCTTGGCGACCGCGTACGGCGAGATCGGGTCGGCGGCCTGGGTCTCCACCCGCGGCAGCTCGCCGCTGTTCCCGTAGACCGACGACGACGAGGCGTTGACGATCCTGCGCACCCCCTCGTCCCGGGCGGCCAGGAGCACGTTCAGCGTTCCCTCCACGTTGACGGCCGTCGTCGTCAGCGGGTCCTGGACGGAGCGGGGGACCGACGGCAGCGCACCCTGGTGGAAGACCACCTCGACCCCGCGGACGGCAGCGTGCACCCGCTCGTACGAGCGGAGGTCACCCTCGACGAGGTCCACGTCGAGCTCGAGGCCGGCGAGGTTCGCCCGGCTCCCGGTGGCGAAGTTGTCGAGCACCCGCACCTCGTCGCCGCGGGCGAGCAGCGCACGGACGAGGTTGGACCCGATGAACCCGCCGCCGCCGGTGACCAGGGCCTTCACGGCGCGACCTCGGCGACGACGTGGTAGTTGGCGAAGAGCGAGCCGGGGCCCGGCTCGCGCAGGCGGGCGGAGCGGCGGTCGATGGCTCCGGCTGCGACGTTGATCCCCGAGACGAGCGGCCTGGCGAGGGCGCCGACCCGGGCGCGTCGGAAGGCGAGGTCCAGGTACATGGCCAGCAGCATCCCCAGGCACGCCGTCGTGCCCGAGGCGGGTGTCACCCTAACGGACGCCCACGCGCCGTTGTCCGCGAAGAGCTTCTCCAGGCCCGCGTGCGTCCAGCGCCAGTAGTCCGTCGGAGAGGGGTGGTAGGCCATCACGCCGTGGGTGGAGAGCAGCACGCGACCACCGGGAGCGGTCACGCGCCTGAGCTCCGAGACCGCCTTCGCCGGATCGTCGCAGTGCTCGAGGACCTGATTGCAGAGCACGACGTCGAAGCTTGCGTCGGCGACGGGGAGGTCCTCCACGAACCCCCGCAGCTCCGCGCGCGGGTTGTCCACCGGGTCCACGCCCACGTACGCGGCCGCGTACGGTGCGAAGAGAGGCTCGTACGGCTTCTCACCGCACCCGACGTCGAGGACGCGGTAGCGGCCGAGCGCGGCGTGCGCCTCGATCGCTTGCTCTCGGAGCCAGCGTACGAGCGGCGCACGCACTGCATAGGTGGGCATCGAGCGAGGCGGGTCGAGGCGGGGGTCAGCCATCTCGCTCTCCTGCCACGACCGCGACTCCCGCCGCGGCCAGCCCGAGCAGGAGGCTCGTCGCCGCCTGCAGCGGGATGCCCGGCACGATCCCGAGCGATGCCCACTCGCCGGCGAGCGTGAGGAGGGCGCAGACGACCAGGAGGCCGGCGCCGGCCGCCCACGGCGTGGGGGCACGTGCAGCCGTACGCCACGCAAGCCCGAGGCCGGCCGCTCCCACGAGCAGGAGCAGCAGGAGCCCGATCACTCCGGCGTCCGCCAGCATCTGGACGTAGAGATTCTGGACGCCCCACTCGCGCCCCTCCGCAGGGAACGCGAGCTCGACGACGTCGGGGAAGCGCTCGCGCGCATCGGGGATGTACGGCTCGAACACGTCCGGTCGCGACGACCGCTGCCAGCCGACTCCGATGAGGGGGTGGTCGAGGAAGATGCGGAGGCCGATGTAGCCGAGGACGGTGCGCTGCGAGTACGACTCGACGCCCTGCGCGGCCTCGTTGCCGTGGATGCCGACGAAGCGGAGAAAGTCCTCGAGCGCGGAGCTGCGAACGGCCAGGACGCCGAGCACGACTGCCATGACCAGCGCTACGAGCTTCAGAGTGCTCGTGGGTGTCGTCGAGAATCGGCCGCGAGCAGCCAGCCAGAGCGCGATGGCGCCGACCATGAAGCCACCAGCCGCAGCGACCGAGCCGGCGAGGACGAGCCCGATCCCGCCTCCGAGAAGAGCCACCGGCGTGAGCTTCGCGGCCGGAAGGCGACCCCTGCCGACGAGCAACCCGGCCGCGGCTCCGCTGGCGCCGAGAGCCGCCAGCGCCGCGAGATCGTGCCTCCCGAGAAACGAGGCGTATCGCCAGCCGGCCGTCGACACCGCGAAGAGGTCGAGCCCGGAGAGCTGCAGGATGGCGACGAACGTGGCAGTGGCGCACCAGAGCACGAGCGCTACCCAGACGATCCCGAGGTCGCGCGCCGACCGTACGAGCAGCGGAACGGCGACGGCGAGTGCGGCGTACTCGAGGAGCTTGACGTACGTGACGAGATGGTCTGCGAAGCTCGGGTCGTCGAGCGATCCGGGCCGCAGGACCTCGAACGCGAGCCAGGCGAGCAGAGCAGCGCCGGTCGTCCAGAGCGCAAGCGCCGGCCGGAGCCGCTCCATTCCGCAGCGCAAGGCCGCCACGACCGCTGCGACGAGCACCGTGAGCACGGCGAGGTCCGCGACACGCGCGTTGACGGTCGTCTGTCCCGCTGCCAGCGACAGCTCGGGCTGAAAGCGCTCGTGGATGAACAGCGGCGGGACGGCCAGCGCGAGAATCAAGGCACCCGCGTCGCCGCGACCCACGAGCCACCGCCGGTGAGGCGTGCTCTCGAGCGCCGGGTTCGCCACGCCGGGACTATAGGTGCGTCGCCCGGTGCTCCCGCTCCGCACCGCGGCCTAGACTGACTCGCCGATGGCCTCCCGCCTCCTCCGCCGCCGGTCGGCGACGGCTGCGTGGATCTACGCGGCAGTCGCCTTCGGGATCCTCGGCACGGTCGTCGCGGCGCGCGTCCTGGGGCTCGACGCGTTCGGCGTCTTCGCCACCGCGCTCGCGGTCGTCGGCTTCTTCCAGGTCCTTCTCGACCTGACCGTGGAGGAGTCGCTGACCAAGTACGGGTTCAGGTACGTCGAGGGCGGCGACTGGGGGCGGCTCAGGCGGCTCTTCCGGCAGATGCTTCTCCTCAAGATCGTGGGGGGTCTGCTCGCGAGCCTGATCCTCGTCGTGCTGGCGCCGTTCGCGGACGAGCTGTTCGACGCCAAGGGCCTGACCGGCGCGCTCCTTGCCGCCTCGGCGCTCCCGTTCGTCCAGTCGTCGGAGAACGTCGCGGCGACGGTCCTGCTCCTCCACGGGCGCTACGACCTGCGCGGGGCGTACCAGGCCGGCTCGGCCGGCCTCCGTCTCGTCGCGATCACCGTCGGAGCCCCGCACGGCGTGACGACGACGCTCGTCGCCATCGTGCTCGCACAGGTCCTCGCGACCGCCGCCATCTCGGCTGTCGGGCTCGCGGCACTCCGGCGGTTCCCGGCTGCTCCGGTGCGGCCGCTGGCGGAGGACGTGGCCGGCATCCGCTCCTTCGTGCTCGAGTCGAGCGTCGCGACCGGAGTCATCTCGTTGCGGACGACGCTCGTGCCGATCGTCCTCGGCCTGGTTGCCGGCCCGACGCAGGTCGGCCTCTTCCGGATCGCCCAGACGCCGCAGACGGGCCTTTCCGCGGCGAGCTCGCCCGCGCGCCTCGTCCTGCTCACGGAGCAGACGCGCGAGTGGGAGCGGGGCAACCGGGCCGGCGTGCTCACGGGGATCCGCACCTACTCGAAGTGGGCAGGAGGGCTGATGCTCGCCGCGGTGCCCGTCTTCTACGTCGCGATGCCGTGGCTCGTTCGCGTCGTGTTCGGGGAGGAGTACGACGGCGCGGTCGACGCGGCCCGGGTCGTGCTGCTCGCCGCCGCGGTGCACTTCACGATCGGATGGACGAAGTCGCTCCCGGTGACGATCGGGCGCCCGCGGCTCCGGATCGTCACGCACGGCCTGGAGACGATCGTCGGCATCCCGCTCGTGGCGGTGCTCGGCAGCGAGTGGGGCGCGACGGGAGCGGCGGCCGCCGTCCTCGTCTCGACACTCGTGTTCGCAGCGGCCTGGTTCGTCGTCGTCGCCAGGCTGCGCGTGGAGGTCGCAGCGGCCGCACGCGTCCCGGGCGCGGAGCTCCGGCCATGAGGCTCGTGATCGTCACCGGGATCTGGCCGCCGGACCCGGGCGGCCCGGCGAGCCACGCGCCGGCCCTCGCGGACTTCCTCAGCGGACGGGGGCACACCGTCGAGGTCGTGACGACCGCGTCCGCCGAGCCCGCGCCGCGGGACTACCCCGTGCGCTGGGTGGACCGGCGCTCGCCGCGACGCCACGAACGCGCCGCGCGCATGGTGCGGGTGTGTGCCGCCCGCGCCGACGTCGTGTATGCGACGAGCATGGTGCGGCGGTCCGCACTCGGCGCGCGGCTTGCCCGCAAGCCGCTCGTCGTCAAGCTCGTCTCGGACGAGGTCTTCGAGCGCGCGACGCGGAGCGGCCGCTTCCAGGGAACGCTCGACGAGTTCCAGCGGACCGGAGGAGCTCGCTGGCGGGCGCTCAGGATGGCGCGCGACGCGGCGCTTCGGAGCGCGCGTCACGTCTTCTGCCCCAGCGCCTTCCTGCGCGAGATCGCGCTCGGCTGGGGGCTCGAGCCCGACCGCGTCTCGGTCCTTCCCAACCCTGCTCCCGAGATCCCGGCGCTCCCGTCGCGAGAGGAGCTCCGGGCCGAGCTCGGGCTCGAGGGGGACGTGCTCGCGTTCGCCGGCCGGCTGGGTGTCCAGAAGGCGCTGGCCACGGCCCTGGAGGCGATCGCCGCGAACGACGGCGTGACCCTCGTCGTCGCCGGCGACGGGCCCGAGCGAGCGCTGCTCGAGCAGCGCTCCCGGGAGCTCGGGCTCGAGGGGCGCGTGCGGTTTCTCGGCAACGTGCCCCGGGAGACCGTGCTCCGGCTGTTCCGCGCCGCGGATGCATCGGTGCTCCCGTCCGCCTGGGAGAACTACCCGCACACCCTGGTCGAGGCGCTCGCCGTCGGCTGCCCTGTCGTTGCCACGACCGTGGGCGGTGTCCCGGAGGTCGTGCGGGACGGCGAGAACGGGTTGCTCGTCCCACCCCGTGACGCGGACGCGCTGGCCGCGGCGATCGCGAGGCTGTTCGGTGACACCGAACTTCGCGCGCGTCTCGCCTCGGCCGCGCCGGCCTCGGTCGCGCACCTCACCGAGGAGTCCGTGTTCTCCACGATCGAGACCGAGCTGGAGCGATGGGCGCGCGCGTGAGGCGGAGACTCCTCCTGGTCGGCCGGACGCGCTACGTGCTTCCCCTCTCGCCGTCGCTCGCCCGGAAGTTCGACACGCTGGAGGACGAGCTCGAGGTCCGCGTCCTCGCCGCCTCCGGCGGTGGCTCCGGGAGCGACCGCCGCTTTCGTCTCGCACCGCGCCTGCCGCTTCTCGACGGGCCGGTCTTCTACGCCTTGCTCCCGTTTCGCGTCGCGCGTGAGTTGCGCGAGCACCCGCCGGACGTCGTCCTGGCCCAGGGCGCGCAGGAGGCCGCGCTCGTTCACCTCGGACGCAGGCTCGCGGGCGTCCGCACGAAGATCGTCGCGGACGTCCACGGCGATCCAGCGGCGCCGACCCGGCTCTACGGCTCACCGGCGCGGCGCGTCCTCGCTCCGCCGGCGGACGCGCTCGCGCGCTACGGGCTCCGGCACGCCGACGGGGTGCGGACGATCTCCGCCTACACCTCCCGGCTCGTGCGGGAGGCCGGAGCCGAGCCGACGGCGACGTTCGCCGCGTTCATGGACCTCGACCCGTTCCTCGAGAGCCCGCCGGCGCCGTTCCCGGAGCGTCCGGTCGCCCTCTTCGTCGGCGTCCTCGAGCGGTACAAGGCGGTGGACGTGCTCGCCGAGGCGTGGCGGCGCGCCGCTCCCCGCGTTCCCGGGGCCACGCTGCACCTGGTCGGCCGTGGGGCGATGAGTGACGTTCCCGCGGCCCTCGTCGCCGAGCTTCCGGAGCAGGCGCGCTGGACGGCGTCGCTCACGACTCCCGAGGTGGCGCGCGCGCTCGACGAGGCGACGGTGCTCGTCCTCCCGTCGCGCTCGGAGGGGCTCGGCCGCGTGGTCGTGGAGGCGTTCTGCCGGGGTCGGGGCGTCGTCGGCTCCCGTGTCGGCGGTATCCCGGACATCGTGGAGGACGGCCGGACCGGGATCCTCGTTCCACCGGAGGACCCCGCGGCTCTCGCCGATGCCCTCGTCCGGGTGCTCGGAGATGCCGCTCTCGCGCAGCGGCTCGGCCGGGCGGCACGCGACGGGGTCGAGCCCTGGCTCGCGACGCCGGAGGAGTACGCGCGTCGTCTCCGCGAGCTCGTCGAGGCCGTCGCCTCCTAGCGGCCCCTACACTCCGGCGGATGCGGGCGGACCGGGCGAAACAGCTCCTGAAGAACGGCGTGTACCGCGCCCTGGGCGAGACGGTGGCAGGCGCGGGCGGGCTCGACGGCGAGACCGGGCGCACGCTGCGCGTCCTCATGTACCACAAGGTCAACGACCTCTGGCCGAACCCGACCGCGGTCCCCGTCCACGTCTTCGAGGAGCAGATGGCGCTGCTCGGCGAGCTCGGGTACGTCGTCGTCTCGCTCGACCTCGTACGCGATCACTACGTTCACGGAGCGCCGCTTCCGGACGGCGCCGTCCTGATCACGTTCGACGACGGCTATCACGACAACCTCGTGAACGCGGCCCCGATCCTGCGGCGCCACGGCTACCCCGCGGTGGTCTTCGTCCCGCTCGGCTTCCTCGACGGCGACCGGCCGCTACCGCACGAGGAGCCGCTGCGCGCGCTCGGCGTCCGCAACAGGACCGTGGGCTGGGACGAGCTCGAGGAGCTCGAGGCCGGGGGGATCCGGGTCGAGTCGCACGGAATCGGCCATCGCCCGCTGTCGGCGCTCGGGCCGGCGGACGCCGCGCGCGAGATCGTTCTCTCGAAGCTCCGGCTCGAGGAGCGCCTCGGGCGGGAGGTCGAGGCCTACGCATTCGTGAAGGGGTCGCTGGCCGACTATCGGCCGGAGCACGCGAGCCTCGTCCAGCAGGCCGGATACAAGCTCGCGTTCACCTCCGTCTCGGGGGCGAACGGGCCCGGGACCGACCGCTTTCGACTCCGTCGCTACAACATCGAGCCATATCCACCCAGGACCTTCGAGCTCGTGCTCTCCGGAGCCTGCGACCTCATCTCCGTGAAGGACACCGTGCCCGGCACGCATGCGCGCCGGGCGTTCAACAGGGTGCTCGGCACCGCCACTCGATGAGACTCCGGACGATCCGGTACACGCCGGATCGGCGGCAGGCTCTCGTCTCGCTCCTCGAGCGCGTCGGTACGACGCAGCTCACGGACGAGGAGTTCACGTGGTGGTTCGACCGGAACCCGGCGGGGGAGGGGATCGTCTCCCTCGCAGTGGACGGCGACGAGGTCGTCGGCGTCGCGGCGATGAGCTTCTTCCGCGTGCTCCTCGACGGCGTCGGGACGCGCCTCGCGATCCCGGTGAACGTCGCGACGGACGCGCGCTACCGCGGGCAGGGAGTGTTCTCCACGCTCGAGCGGGAGAACGAGGCGGCCGCCGCCGAGGCCGGGTGCCCGCTGACCGTGACCTTCCCGAACGCGAGGTCGTACCCGATCTTCGTGAACCGGCTGGCCTGGATCGACCTCCCGCGGCTGCGCCTGTGGGCGAAGCCGCTCCGTGCCTCCGGAGTGGTGCGGTACGTGCTCGGACGGCCGGGCGAGCGTGGCGGCCTGCGGCCGGCTGCCGCGGGTGACCGGGTCGTGAGAGGGCTCGAGGTCAGGCCCGTCGACCGGTTCGGGCCCGAGCTGGACGCGCTGGGCAGGCGCGCGGCCACGGGGTACGGGAGCCACTTCGTCCGGGACGCGGAGTACTTCAACTGGCGCTACCTCGACTCGCCGCGCGACTACCGCTGCTTCGGCGCCTACCGGGGCGGGGCCCTGGTGGGGGTGGCCGTCGTCGGGCACACCTTCAAGCACGGCGTGTCGGCGGGCTTCCTCGCCGACCTCGTTGCCGACCCCCGCGAGAGCGCGGCAGTCGGAGCGCTCCTCCGGCGGGCGGTGGACGAGGTGCGCGGAGGCGCCGACGCTCTCGTTCTCCTGCCGCCGCCCGCCAGGGCACAGCGCCGCGCCCTGCTCCGGGCAGGCTTCGCGCCGACGAACAAGAAGCTCAGGTTCATCGGCAAGACGCTCCACGACAACGCGTTCATCGCGAGGGACGCCGATGCCTGGCACTTCACGCTCGGCGACTTCGACTTCTTCTGATGACCAGGGTCGTCTTCGTCACCCAGCAGGTGGACCCGGGCCACCCCGCGCTCGCCGCGACCGTCCCGAAGGTGCGCGCGCTCGCGGAGCGCGTGGACGAGGTCGTCGTCCTCGCGGACGGGGGTGTGGAGGAGGCCCTGCCCGCGAACTGCCGGCTCCGGACGTTCCGCGCCCGCACGAAGGCGGGACGTGGAGCGCGCTTCGAGTCCGCGCTCGCCCGCGAGCTATCCGGCCTGCGCGGCGGTGCGGTCGTGGCCCACATGTGCCCGATCTACGCCGTCCTCGCCGCCCCGCTCGTCCGGCCGCTCGGGATCCCCCTCGTCCTCTGGTTCACGCACTGGCGGGCGAGCAGGCTCCTCGCGGCGGCGGAGAAGGCGTGCACGGCCGTCACGAGCGTGGATCTCCGCTCGTTCCCGCTCCCTTCGACGAAGGCGCGCGGGATCGGCCACGGGATCGACCTCGCGGAGTTCCCGTGTGCTCCCGCCCGCGAGAGCCAGGCTGTCCGCCTCCTCGCGCTCGGCCGCTACTCGCCCGCCAAGGGGCTCGACGTCGTGCTCGCGGCCCTCGCCGCCTGTGACCCGAGCGTGGAGCTGCTGGTCCATGGTCCCGCGCTCTCGGACGAGGAGCGGGCGCATCACCGCGAGCTCGAGGAGGTCGTCCGCGAGCTGGACCTCGGCGACCGCGTCCAGCTCGCGGGCTCGGTGCCTCGAGCCGCGGTCCCGCGCCTCCTGGCCGGGAGCGACGCGCTCGTGAACAACATGCGCACCGGGGCTCCCGACAAGGTCGTCTACGAGGCGGCCGCCTCCTGTCGGCCGGTCCTCGCCTCGAACCCGGTCTTCGACGGGTTGCTGGATCCCGAGTGGCGGTTCACACGGCACGATCCCCGCGCACTGGCCGACCGGATCGACGCCTTTGCCCGCACGACTCCCGCGGAGCGTGCTGCGGTCGGCCGCACGCTCCGCGAGCGGGTCCAGGCCGGGCACTCGGTGCAGTCGTGGGCGCGTGGCATCCTCGACGCGGCGGGAATTGCCCGGGGACCATGAGAGACGCCGTCGTCCTCCATACGCAGAAGGTCGCCGGCATCTCCGGCTCCGAGGCGCACCTCCTCCAGCTTCTCCCCGACCTCCGCGATCGGGGATGGGACGTGCGCTTTCTCATGCTCCACGAGGGCGAGCCCGGCGCGTGGGAGTTCGCGGACGCGCTCGAGGCGCGCGGCGTGCCGGTCGACGCGGTCAGGCTCCGCGCCGACGTCGACCCGCTCGCGTTCGGCGAGCTCGCCGCCTACCTCGCACGGCTGCGGCCGCGGATCCTCCATACGCACCTCGTCCACTCGGACGTCTACGGGCAGCTCGCCGGGTCGCTCCTGCGAATCCCGCTCCGGCTCTCCACCAAGCACGGGTTCAACGAGTTCCGCGAGGAACGCTGGTTCGGTGTCGCGGACCGCTCGGTCGGCTCGCTGGCACACGTCCACATCGCCATCTCGCAGGGTCTCGCCCACTACCTGGCGGAGACGGAGGGGTTCGACGAGGGCAGCTTCGAGATCGTCCACTACGGCATTGCCGCGTCCGGCGAGACGGTGCCGTACGCGGGCGTGGAGCCGCGGCTCCTCTGCATCGGGCGCCTCATCCCGATCAAGGGGCACCTCGTGCTGCTGCGGGCGCTGGCGCAGGCTCGCGCCCGCGTGCCCGGCGTGACGCTCGACCTCGCCGGAAGGGGGCCGCTCGAGCCCGCGCTCAAGGCCTATGCGAAGGAGCTCGGCTTGGAGGACGCCGTCCGCTTCCTCGGGTTCGTCTCACCGATCCAGGAGGCGGTCGAGGCCTCGGCGATCGTCGTCGTGCCCTCGCTCGGCGAGGGTTTCGGCATGGTCGCGCTCGAGGCGATGGAGCGAGCGCGGCCGGTGGTCGCGAGCTCGGTCGGGGGTCTTCCCGAGATCGTCGCGGACGGCGAGACGGGGCTCGTCGTCCCGCCGTCCGACGCGGAGGCGCTCGCGGATGCGATGGTCGCGCTCGCCGGGGACCTGCCCCGCGCGGCGGCGATGGG
>CAZMUG010000002.1:0-52044 GCA_964569165.1 uncultured Gaiellales bacterium
GCATGCCAGCGTCACCAGCATCCACAGCGCGCTCGACGCGCTGTCGGAACTGATGGCGGATTCCTGCGCCCGTGCGCGACGGCGCCGCACATACCTCAGGACGAGCCACGCGGCAGCGCCGACGACGGCCGCCGCCACCACGTAGTCGAAGTACCGGAACGCGTGATGGAACTCCTCCCAGTTGTCGCCCGTGAGATAGCCGGCGCCGGCGAAGGCGAAGTACCAGATCGCGGAGCCGAGGAGCGTGAGCACCGTGTAGCGGACGAACGGCACCTCCAGCACGCCCGCGGGCACCGAGATGAACGACCGCACGACCGGCGTCAGCCGCCCGAGGAACACCGCCCAGTCCTCCCAGCGCTCGAACCAGCGCTCGGCGCGGTCGAGCTTCTCCTTGTCGAGATGGAGCCAGCGGCCGTGACGCTCGAGGTACGGGCGCCCACCGTAGAGACCGATCGCCCAGCCGATGACCGCGCCGATCGTGTACCCGATGGTGCCGGCCAGCGCGATGGCGAGGTAGGCCGGGAGGCCCTCCTCGATCGTGCGACCGAAGAGCGTGACCTGGTGGCCGGCGAACGCGCCGGCGGCCAGCGCTCCTCCGTACACCATCACGAGCTCGCTCGCCGCGGGCAGCACGGCGTCCACGAGCGAGAGGAGGAAGACCGCGTACAGGCCGTGGTCGCCGACGGCCGCCGTGACGAGGTCCGTGAGCTCGCTCAGGATCGAGGCCACCGGCACGAGGGGAGACTGTAGTCGTCAGTCCGGAGCGGCAGGCTACGCTTTCGGGCGCCGCACCGCGATCGGGCGCGTGAGCGAGACGGAGCCGAGCTCGTTCGTCGCCGTCACCCGAACGATGTAGCTCCCGGCGCCGACGAGTCTCCCCGTCTGGGTGCGCCCGTTCCAGCTCGCGCTCTGGTCGCCCGCCTCGAGCACGGAGTTGGAGATCACTCGGAGGATCACGCCCTCCCGAGTCTCGACCGTCACGCGAACGCGCGCTGACCGCGCCTGGGCCCAGCGAATCGGCGCCGTGCTCGCAGTCGTTCGCCTGAGCACGAGCCGCGCCGGGGTCACACGCAGGAACCCGAGCGTCGAGTTCACCGAGAAGCGCTTGGTCACCGAGGACGGGATCCCCTGATCGTCCACGGAGGACACGGTCATCGTCCAGCGGCCCTCGGCGGGCGGGAGCGGGTCGGTCACCGGTGCCGGAGGCTCGCCCTCGGGCGGGGGAGGAGGCGGCAGCGGGAGCGGCGGGAAGGCGACGTCGTACGTCCCCGGCTCCCGCGGTCCGGCCTCCTGGGCGGCGACGGTGCCGTCGGGCGCCGTGAGCGTCATGGTCACGCTCGACGGTCGCACGATCTTGAACGAGAGCTTCTGCGACTCCGCGACCCCGTCGCCGTTCGGGGACACGACGGGCTCGAGCGGCGGCGGCGCGAAGACGCCGTAGTACTGGAGCATCAGGGCGGTGGAGATGGGTCGCTCGCGCCCGTCCGAGGGCGCGTTCAGGACCGATCCGTCGAATGCGATCGTCGCCGAGCCGCCTCCGTCGAACGCCATCGCCTGCACTGCGCCGAGCCTCGCCAGCGCGAGTGCGAGCTCGAAGTTCGTCATCCCCACCGACAGCCCGGGCTGCCGGCCGTCGACGACGACCATCAGGATCCGCCCGTCCGCTCTCTGCCCGATGGCGGACCTCGGCCCTCGCGGTGCGAGCTGCGACACCGTGAACCACTCGTCGGACCTGAAGATCGCCTTCCCGTCGCGGACGAGCACGGGGCCGCCGCCGATCGCGTCGGAGATGCCCTGCCACTGCGGGTCGAGAACGAGCCGGATGCGCACCGAGGTTCCCACGGCCGCCTCGGCCTGGAGCCTCACCGCGGCATTCCCCCGTGCGACGAGCACCGCGGTCCCTGGTTGGAGCTGCACCGGGCCGTTCGGTACCAGTGCCGCCACCGGCGCGACGAGCTCGGCGTTCGGCACGGCGGCCGGGAACGGTGTGAGCACGGCAGCGACCGAACCGGGGACTGCGGGCGTTGCACGGCCCCAGTCGCTCGTGAAGAGGGCGACGCCGTTCTTGTCGGGTACCTCGTTGAGGTCGCCGAAGGTCTTTCGCTGTCCGGTCCCGCGCCAGGTGCCGACGAACTTCACTCTCCTGACGTCGAGAGTCCCGTCGAGGCCGATCCCGGCGCTCGAGCGATTCGCGTTCGGCGGCGCGATGAGAACCCCGTCCCGAATGAGCCCGCCGCTGGGGCGGCCGTCGGCGAAGCTGAAGTAGTCGCCGTTGACCCCGACCTCGGTCGTCTGTGCAGCGAGCCGCCGCTGCATCGACGAGAGCGTCTCCCGGTTGAGAATCGTCTCGTTCGAGAGCACTGGACGCAGCCGGTAGAGCCCCACGGGCCGCGGTCCGGTGACGACGTGCAGGAGCACCGGCCCGTGCGGCGTGAACTGGACCTCGGACGAGTACGTGACTCCCGGGAACAGCTGGGACTGCCCGGCGGCGCCCGGTCCCGCGACGGCGAGGGCGGTCAGGCCGGCGAGCACGAGGGCGAGCGAGAGACGGGTCACGGCGGACCGAGGCTACCTGGACCGAATACGCCGTTTTCCAGGTCTTACACCATCCGAACAGGACATCGAGAGCGCTTCCGTACGGCGGCTGGCATCCTCCCGCTCGGTGCGCGTCCTGGTCACCTGGGCAGCCCTGCTCGGCAGTGAGGGTGAACCGGGCGACGGCATCGCGAGCTTCGCTCGCAGTCTGACGGAGCTCGACCCGCGCTGAAGCCAGGGGCGTCGACCTGCCCTCACCGTCCGCTATTCGAAGACCTCGACCTCGCGATACAGCGTGTCGCGCTGCACCGGGGTCTTCCCCATCGCCTTGATGAGGTGCACGAGCTCGTCGGTCGTCGTGCGATGCGTCGTGCCGGCTGCGGACACGACGTTCTCCTCGATCATCACCGAGCCCATGTCGTCGGCACCGAAGGCGAGGGCCACCTGGCCGACCTTCATCCCCTGTGTCACCCACGACGACTGGATGTGGGGAACGTTGTCCAGGTAGATCCGCGAGACCGCCTGCGTGAGCAGGTAGTCGAACGACGTCGGCATGTCCTCGTCCCGGACGACGTCGTCGAGGCGGTTCCCGTCGCGCTGGAACGTCCAGGAGATGAAGGCGCGAAAGCCGCGCGTCTCGTCCTGGAGCTCGCGGATCCGGCGCATGTGCTCCACGCGCTCCTCGAGCGTCTCGACGTGCCCGTACATCATCGTCGCCGTCGTCGACATGCCGAGCCGGTGCGCCTGGCGCATCACGTCCAGCCACTCGTCCGTCTTCGTCTTCTTCGGCGCGATGATGCGGCGGACGCGGTCGACGAGGATCTCGGCGCCGCCGCCGGGGAGCGAGTCGAGCCCCGCATCGCGCAGCCGCGCGAGCGTCTCGGCGACCGTCAGCTTCGAGCGGCGCGAGATGTGCTGCACCTCGGGCGGCGAGAGCGCGTGCAGGTGGATCTGGTAGCGAGCCTTGATCGAGCGGAAGAGGTCCTCGTAGAACTCGATCCCGAGGTCGGGATGGTGGCCGCCCTGCATGAGAAGCCCGGTGCCGCCGATCGCGAGCGTCTCCTCGATCTTCTTGAAGATCACGGGCTTCGGCAGGAGGTACGCCTCGCGCGTGTCCCCGGGACGGCGGTAGAAGGCGCAGAAGTCGCAATCGGTCACGCAGACGTTCGTGTAGTTGAGGTTCCGATCAACGATGAACGTGACCTTCGACGGGTCCGTCAGGCGGCTCCGGATCTCGTTCGCGACGCGGCCGATCGCGACGAGGTCGCGCGAGCGGAGGAGTGTGATCGCGTCCTCGTCGGTGATCCGCTCGCCGTCGAGTGCCTTCTCGAGGACGTGCGCTGACGGGGTCAGGTCTTGCATTCCGACATGGGAATGTCGGAATGCAAGACCTGACCCCTGGACGACGTTCACGCCGCTACCTCCTCGCGCACGAACCGGAGCTCGGGGACGTGCGGAAGCTCGCCCGCGTCCCGTGCCATCTCGAGAAACGTGTACAGGCCGGCGCGCTCGCGCGGCCCGAAGCTGAAACGGAGCTTCTCGAAGTAGCGGGCCATGAAGCCCGGCGGGTAGCCGTAGGTCTCGCTCGCCTGCCGCGCGAGGCGGTCCGGCTCCGAGCGCGCGAGCCGAACCGAGGCGACGAGCGCGTGCTCGAGCTCGATCAGACCGTCGACCACCGGCTCCGGTGCCGCCCAGACTGCGAAGACCATGGGCAGTCCCGTCCGCTCCTGCCACACCCGGCCGAGGTCGAAGTGCGGTGTCGGATCCTCGAAGGCACTCCGGAGCGCCGAGTCGCCGATCAGGAGGGTCGCGTCCGCATCCATGCCGAGCGGGACGATCTCGGCTCTGGGGAGGAGGACGCGCACGAGGACGACCGAGGTCGCGCTCTCCGGCGTCACCGCGACCGACCGGACCTGGCCGAACGACATGCGGGTGACGAGCTGGATCGAGTCCACCGCCCCCTCCGACGAGACGCAGACTCGCGGGAGGATCCGCAACCGGTCGGCGTTGCGCGCGTACTCGATCGAGGAGATGGGCGCGATGTCGAGCTCGCCGTCGAGCAGCATGCGGTTGAGCTCGGTCGGGACGCCGGCGACCTCCTCGACCTCCGCCTCGAGCCCGTAGAAGACGGGCGCCATGTTCACGTAGCTGATGCGGCCCAGCCGGATCATCGGCGTCTCCGCTGGACGAAGAGCCCGCCCGCGAACACGGCCACGCCGACCCAGAGCACGATGACGGGTAAGGACACGTTCGCGCTGACGGGGAACACCCCGGTCGAGATGAGCGCCAGGAGCGCGAGGACGACCACGGCCAGGATGCCGAGCACATACGCCAGCCCGACCCACATCGGCGTCCCGCCCGAGCTCTCCGGCGGCTTCTCCTTCGGCCGCCGCTGCATCGTGCGGCTCACGACTCCTCCCGGAGAACGGAGCCGAGCAGCACGAGCCAGGCGGGGAGCAGGAGCAGGCCGATCGACAGGCCGGTGAGAACGCACCACGCGGAGAGCGCCACCGCCGCTCCGATCCGCACCGCGCGTCCAGGAACGAGCACCGGAGCCGCGCAGACCGGGACCGGAAGGACGACGAGCGGCCAGACCACCCCTGACGGATCACCGTCGCTTCCAACGACGATCCACGTCGCCGCGAGCACTCCGACCACCGAGAGCACGAACGCCGCAACGGCCAGGGGGTAGGGCCGCCCGCCCGGTACCTGCACGTAGTCAGCTCTCACTCCCACCGCCGGAGCTCGTTGTAGAGGGTGTCGCGCTGCACGGGGATGCGGCCCGCGTCGCGGACGAAGCGGACGAGCTCCCCGACCTTCTGCTCGGTGCCGGCGCTCGCGCCGGCGGCCTGGAACACCTCCTCGCGGACGACGGTGCCCTGGACGTCGTTCGCGCCGAAGTGGAGGGCGACCGCCGCGAGGGGCATCCCCATCATGATCCAGTAGGCCTTGACGTTCGCGACGTTGTCGAGCATCAGCCGCGAGAACGCGAGCATCTTCAGGTCGTCCGTGCCCGTCGTGTGCCGCCAGCCGCGACGCTCGAAGACGGTGTTCTCCGGATGGAAGGCGAGCGGGATGAACGCCAGGAAGCCGCCGGTGCGATCCTGCTGGTCCCGGAGCCGGAGGATGTGGTCCACGCGCTCCTCGTAGGTCTCGACGTGCCCGTACAGCATCGTGCAGTGGGTGGGGATGCCGAGCCGGTGGGCCGTGTCGTGCACGTGGAACCAGATGTCGGGGCTCTCCTTGCCCGGCGCGACGAGGCGGCGGACGCGGTCGGCGAAGATCTCGGCTCCGCCGCCGGGCAGCGACCCGAGGCCGACGTCCTTGAGCTCGCGGAGCACGGCCTCGTGCGAGAGGCCGGAGAGCGTCGTCATGTGATGGATCTCGGAGGCCGTGTAGCACTTGAGATGCACGTCCGGGAGCGCCTCGTGCAGCTGCGCGATCGTGTCCCGGTAGTAGGCGAAGTCCACGTGCGGGCTCTCCCCGTTGACCATGTGGATCTCGGTGTACTCCGTGAGCTCGCGCTGCCGGACGACGTCCTCGACGAGTTCCCCGGGAGTCATCGTGTACGCGTGCGCCTGCTTGCTCGTGGCCGCGAACGCGCAGAACTTGCACTTCACGCGGCAGACGTTCGTCTGGTTCACGTACAGGTTCTGGACGAAGTAGGCCTCATCCGTCCCCCCGCGGAGCCGTCGCGCGTCGTCGGCGAGCCGGCCGATCGTGAGCAGGTCGTCGGACTCGAGGATGGCGAGCCCGTCCTCGAAGTCGAGCCGCTCGCCGGCCTCGACCTTCTCCCGGATCGGCTCCAGCGTGCTCGGAGCGAGAACGGCTATCAGCTACTCCTCTCCACGACTGCCCAGGTCAGAGCTTCGAGCTCCTCCCGCCTGGCTGCGCCGTCGAGATGGGCTCGCGCCCGCGAAGCGTAGTGGAGCGCGCGCTCCCGGGACCGCTCGAGCGCACCGGTCGCGGCGACCCTGACCAGCACGCCCTCCTTCGGCCCCCCGGCGAGCGCGTCCGCAACCACGGGGTCCGCCTGGGCGGCGAGCAGCAGCGGGAGGGTCGGGGTCCCGTCGCGAAGGTCGGTGCCAGGCACCTTTCCGGTCTCGATCGTCTCGCCGGAGCAGTCGAGCACGTCGTCGGCGATCTGGAAGGCGATGCCGAGCAGGCGCCCGTACTCGCCGCTTCCGCCGCCGAGCACGCACGCGGCCTCGAACAGCTTGCCCGTCTTGAGGGCGCACCGCTCCACGTAGTCCTCGACGCGCGTCGAGGGGTCGTGGCGCTGGCTCCGTTGCAGGGCCTCCCCGCGGGCGAGCCCGAGCGCGGCGTCCGCGAGGATCGCGACGGCCCCGTCATCTCCCTCCGTTGCGAGGACCGAGAACGCGCGAGCGAAGAGGTAGTCGCCCGCGGCCTTCGCGGCCAGGGCGCCGTGCTCGCTCCACGCCGCGGCACGGCCGCGTCGGACCGCAGCGCCGTCGATGAGGTCGTCGTGGACGAGCGTCGCCATGTGCACGAGCTCGACGGCGACGCCTGCTGCGAGCGGCGGCTCCGTGCCCGGTGCCGACGAGAGAAAGGCGAGCGCCGGCCGCAGGCGCTTGCCACCCGCCTGCACGGCGTCTGCGCCCACCTCCGCGACGAGCCCGGGATACCGCGAGACTGCAGCGAGCAGGCGCTCCTCGACGTCCTCGAGGTAGTCGTCCAGTCCCGACGCCGCCCGAACCACCTCGAGCGCGCTCACGGCTTCGTCCCCGTGTGCAACGCGACGATGCCGCCTCCGAGCAGCCGGTAGCCGACGTCGCCGAATCCCGCCCCCTCCAGGAGGGCCGACAGGTCGTCGGGCCCGGGAAAGCGGCGCACGCTTGCGGGGAGGTATGCGTACGCCTTCCCGCCCGGGAGCACCTTGCCGGCAAGCGGGACGAGCACGTCGAACCAGATCCTGAAGAACGGTCGCAGGACCCCGCTGGGGCGCGTGATCTCGAGCACGGCCAGCTTTCCCCCGGGCCGAAGCACGCGGCAGAGCTCGCGCAGCCCGGCCTCGAGGTCCGCGAGGTTGCGGACGCCGAAGCCGACAGTGGCGGCGTCGAACTGCCCGTCCTCGAACGGAAGCGCCAGCGCATCGCCCCGCACCCAGTCGATCGTCCCCGACTTCCGCCGCGCGCGCTCGAGCATCTGCTCGGAGAAGTCGAGCCCGGCGACGTGCCCCCCACGCCGCTCGGCGGCCACGGCGAGGTCGCCCGTGCCGCAGCAGGCGTCGAGGACACGATCTCCCGGCCAGACGACGAGCGAGACGGCGAGACGGCGCCAGCGCTGGTCGAGCCCCGCGGTCATCACGCGGTTCATGACGTCGTAGACCGGCGCGATGCGGTCGAACATCCCCTCGACGGCGTCCGGGGCGAGCGTCCCGGACTCGTGCGTCACGGGTCGCCCCAGCGCCGAACGAGGGCATTGTCGATCCCGATCTGGTCGAGGCAGCGGGCGACGACGAAATCCACGAGATCGTCGATCGAGGCCGGCCCGTGGTAGAAGCCGGGCGCCGCGAAGAGAATGACCGCGCCGGCCTCGTTCAGCGTCGCCAGCCCGCGGAGATGGATCGACGAGAGCGGTGTCTCGCGAGGGACGAGCACGAGGGTGCGGCGCTCCTTCAGCGCGACCGAGGCGGCCCGGTGGACGAGGTTCTGCATCGCGCCCGCCGCGAGCGTCCCCACCGTGGCCATCGAGCACGGACAGATCACGTAGGCGTCGACGCGGGCCGACCCGCTCGCGTAGGGGCTCGAGAAGTCGTTCTCGCCGTAGACGGTGACCTGCTCGGCCGCGCTCCCGACGAAGCGCGCGAGCACCTCCTCGCGCGGGAGCGAGGGATCGCCGTACAGCTCCGTGGCGAGCACCTCGATCCCCGAGCGCGACGCCGTGAGCCCGATCTCGCAGTCGACGGCCGCAAGCGCCTGCAGGAGGCGCTCGGCGTAGGGTGCGCCGGAAGCGCCGGTCACGCCGAGGAAGACGCGCACGGCGGAAGACTAGGGGTCAGGTCTTGATCCGTGCACGGATCAGGACCTGACCCCGACCGAGACCCGACCTACTCCGAGCCCTGCGGCCCCTTGGAAGCCGCCAGGAACTCGCCCAGGGCGGCCAGGTTCTCCTCGCCGAGGTACGAGTAGGAGCCCATCACGGTGTTGCCGAACGCAGCCGGGTTGGTCAGGTACTGGACGAAGTACGCAGCGTCGTTCGTCGCCCCGACCGCAGAGAGATCGGGCGCCCCCAGGTTGCCCGAGCCCTGGCCCAGGTACGTATGGCAGTTGAGGCAACCGGACTCGGCGAACAGCTTGGCGCCGTCCACCGCGACCTGGTTGTTCTCGAAGCCCTGCTCCACCGACCACTCGGGGACGAGCGCCACGAGCTCGGAGCCGAGCGCCTCCTTCGCGGTCGCGCCCTTCCAGGTCAGGACCGCCATCGAGATCATCGCCAGGACGGCCGCCACCATGGCCACCGGCCGGCGCAGCGGGCGCCGCTCGCGGCGCCGGTCGTAGAACGGCAGCCCGATGAGCAGGATGAGGCAGATCGTCGGGATGCCGACGGTCGCGATGAAGACCGTCTCCGGCCACTTGAAGATCCGGAGCAGGTAGAAGAGGAAGTAGAAGTACCAGTCCGGGCGGGGGATGAAGTCGGTCGTGCCGGGCTCCGCCGGAGCCGTGTACCAGGGCCCGAGGATCCCCGCCTCCACCCCGTCCGCGGTGTAGTACCAGACCGCCGCCAGGGCCACGATCACGGACACGACGACGAGCGACATGACCGTGTCGTGGAAGATCGCGTACGGGAAGAACGGCTTTCCCTCCTTCTTGACGTCGTCCTTGTACCGCGCGAAGTCCTCGCGGTTCAGCTCGCCGAGATCGCGCGCCATCAGTCGCCGCCCCCGCTCCGGACGAGCCCGGTCTTCGTCCCCGTCGGTGTCGCAGCCGCCCGCTCACGCCCGGCGGCCTCGGAGGACCACGGGGGCGAGCTGATGCCGAGCCGGGTGACGAGGTAGATGTGGACGCCGATCAGCGCGATGAGCGCGCCCGGGATCAGGAGCATGTGCATGGCGTAGAACTTCGCGAGCGTCTCGGTGCCGATCTCGGGACCGCCCGCGAGGAACTGCGCCAGCCAGGGCCCGAGGAAGGGAGCCGTGCCGTTCAGGTTGATGCCCACCGCCGACGCCCAGTACGCCGTCTGGTCCCAGGGGAGCAGGTAGCCCGTGAACCCCATCAGCATCCCGGTCGCGAGGATCAGCACGCCCGTGATCCACGTGAGCTCGCGCGGGTACTTGTACGCGCCGAACAGGAACACGCGGCCCATGTGCAGGAAGAGCAGGATGATGAACACGCTGGCGCCCCAGCGATGCATTCCCCGGACGAGCCAGCCCAGCGTCAGCTCGTTCGTGATCGCCTCGATCGACGAGTAGGCGACCGGCTTGCCCGTCTCCGGGTTGATGGCCGCGGACGGCTCGTAGTACATGGCGAGGATCACGCCGGTGAGCGCCTGCACGATGAACGCCGTGAGCGCGGCCGAGCCCAGGGTCTGCATCCACGTGGAGTCCCTCGGGACGTTCCGGAAGAGGAACCACTTCGTTCCCCGGACGGCGCCGGTGCGCTCGTCCACCCAGTCCAGGGGCGTCAGGACCGCCTGCTGCACGAGCGACTGCCGCTGTGACTTCGGGGCCACCTAGCTCGTCACCTGGCTCGGGACGATGGGATAGAGCCAGGCCTCCGCGCCGTCCACGTGCACGCCCGGCACGGCCCACGGGTAGGCCGAGATCGTGGCGCTCGCGCCGGTGCCGCTGACGCTCCCGACCGCGTAGTGCTCGTTCAGGATCAGCCGGCCGTCCTTGATCGAGAAGGTGTACCGGTCGAGCGAGCGCACCGGCGGGCCCGCCTGCCGGTTCCCCTCGGCGTCGTAGAGGCCGCCGTGGCACGGGCACCCGAACGACTGCGCGAGGACGGGCCGGAGCTCGACGCCGTCGATCTCCTTCTTCGCGGCCTCGTCGATCGGCCCGTTGGGCTGCACCGGGCAGCCGAGGTGGACGCATCGGCTGTAGAGGATCGTGAAGCTCACCTCTCCTCCGTCGGTGAACCCGTTGTTGCGGACGAACGCCGTCCGCCTGCTGACCTCGCCCGCCTTCGGGTCGGACAGGTAGCTCGCGATGACGTACGTCCCCACCGGGAAGTTCTCCAGCGGGCCGAGATCGACGTCGTTCTCCTCGACGTTGGTGAACGACGGGAGGACCGTGAACCCGAGGACGGGAATCGTCACGATCGCTCCGATCGCCGCGCCCACCCCGATGCTCGAGGCCTCGAGGAACCTCGAGCGGGTGTAGGCGGGAAGCGGCTCGGTGCTGGCGGCGCGCGCGACGGAAGGGGTTGCCGCCCGGGCCTCCGGCTCGATCTCCGGCACGTCGCCGCGCACGTCCCGCGAGACGTCGCGCGCCCAGAGCAGCCCGAAGACGACCGCGAGAACGAGCCCGATCGCCCCGACGAGCATGCTCTCGAGCACGAGGCCGAGCAGCAGGCAGGCGACCCCGATCGCGAACGCGATCGGCCAGAGGCTGGGCCCGGGAACGTGCGTGTGGTTGCCTGAGTCGCTCACGTCGCGCTTGCGGGATTCAATAACCAGCCCTGCCGGGTGTCAACGACGTGCGGACCGTCGCGACCGGGGGATTCTGCACGTTGCGGCAGACGGGCGTCAGGAGAGCGCGTCGAGCCCGTACTCGGCCCACCGGCCGGACACGAGGTCGCGGATCTCGTCGGACATGACGATCTCCTCGGGCCACGGCCGCGCGTCCTCCTCCGGGAGCTTGTGCGTCGCGTCGATGCCGAGCTTGCCGCCGACGAACTGCCGTCCCGGCGCATGGTCGAGGTGGTCGAGCGGGCCCTCGGTGATCAGGACGTCGCGCTTCGGGTCGACGTTCGCGCACACGCGGAAGAAGACGTCCTCGTAGTCGTGCACGTCCACGTGCCCGTCCACGACCACGATCGCCTTCGAGAGCGAGAGCATCCCGAGCCCCCAGAGCGCGTGCATGACCTTCTGCGCGTGCCCGGGGAACGCCTTGCGGATCGAGACGATGACGCAGTTGTGGAACGCGCCCGCGACCGGGAGGTCGTAGTCCACGATCTCCGGCAGGGTCATGCGCACGGCCGGAAGGAAGATGCGCTCCGTGGCCTTCCCCAACCACGCGTCCTCCGCCGGGGGCTTGCCGACGACGATGGACGGATAGATCGCGTCGCGACGCATGGTCATCGCGCTCAGGCGGAAGATCGGGAACGGCTCCGCGTGCGAGTAGTAGCCCGTGTGGTCGCCGAACGGGCCCTCGATCGCCACGTCGTCCTTCGCCACCCAGCCCTCGAGCACGATCTCGGCGTTCGCGGGCACCTCGAGCGGGACGGTCTTGCAGCGCACGAGCTCCACGGGCTCGCCCCGGAGGAAGCCGGCGAGCATCAACTCGTCGATGTGCTTCGGGAGCGGCGCGCTGGCCGAGTACGCGGTAACCGGGTCGAGCCCGATCGCGACGGCGACGGGTATGCGGCCGTCCTCGGCCGCGAGCAGGTCGGCGCGGCCGTCCTTGTGCAGCTGCCAGTGCATGAACGTCGAGCTCCGGTCGATCACCTGCATGCGGTACATGCCGACGTTGCGCGTGCCCGTCTTCGGGTCGGCGGTGATGACGGCGGGGAGCGTGATGAACGGCGCCGGGTCGCCGGGCCAGCAGCGCTGCACCGGGAGCAGCGAGAGGTCGACCTCGTCGCCGGTGAGGACGACCTCCTGACAGGGGCCTTTCGAGACGACCTTCGGCCGCGAGTCGGCGATCGACTTGAGCTTGAGAAGCCCCTTGACCTTGTCGCGCAGGCCTTCGGGCGGCTGCAGCTCGAGCACGTCGCCGACCTTGGCCGCGACGTCGTCGAGCCTCTCGACGCCGAACGCCATGCACATCCGCTTCTCGGTCCCGAACTGGTTGATCAGGAGCGGGCGCTCGGACCCCTTCGGGCTCTCGAAGAGGAGCGCCGGCCCGCCCGACTTGACGACGCGGTCCACGATCTCCGTGATCTCGAGGTCGGGGTCGACCTCCGCGGCGATGCGGCGCAGCTCCCCCTCGCGCTCGAGGAGCGCGATCCACTCGCGGAGGTCTCGGGGCGGCCGCATGGCCGCGTCAGTCTAGGGGCAGCCCGTCAGGCGGCCATGCGCATGAGCAGGGCGGGAACGGGGACGAGCCTCCGCCCCACCGGATCGGGCGCCAGCCGGAGCGCCTCCAGGGTGAAGGCTCCGAGCAGGGCAGCGTCCCCGAAGACGACGAGCGAGCGCTCCTCCAGGTCGTCGACGCGGATCGTCGCCCCAACCGATCTCGAGCTCGATCTCGCTGCCGTCGGCAATCACGAAGGGTGCCCGCGTGTGCGGAACCACACCGAGTCCCTCGAGGAAGGCCCTCGGCAGGACCGTGTACGTGGCGCCGGTGTCGACGAGCACCTCGACCGGCTCGAGCCGCTCGCTCCCGGACCTGCCAACCTCGATCACCACGCGGAAGGTGCCCACGCGTTGCTTATACCGGCCGCGAGCTCGCGACGGAAGTGTCCGCTCCGGCCAGTCCAGCGGCGCGGGACGGACGGCGGCCGTGCCCTAGTGGCGCTTGCGCAGGCGGTGGATCAGATCCCCGCCGACGGCGACCGCGACGAAGATCAGCCCGACCACGAGCATCGAGAGGATGATGTCGCGGCCTTCCTCGGCCGCGGTCTTCCCGGAGGCGAGGAGCTCGATCAGCGCGGCGATCATCGCGCGCGACTCTACAAGACGAGCCGGGCGTGTGCAGCCAGGGCGCCGTCCACGGCGTCGCTCCCGGCTGCGGTGCGAGCAGCGGCCTCGAGCTCCCGCGCGTCGCCGCTCACGCGCAGGGCGTCCCGTGCCTCCTCGAGCAGGCCGCGCCCGAGGAGCGCGGCAGTGGCGGCCCAGGCGGCGCCGTCGCCGTCCCGGCCGTCCGCGCGGGCCTGGCCGCAGAGCGAGATCAGCTCCGCGAGGTCGGCCACCGCGGCGACGTCGCCGGACTCGGCCACTCGAACGAGGCCCTGCGCGTACAGGTAGTCACCGAGGAGGAGGGCCGTGTCGTCGTCCCCCGGCGCGAAGAGGCGCGAGCGCCCGTAGTGGACGAGGTAGCCCTCGTAGATCGTCTCGATCGCGAGCGCATGCCCCGGCGGGGCGAGCACCGAGAACACCGGCTCGGGCGAGCGCTCGGCCTCGGGTCGCAGCGCGTCCGCCCACAACGGGCTCTCGGCGGACGCCGCGGCGGCGATCTCCTCCCACACGCGCGGGAGCCTAGCCCGACCCGCTCGCGGCCCTCGGCGGCTCGATCCGCGGAGGCTCGAGCTCGACCTCGACGGGCACGTCCGGCGAGCCCTCGTCCCAGGGCTCCAGGCGCACGCGCGTGCGGAAGAACTCCCAGATGGCGCGCATCCCGGCCATGGTCGGGAGCGCGACCAGCACACCCGCGATCCCGTACAGCTCGCCGCCGGCGAGCAGGCCGAAGATGACGAGCAGCGGATGGAGCCGCAGCGCGTTCGCCATCACGTTCGGGACGACGACGTGGCCTTCCACCTGGTAGATGAAGAGGAACAGGAGCCCGACCCAAACGAGCCCCCACGGCGGGTCGACGACGAGCGCATAGATCGCCGGCGGGACCGCCGAGAGCCACGGGCCGATGTACGGGATGACCTCGATGAACGCCGTCCAGAGGCCGAAGAGCAGGGCGTACTCCTCAGCCCCCTTGACGAGCCCCGTCACGCCGAGGACGTACATCCCCACCCCGGCGCTCGTCCCGATGACGGTGGACAGGATAGCCTGCCCCTTGAGGTAGCCCCAGAGCGCGCCCTCGATCTGCTGCGTGAGCGGCGGCCCCCCGTGCGGGGGGAAGCGGGAGTCGATCGAGCGCTCGAGGCGCGCCATGTCCAGGAGCATGTAGATGGAGATCACGACGACGAGGATCGCGGAGAAGAAGAGGACGAAGACCGAGAACGCGGCTCCTCGCGCGAGCGAGAGCCCGTCCTGGACGTAGCCCGAGATCTCGCCTGCGCTCAACGAGCCGATCCACTCGTTCACCTGCTCCCGGATCTGGAGCTGCTCGAGGCCGTGGTCGTCGAGCCAGGCCTGGAGCTCGTCGATGTCGAGCTCCGCGGCCGTCTGCCCCGAGAGCGTCTCCTCGGTGACGTACGAGTCGACCCGGTCTGCCGCGTTCCGCGCCTGGTCGTACGCGACGAACCCGATCGCGACGAGGATCGCGCACGCGACTGCGACGAACAGCGCGTAGACCATGAACACCGAGAGGACGCGTGGGACCTTCAGCCGCGTCACGTCCCGAACGAGCGGGTTGAGCGTGAACGCGATCACGCTCGCGGTGAGGAAGAGGAAGAGGACGTGGCCGAGCGTCCTGGCGAGGAGGAACGCGAGGACGAGGACGACCGGCAGGATCACGAGCTGGATCCACCTCGGGATCTGGATCGTCGGGCCGGAGCCGGCCATGGGCTGGATCGTACAGCCGACCCTGGCGGCCCCTGGCCCGGCCGAGGCCCTGCTACGGTCCGCCGAGGATGGCGACACCTCGCTCACGGCATGCAGCGCGGCTGCGTGCGAGCCGGCGCCGGAAGCAGGCGCGCGCGCGCCGACTGGCGGTGCTGCTCGTCGTCGCAGCGCTCGCGGTGGTCACGCTCTCCGTCACGGCGTTCGACGACGACGGCGGCACGTCGCCCGCGGCGTCGGGCCCGGCGCCCCTGCCCGTGACCTCCGCTCCGCCCGAACCGAACATTCTCGCGACGGTCGGCAACCTCCGCGTGCACTCCCCGGTCGCCCAGGGCGGAGTCACCGCCGTCGGCTTCCACGGGAGCGAGAGCGGGGCGCTGGTGCTCCAGCCCGTCGGCCCACAGGCGAACGAGGGCCTGCTCGCCCGGCTGTGGCGGCGCATCACGGGCTCGTCCCGGGCGGGCTATCGCTGGTACCAGCTCGCCCGCGGCCCTCTCCGCACGCTCGACGTCGGCGCGGTCGCCGGGACGGATGTCTACTCGCCGATCGACGGCACCGTCGTCGCCGTTCGTGACCAGGTCATCTCGGGGCGAGTCATCGGCTCGGAGATCGAGCTCCGTCCCACCTCGGCTCCGTCGCTGGTCGTGTCGATCCAGAACGTCCGCCGGGACCCTGCGCTCACGGTCGGCGCCAATGTCGCGGCCGGCTCGTCCAAGCTCGGAACGGCGGCCGAGATCAGCCGCTGGGAGCGCCAGGCGCTCGCCGACTACGCCCCGGGCGGCGGGAACAACGTCTCGATTCGGGTCTTCCCGTCCGCGACGCTGGGCGTGCCGTAGTCTCTCCGCGCCTTGCGCATCCTCTTCATCGCCGACGTCGTGGGAAGCCCCGGCCGGAAGGCGCTCGAGTCCCGCCTTCAGGGGCTACGGGCAGAGCTCGAGGCGGACGCCTGTGTCGTGAACGGCGAGAACGCCGCGGACGGGGTCGGGATCACGCCGCGCCTCGCCGAGCAGCTGCACGGCTACGGCGCGGACGTCATCACGCTCGGGAATCACGCCTTTCGACGGATGGAGATCGCGCCGTACCTCGAGGACTCGAAGCGCATCGTCCGGCCCGCGAACCTCCCGCGCGGGACGCCCGGCACGGGCCTCGCGATCGTCGAGGTCGGGAACGGCCGAAAGCTGGCGGTCATCAACGTCCTCGGCTCGCTCTTCCTGCACCCGGCGACCGGCATGTTCGAGATCGTGGACGACCTCGTCGACGCGGCGCGCGCCGAGACCCCACTCGTCCTCGTCGACGTCCACGCCGAGGCCACGAGCGAGAAGGTCGCGCTCGCACGCTGGCTCGACGGGAAGGTGACCGCGGTCGTGGGAACCCACACGCACGTCCAGACGTCGGACGCCGGGGTCCTCCCCCGCGGCACCGCCTTCATCACGGACGCGGGGATGACGGGGCCGCACGACTCGGTGATCGGGGTGGAGGCCGATCTCGCGATCCGCAGGATGCGCACGGGGCTCCCGGTGCGCTTCTCGACGGCTCAGGGCGGTGTTCGCATCGAGGGCGCGCTCGTCGAGTGCGATCCGGGCTCGGGCCGGGCGCTCGGGATCGAGGCCGTCCGCGTCTCGCTCGACTGACCGTCCTCCTGCTCCGGCAGGAGCAGCCAGAGGAGCACGAACGGCAGGACCCAGGGGACGTAGAGGTAGAACCAGTGGGTCAGCGTCAGCTGCGACGCGACGAGCAGCGCGGCCGTGAGCGCCGCCAGCTGGACCGGGCCCTTGCGGCGCGGCACGAACGCGACGACGAGCGCGAGACAGACCGCGCCCGCCGCGACCAGAGGCTGGAGGAACCCGAGATCCGGGATCCCGGCGGCGTGGTACTGGCCCCAGCCCCAGAGCGAGAAGGGTGAGTCCCTCCCGGCCTGGAAGCCGACCGTGCGGTCCCAGAACGACCGCGCCGCGTGGAGAAGGTCCGGCTCGAGCAGGAGGACCGAGAAGGCAGCGGCGGTCGCGAGCGCGAAGGCGAGCCCGAAGCGGAGGAGGCGGCGAGCCTCGGGCTCCGGGTACGTCGCCCACAGCGGCGCCGCGAGGAGCGCGCCGAACTTCGTCCACCCCGAGAGGGCGACCGCCGCTCCTCGGGCCCACGCCGAGGACACGAGCCAGAAGCCGAGCACGAGAAACGCGGGCATGACCGCGTCGTTCGTGTTCGCGTCGAGGGTGTAGGCAGTGAACGGGTAGGCGGTCCAGCCGAACGCGAGAAGCGCCGCGAGCCGGTTCCCGCCGAAGCGGCGGCCGACGAGGACGAGGCCGAGCAGGACGAGGAGGTCGAGGGCGATCGACGTCGCGTGGGCTGCCGGCAGCGAGTCCCACTTCCCGCTCCACCCGAAGATCGCCGTCGCCGGGACGTACACGAGGTACGACACGGGGCCGTAGGTGTCACCACGCTCGATCGCGGCCTCGCAGCGGCCGTTCGTCTGGATGTGGTCGCGCACCTGGCCCTCCGAGTCCTCGGGCCCGCACGGCTCGCCCTCGCGGGTCGGCATGTTCCCGTACGGCGCCTCGCCGTCGAGCACCCGAGTCGCGCCAACGACCCCCGCAAGGCCGACGTCGATGACGCCACGGGGCGTCTCGAGGTTCAGCCCGATCCTGAAGCCGAGCAGGAACACCGCAGCCGCCGCGAGCACCCAGGTCGGCCAGACCGGGTGGAGCGGGCTCCCGGTCCTCCTCGCCCCGATCCAGAGCCCGCGGGCGAGGAGGTACAGCAGCACCGGGTAGACGAGCGGGACGCTGACGAAGATCTCGCCCGCGTTGAAGAAGGCGAGAGAGACGGAGAGCCCGAGGAGCACGAGCAGGTCGGCGTTCCTGGCCGAGACCGGGCGCCTCCAGTCCGCGAGGCCCGCGAGGAAGACGAGGCAGAAGCCGATCCAGACGAACGGGTTCAGGAGCGTCTTGCCCCCGAACGAGCCCGCACGACCGCGCGCCATCTTCCAGGCGACCTGCGGCCCGGTCCACGCCTCGGCCACGCGGCCCGAGGTGTCCTCGACCACCGCCTGCACGACCTGGCCGGCCTCCCCCGACCAGGCCTTCACGAGCCACGTCCTCGAGCCCTCGCGGAAGCTTGCGTCCGTGGCGGGATGGGGCGGGTACCGCTCGAGCCAGGCGGCGATCTTCGGATGGGCGAGCGCGCGCTCGACGGCCTCGTCCTCGGTCAGTCGCGGTGGATCGCCGGGAAGCGCGGGCAGCGCCGAAGGGGGCGCGGTCGGAGTTGTCGTCCCCTGCGCCGGCGGCGAGAGGAGGAGCGCGGCCGCCGCGACGGCGGCCAGCGAGCCCAGCGCTACCGTCGCGGCCCGAACGACCAGAGCTTGTTGCCGACGAAGTTGACCGGCGTGACGAGCACGATGGCGATCGCCTGGGCGACGACCTCGCCGAGCCCGAGCGTCACGAGCAGGTGCAGCACCGCGAGGTTCGTGAGCAGCGCCGCGGTGGAGACGATGAGGAACCTCATCCCCTGGTAGGCGACGCCCCCGCGCTGCGCCCGGAACGTCCACAGCCGGTTCCACGTGTAGTTGTTCGTCACGGCGACGAGGAACGACCCGACCGCGGCGGAGATGTAGTGGAGGCCGACGACGTCGAGCAAGAGCGCGTAGACGGCGAGGTTGACCGCGTAGCCGCTGGCGCCGACGACGCAGAACTTGACGAGCTGCTCCCAGTTCTTCCGTTTGCGCAGGCCGGCGCGGACCCGCGCGCGGGAGATCGGCTCGACGGCGGTCGCAGACGGTGAGTCCACGGTCACCGCAGGGTAGTCGGACACCGGCTCACGGCCACCACCCATTCGGTCGGACCTGGCCGAACCCTTCGTCTCCGCGCGGCCCGGCGCCCGTGTCACTTCGCCAGCGTTCGAAGCCCTGCGAAGCGAGCGGCCTGGCGACCGCGCATGCGCACCGCAGCGACGGGGACTGCGGCTGCGACCACGTAGCCGAGCACGGGCACGAAGGCGAGCAGGGCAAGCACGATCCCGAGCGCGCTCAGGTACGCACCGGTTCCGAACCGCGTGGCGCCTCGGCGAAGCGCGCCGCGAACGGCGACGGCCGCCGACAGGGACCCGATCACGACGCCGAGCGCGCACGCGGCGGCCTCCTCCGACTCGCCCACGAGGAGCCCGATGCCGACCCCGAGCGCCGCGCCCATGACAGCACCCAGGCCGACCCCGACGACGTTCGCCCCGAGGATCCCGGAGACGACGACGCCGAGCGCGACGCCGAGCCCGAGGGAGAGACCGAGCGTGTACCAGTTGCCCACGGCGGTCAGTGTAGAGAGGGAGAGTGCGGGCGCCCGGTGCGGCCAACCGAGCGTGCTGCTCACCAAGGGCGTGGGAACACGTCTCGCAGGCCACGACCCGTCACCTGCGTTGGAGGCTCGGGTGCGACTCCCGGCCCGATCAGCCCGCGCTCGCTTGTAGCCGGGCGATGACCGCGAGCCCGAAGCCCGCGGCGCGCAGGCCGTCGATCACGCGGTGGTCGAAGCTGAGGGAGATCGTGCCCGTGCTCCGGACGACGATCTCCCCGTCGCGGACGACCGGGCGGGGCTCGACGCGCCCCACGCTGAGGATGGCGACCTCCGGGTGGTTGACGATCGGCGTCTGCAGCAGCCCGGCGAGCTTGCCGCCGCTCGTGACGGTGAAGGTCGAGTCGCGCAGCTCCTCCGGTCGCAGCGTGCCCGCGCGCGCGCCGTCGGCCAGGCGGGCGATCTCGCCGTGGATCTCGTCCACCGACTTCGTGTCCACTGCACGGACGACGGGGACCACGAGCCCCTGGTCCGTGTGCACCGCGACTCCGAAGTCGTAGCGGTCGAGGTAGACGACCTCGTCTCCCTCGAGCCGTGCATTCAGCTCCGGGAACTCCGGCAGCACGTCCGCGCAGGCCTTGAGCACGGTCGCGACCAGCTTCCCGAGGTCGACGTGCTCGAAGTCGCACTCCTCGACCCAGGTGACCGCCGGCACCTCCGCATGCGCGCGGGCCATGTGCTCGGCCATGACGCGGCGGACGCCTCGCAGCTTCTCGCGGCGCCCCCCCGTCTCCGGGGCAGCGGTCGCGGCAGCCCGGACGTCCTCCTCGCCGATCCTCCCGCCCGGGCCGGTGCCCGTGACCCCGGAGAGGTCGACCCCGAGCTCCTGCGCGATCCTGCGGACGAGCGGTGTCGCGGACACCCTCGCGCCGGCACCCCGCGGAGCGGCCGCCTGCGCCGCACGCGCAGTCGGGACCTCGCGCTGAGCCTCGCCGGGCGCCGGCAGCTCCTCTCCGGGCTCGCCGATCACGACGAGCTCGGTGCCCACGGGAACGACCTCGCCCTCCCCCACCAGGATCTTCAGCACCGTCCCCTCGTACGGCGACGGGATGTCGACGGTCGCCTTGTCGGTCTGGATCTCGACGAGCGGCTCGTCCTCGCGGACCGCCTGTCCCTCCGAGACGAGCCAGCGGTACACCTCGCCCTCGGTCAGCCCCTCCCCGAGGTCCGGGAGCGTGAACGCGCGTGCCACTAGCGCGGGCTCCTCGCGCCTGCGAAGGACGCGCGCGCACGCCGCGCGAACGTCTCGACGTCGCCCGGCGGCGGCGTCAGGCCCGCCTCGAACATCGTCGCCTGGAGCCGGGCGCCCCCGCCGTGCCGGTTGCGCTGCTCGGCCGTGACCGGCTGGACGACGAAGTGGATGTGGACCGGCACGCCTCCCTGATGCGACGAGAGGCACACGTAGACCTGGTCCGGCGCGGCCAGCTCGGCGACCACGGACGCGGTGTCGCGCAGCAGGGGGCCGAGCTCCGCGGTCTCGTCGCCCTCGAGCTCCCAGACGTGGACGACGTGGCGCCTCGGCTTGACGATGAGCGTGCCGAGGCCGAGCGGCCCGACGCAGTGCTCGACGAGCCAGTGCGGCGTCTCCTCGATGAGGCCGCCGGGCAGCGCGGCCCGGCCTTCGGCGAGATCGCACGCGAGGCACCCGCGGACCCCCATCAGGCGGAGAGGACCCTGCGAGCCGCGTCCACGACCCGTTCGACCGACGGCATGTACGCGTCCTCGATCTGCCAGAAGGGATACGGCACGTCGTACCCCGTGACGCGCACGACCGGCCCGTGGAGATCGAAGATCGCCCTCTCCGCGAGGACGGCCGCGACCTCGGCTGCGAACCCGCACACGCGCGGCGCCTCCTGGACGATCACCGCGCGGCCCGTCTTCGCCACCGATGCGAGCAGGGCGTCCTCGTCCAGCGGCTTGAGCGTCCGGAGATCGAGGACCTCGGCCGACGCCTCGCCCGCGAGCGCGTCGGCGGCGCGCTCCGCCAGGGGCACCATCGCGCCGTAGGCGACGATCGTGAGGTCCGTCCCCTCGCGCGCGATCCGCGCCTCGCCGAGCGGGACGACGTGCTCGCCGTCGGGGACCTCGCCACGCGCGCTCCGGTAGACGAGCTTCGGCTCGAGCACGACGACCGGATCCGGGTCGCGGATCGCCGCAGCCAGGAGCCCCTTGGCATCCGCCGGCGTGGCAGGGATCGCGAGCTTCACGCCCGGTGTGTGCACGTAGTACGTCTCGGGCGAGTCGTCGTGGAGCTCGGGCGCCCGGACACCCCCGCCGTAGGGCATGCGGACGACGAGCGGGAACTCCATCGTCCCGTTCGTGCGCCAGCGGTAGCGGCCGACGTGGTTGATGAGCTGGTCGAGCGACGGGTAGCTGAACGCGTCGTACTGCATCTCGCAGACCGGCCGCCACCCGGCCATGCACAGGCCGACCGCCGTGCCCAGGATCCCGGCCTCCGCGAGCGGGGTGTCGATGCAGCGGTCGCGCCCGAAGCGCTCCTGCAGGCCCGCCGTCGCCCGGAAGACGCCGCCGAGCGTGCCCACGTCCTCGCCCAGGACGAGCACGGACGGGTCGCGCTCCATCTCGACGTGCAGCGCGTCGTTCACCGCTTCGACGAGGAGCCGCTCAGCCATGGCCGGTAAGGCCCCTGAAGGGCCTTACCTCCCCACCTCCCCGCTGAGGCCCTTCAGGGTCTCACCCTGTCTCAGATGCCGCTCGGCCATGGCCTTACCTCCCCGCCTCCCCCTGTTCCAGGATCCTCCTGAGCTCGGCGAGATCCTGCGCGTGCGTGCGGGGGGGCTCGGCGTACGCGTGCTCGAACACGAGCGACACGTCCGCCGGGGGCTCCGCCTCCGCGGCCGCGATTCCCGCTCGCAGGACCTCGAGCGCCTCCTGCCTGATCGCCTCGGCACCGTCCGCTCCGAGCACCCCGAGGCGCTCCAGGTAGCGCTCGTAGCGGCCGACGCACTCGTTCGCGCGCTCCTCGGCGACTCGCGCCTCGTCGACGTACAGCGACGGGTCGTCCGCTGTCCCGTGCGGCGCCATTCGGTACGTCAGCGCCTCGACGAACGTCGGGCCCTCCCCTGCGCGAGCCCGCTCGACGGCCTCACGGGTCGCCTCGTACACGGCGAGGACGTCACCGCCGTCCACGCGCACGCCCGGCATCCCGTACCCGGCGGCCTTGTCCACGAGCGACACGGCTGCGGTCTGCTGCGAGACAGGGGTCGAGATCGCCCACTGGTTGTTGCTGCAGAAGAGCACGACGGGCGCCTTCATGACGCCGGCGAACGTCGCGCCCTCGTGGAACGCGCCCTCCGACGTAGCCCCGTCCCCGAAGTAGGCGATCGCGACCCGGTCCTCGCCCTTCAGCTTCGCGCCCCACGCGAACCCGACGGCGTGCGGCACGTGGGTGGCGATGGGGACGGCGATCGACGCGACCCCGTACTCGGGCGGGCTCCACCAGCCGGACGGATGGCCTCGCCACCACTGGAGCAGCGTCGAGGCGGGGATTCCGCGCAGCAGCCCGATCGCCGACTCCCGGTAGCTCGGGAAGATCCAGTCCCGATCGGCGAGAGCGAACACGGAGCCCGCCTGCATCGCCTCGTGGCCCCAGTAGATCGCGTACGTGCCGATACGCCCCTGCCGGTGGTAGACGACCGACCTCTCGTCGTACGTCCTGAGCAGGACGAGGTCGCGGTACAGCGCGACCAGATCGCCGGCCGTCAACCCCGCGACCTCTCCATCGGGAACGCCCTCGCCGTCGCCGATGACGCGACGCACGTCCGACTGCGCGGGAAGCACGCGGCTCATCGAGTCCGATTCTAGGGAGGCGAGCCCGTCCTCAGACGAGGACGGTGACCGCGTCGCGCTCGGCCTCGTACACGGCCTCGACGACGTCTCCCACGTCCTCCCCGTCCACCTGCAGCGGCAGCGGGCGGTCACAGCGTACGACGACGCGGTCGAGATCACGACCTGCCAGCGTCCGCCCACCGCGAAAGCCGCGCCCGCGGGCTCCGCGGAGCAGCAGGCGAGGAAGGTCGCGCGGGCCCAGCCGGATCGGGGCGAGGAACGCGAGCCCTTCGGCGAAGTCCGCCCCGGGCACCAGGTCGAGGGCGACCGCTCCCGCATACGTGTAGGGCGAGCAGTTCGCGACCAGCACGAAGGCCGCGCGCCCGTAGCCCTCCACCTCCAGCTCCGGGTCGAACCGGGAGCGACGCTCCGTGAGCGCACCGGCCGCGCTCCGCAGGAACGCGCCGTCGCCCGGGCGCTTCCCGTCGGGCCGGCGGCCGAGCTCGTCCACACGGCGCACGAGCTCGGCGTCGAACCCGAGCCCCGCGTTGAACCCGAACCGGCGGCCGTTGACGCGCCCGAGGCCGATCCGCCTCGTCCGCCCCTTCGCAACTCGCAGGGCCGCCTGCACGGGGTTCCTCGGAAGCCCGAGCGCCCGCGGCAGCACGCTCGTGCCGCCTCCTGGCAGGAAGCCGAGCGGGACGTCGAGCTCGATCCCGTTCAGCACCTCGTTGAACGTGCCGTCTCCACCGAAGACGTAGACAGCGTCGGCCTCGCGAAGCTCACGCGCGATCGCCGTGGCCTCGCCGGCCGCCGTCGTGAGCTTCGTCTCCGTGCCGGGCGGGAGCGCGGCCTGCACCGCGGCCAGGCGGTGCGTGTCCACCCCGGACGCGAACGGGTTGACGATCAGCAGGCGCACGGGCACATCATCGGCGCGCGGGTGGCTATCGAGCGCTCGTCGTACGCGGCGCGGCGTAGCCGCCGATCCCGTCCACGAGAATCGCGACGAAGCGGTCCGCGAGCTCGTCGGTGTCGGCGTCCTCGCGCAGCCACGTGTACGCCCAGTTCGCCGCCGAGAGCACGACGAGCGCCGCGTCCGACGCGCGCAGGTCCACCCGCAGCTCGCCCCGCTCGACACCCTCGCGGAAGAGAGCGCGCCACCGCTCCTCGTACCGGCGGCGCTCCGCGACGAACTCGTCGCGGTGCTCACCCTCCAGGTAGCGCCACTCCCGCGTGAACACCGTCGCCGCGGCAAGCTGCTCCGCGACGACGCGGAGGTGCCCGCGCAGCGCCTGCCTGATCCGCTCCACCGCGTGCAGGTCGTCGTCCACGGCGTCGAGCGCGGCGTGGAACGCGTCTGCCCCCGCCCGCACCGCGTCGTACAGGAGCTGCTGCTTCGACTCGGTGAGCGAGTAGAGCGAGGCCTTCTGGACGCCCATCGCGTCGGCGATCTCGCCCATCGACGTGCCGTGGTACCCGCGTTCCGCGAAGAGCCGGGCGGCCGTCCGGACGAGCTCCGCGCGGCGCTCCGTCATACTCTCGATGCTAACGACCGGTAGCCAGGGGGGTCAACGTGGCCGAAGACGCGCGGACGCAGGAGTTCATCGAGTACGTCCAGTCGGGTGGGCTCGTCGAAGCCACGGACTGGATGCCCGACGAGTATCGGGCGCGGCTGATCAAGTTCATCGAGATGCACGCCAACTCGGAGCTGATGGGCGTGCTCCCGGAGCGCGACTGGATCCTGCGTGCGCCCACGCTGCAGCGCAAGCTCGCGCTGACGGCGAAGATCCAGGACGAGGTCGGCCACGCGCAGCTCATCTACCGCGTCGTCGAGGACCTCGGCAAGCCCCGCGAGGCGTGCCTCGACGACCTCATCTCGGGCAAGGCGAAGTTCCACAACGTGTTCCACTACCCCACGCGGTCCTGGGGCGACGTCGGCGTCATCGCCTGGCTCGTGGACGCGGCCGCGATCGTCTCGCAGAAGGCGCTGCTCAAGACCTCCTACGCTCCGTACGCGCGGATCATGAAGCGCGTGTGCTGGGAGGAGTCGTTCCACATCCTCCACGGGCGCGACGTCGTGCTCGCGATGGTCAACGGGACGGACGGCCAGCGCGAGCTCGTGCAGGAGGCGCTCGACCGCTGGTGGGGGCCGCTCATGATGTTCCACGGCAACCCGATCCCGGCCGAGGAGGATCCCACGTACTTCTGGCGGATCAAGAGCCAGGCAAACGAGGACGCGCGCCAGGAGTTCCTCGACGGCTACGTGAACCAGATCCTCGAGCTCGGCCTCACGGTCCCCGACCCGAAGCTGCGGCGGAGCGAGTCGGGCACGTGGGAGTACACGGAACCGGACTGGGACGAGCTGAGGTCGGTCGTCACCGGCCACGGGCCCGCGTCCGCGGAGCGCATCGCGTTCCGCTCGCTGTCGCGCGCCGAGGTGGACTGGGTGTCGCGCGTCGTGCTCGCGGAGGCGGCATGAGGGACGGGGTCCGGATCGCGCCCCGGCGGCTCGCTCGGACACGCCTGGAGGCGGGACCCTGGTAGACGCACGCCCCCGAGACGAGAGCGCCGCGAGCGAGCCGAGCCCGCCGCCGAAGGCCGCGGGCGGCCAGGGCGCGATCTTCGAGGTCTTCCGGCAGGAGCGGAAGGGCAAGCCGATGGAGCACGCGGGCTCGATTCGCGCGCCGAGCGAGGAGGCGGCCGAGGTGTACGCGCGGGAGTTCTACGGCCGGCGCGACGAGTCGGCCGCTCTCTGGATCGTCGCGCGGTCGGCCGTTCGCCAGGTCGACGGCTTCCCGGAGGAGTTCGACCGGAGCTATCGCCGCGTGGACGGGTACTCGCTCAAGGTGCGCCTCCGCGAGGCGCGCGAGCGGGCCGGGGCAGGCGACGGTGTCTGACACCGCACCGCTTGTTCAAGCCGTTTGCGGTGCCCCGGTGTCAGACACCGTGGACGGCGAGGCCGGATGAGCGAGCGCACCGACCTCCTGCTGTCGATCGCCGACGACGAGCTCTTCCTGGGCTGGCGCGACTCGGAGTGGACGGGGATCGCGCCCTTCCTCGAGGAGGACGTCGCGTTCTCGTCGATCGCGCAGAACGAGATCGGCCACGCCCGCGCCCTGTACGAGCTCGCCGCGGCGGAGCTCGGCACGACCGCGGACGAGCTCGCGTTCGACCGCAGGCCCGAGGAGTACCGCTGCTCGCCGCTCGTCCAGCTCCGCCGCCTCGAGTGGGCACGGACGATCGCGCGCCGCTGGCTCTACGAGACCGCGGACGAGATTCGGCTCGACGCGCTTAGGGCCTCCGACGACCACGAGATCGCGGGCGTCGCTGCGAAGATGGACCGCGAGGAGGCGTACCACCGGATGCACGCGGAGATGTGGATCGACCGCCTGCTCTCGGCCGCGGAAGGTCGCGAGAGACTCGACGAGGCCGTCGACGAGCTCTGGCCCTACGCGCTCGGAATGCTCGATGACGAGCTCCGGCCGGAGCTGCGCCGACGCGTGGAGGAGCGGCTCGGTCGAGCGCTTCCGGACGTGGAGCCGGTGCCCCGGAGCGTCCACGAGGCCGAGCTGGCCGAGCTCTGGGAGGAGATGACCTCCGTCCGCCGCTCCGAGCCCCCCGGCACGCAGTGGTAGGCGCGACCGTGCTCTCCGAGCAGGCAGTGTGGGACGCGCTCGCCGGCGTCCCCGATCCCGAGATCCCGGACGTCTCGCTGGTCGACCTCGGGGTCGTGAAGAGCGTGAGCGTCGACGGTCACGACGTGGTGGTGGAGTTCACGCCGACCTTCATGGGCTGCCCGGCGCTCGAGCGGATGCGGCTCGAGCTCGGACGGGCGATCGAGGAGATCGGGGGCAGGCCGGAGATCCGCGTGCTCATGGACGACTCGTGGTCCACCGACCGCATCACGCCAGCGGGCCGGGAGAAGCTCCGGCTCGCCGGCTTCGCACCGCCTGCCCCGCGCCCAGCCGGAAAGCTCGAGCTCGTGCAGCTGCAGCGCGGATTCCGCTGTCCGTACTGCGGCTCGACGGACACGCGGCTCGACAACATCTTCGGCCCGACTCCGTGCCGCTCGATCCGCTACTGCAACGGCTGCCGGCAGCCCTTCGAGCAGTTCAAGACGATCTGACGTGGCGACCAGCGCGTACCTCCGGACCGCGAACCAGCCTCCGCCGCTCGAGGGCTACGACCTCTTCTCGGAGAACCGCCCGCTCGTGGAGGCGCTCACGCGCGAGGGCGCGGCCGAGCGCACGGACGAGTGCGCCGCGTTCGGACGGCTCTGCGGCGGCGAGCCCCTCGAGCTCGGACGGCTCGCGAACGAGCATCCGCCCGCGCTCCGGGCCTTCGACCGCTTCGGCGAGCGGCTCGACGAGGTCGAGTTCCACCCCTCCTGGCACGAGCTCATGCGGATCGGGGTCGAGGGCGGCGCTCACGCCTTCCCGTGGGCCGATCGCGGGCCGGCACCGCACGCCGCCAGGGCCGCACGGTTCATGACGCTCTCGTACGCCGAGGCGGGCGTCGGGTGCCCGCTCTCGATGACGTACTCCGTCCTCCCGGCGCTCCGCGCCGACGGCGAGCTCCTCGCGGAGTGGGGAGACGGCCTCACGTCGCGCCGGTACGACCCTGGATCGCGCGGCCACACCGAGAAGGCGGGGCTGCTCGCCGGGATGGCGCTCACCGAGCGCCAGGGCGGCTCGGACGTGCGCGCGAACGAGGCGCGTGCCGAGCCGCTCGCCGACGGCAGCTATGCACTGACGGGGGAGAAGTGGTTCTGCTCGGCTCCGATGTGCGACGTCTTCCTCGTGCTCGCCTACGCGCCGGGCGGGCTGACGTGCTTCGTCATGCCGCGCATCCTCGAGGACGGGGCGCGCAACGGGCTCCACCTCCGGCGCCTCAAGGACAAGCTGGGCAACCGCTCGAACGCGTCGGCCGAGATCGAGCTGCGCGATGCGCGGGCGGCCCGGCTCGGACCGGAAGGACGCGGCGTTGCCACGATCATCGAGATGGTCGTGCACACGCGGCTCGACTGCGTCCTCGGCTCGACCGCGCTCATGCGGCGCGCGGTCGCGGAGGCGACGCACCACGCCGCCCACCGGTCCGCCTTCGGCCGGCTCCTGGCGGAGCAGCCGCTCCAGCAGAGCGTCCTCGCCGACCTCTGCCTCGACTCCGAGGCGGCCACGGCAACGGCGATGCGACTCGCGCGGGCGGTCGACGAGCGCGAGGACGACTTCCGCCGCCTCGCGACGACGGTCGCCAAGTACTGGATCTGCAAGTCGACGCCGCCGCTCGTGGCCGAGGCGCTCGAGTGCATCGGGGGCAACGGATACGTCGAGGAGTCGCCGCTCCCGCGCCTCTTCCGGGAGAGCCCCGTGAACTCGCTCTGGGAGGGCGCGGGCAACGTCAACGCGCTCGATCTCTGGCGGGCTGCCGATCGCGAGCCGGCCAGCATCGAGGCGCTCCTGGCCGAGATCGCCTGCGGCGGCGGAGCCGACGCGAGGCTGGACGCGGCGACCGCACGGCTCCGGGCCGAGCTCGCGGACGCAGGCGACCGCGAGCATCGAGCACGCCGTGTCGCCGAGCTCGCCGCCCTCTGCCTGCAGGCGTCCCTCCTCGTTCGCCATGCGCCCACCGGAGTCGCGGACGCGTTCTGCGCCACCCGGCTCGGGGGAGAGGGGAGCCGCGCGTACGGAACCCTCCCGCGCGGCATCGACGCGGCGGGGATCATCGAACGGCACCGCCCGCAGATCGACGCCTGACGGCGGCCGGGCACGCGAATCTACTCTTTGGCGCCCATGCGGGGCATCGGGGTCTTCGTCACCGTCCTGCTCGTCGCGGGCGGGGTCGCCATGTTCCTCTACACGAGGCCGCCGGACCGGAGCCTCGACGACCCGGGGCGGGAGTGGGTGGACGAGTTCACGGCCTGGAGTCTCGACCTGGAGCGGACGATCGACCGGGCCGAGGTCTCGATCGGGGTGTCGAGCGGCGAGCGCTTCGACACGTCGCTCGTGCCGGCTCTCGAGGCGTGCGCGCCCACGCTCCGCCGGCTCGGGCCGCCGTCCAACCCCCTCCTCGGCCGGGCCGTGGAGGAGGCGAGCATCGCGTGCAGCGAGATCGAGCATGCGCTCGCCGTCTACGAGCGCTACGGACCCCCGGCTCTCGCTTCGACGGAGCAGCACCTCAAGCGCGCGGCGAGATGGCTCGTCGCTGCCCGGTTCACGATCAAGCGACGTCTCAGCGGCAAGGACTACTGAGCGCGGCCCCCAGCGGCATCCGGCCGGGCATCAGACGGATCGCCACGACCCCGGTCTGATCCTGTACGCGTGGCCGTCCGGTGACGCCTCGCGGAGCACACGATCGACCTCCTCCGCGGACGGGCGGCTGCTTGCGACGAGGCGAACGGTCGCGAGGTCGGCGCTCTCGTCGACCGCGATCTCGAGAACCGTGCCGAGGTCCCCGAGCGCGTCTCTGACGAGCGCCGCGCAGCTCTCGCAGCCGGCCTGCTCGATGTCGAAGACGGTCGCTTCCACGAGCCGCAGAGTACCGCCGCTAGGGTGGACGTCGTGCACGTCGAGATCCTCTACTGCCCCACCTGAAGCGGCTACGACGCACGGGCCACGAGTCTCGCGGCCGAGCTCTCCTCGACGACGGACGCCACGACGACGGTCACGCCGGGCGGCCGGGGGCAGTTCGACGTCGTCGCGGACGGCAGGCTGATCTGGTCGAAGCAGGTGGTGGGTCGCTTCCCCGAGGACGGTGAGATCGTGCGGCTTCTGGACGCGGCGGGTTAGCGCAGCAGGAAGCCGTCCCCGACGGGATCGTCCGGGTCGAGCGTGAACACGTGCTCGCCGGTCCGGTAGGCGCTTCCCTCGACCTCGGTGACGACGGCCGGTATCCCCGCGACCTCGGCTTCCCCGACGACGCGACCGGTGAACTCGGAGCCGACGATGCTCAGGTGCCGGAGCTCCTCGCCGCGCGGGAGCCGGCCCGAGCGATCGAGAAGGGCAAGGCGCGCCGACGTCCCGCTGCCGCACGGCGAGCGGTCGACCTCGCCGTCGGCGAAGACCGTGACGTTCCGCTGGGCGAGCGGGCGCTCACCCTCTTCCTGCCAGAAGATCACGCCGTAGACGTCCCGGAGCTCCGGCTCGAGGGGATGAACGACGTCGTGCCCGGCCTCGAGCTCTCGCTTGACCTCGCGTCCGAGCTCGATCAGGCGCGGCAGCTCGGCCGGCTCGACTCGCTCCTCGACCGACGCGTAGAACGCCCCGCCGAACGCGACGTCCGCGGCGCCGCAGCCGAGCTCGACCCGCTCTCCCCAGACGAACGAGGGCACGTTCCGGAACCGCACCGAGCGCACGCGCCCGTCGCGCACGAGGGCCCACGTCTCCAGCCGCCCGGACGGCACGTCCACGACCACGTGGTTCTCCCCCTCCACGCGCTCGACAACTCCTTCGTCCAGCGCCCACGTCACGAGCGCGATGGTGCCGTGGCCGCATGCCGTCGAGTAGCCCGCGTTGTGGAAGAAGACGACGCCCAGGTCGGCACCGTCGTCGTTGGGCTCGACCACGTGGCAGCCGTACATGTCTGCGTGGCCGCGCGGCTCGAAGACGAGCAGGCGCCGGACGTGGTCGAGGCGCTCCAGTGCGTCGCGCCGCTTGTCGAGGATCGTCGCGCCGCGGAGCGGCTCGGTGCCCCCGGTCACGATGCGGAACGGCTCCCCGCCCGTGTGGTAGTCGACAGTGCGGACCTCGGTGTCAGACACCATCGCCTGTCAAGTGGAACGCGTGAAAAGACTGCGCCATTAGCTCCACACACGAGCGTAGTCGCAGAGCAGCTGCCGGCGACCGGACATGTCTGACGCGCACAGAGGCCGGGCCACAGGGTTGGATGGCGCGAGACACGAGTGTCTGACACCGGGCTCGCGGCCCGCAGCGAGGATGAGGCCCCAGGGATCCGTCGTCAGGCGTGGACCCCCGAGGCCCCGGGAGTCGAGTACCGCTCCCCGAACGGGCGAAGCGGTGGGTAGAGGGCCGGTTTCGCCGGCTCCGCGCTGTCTCCTACCTGCCCTCGAACCTCGCGACGCGCTTCTCGAGGAACGCCTGCACGCCCTCGCGGAAGTCCTCGGTCCCGGATGCCGCCTGCTGCAGCTCGGCCTCGAGCGCGAGCTGCTCCTCGAGCGAGGCCGTGTACGCGTGCTCGAAGAGCCGCTTCGTCATCGAGACCGCCCGCGTCGGAAGCGCCGCATACCACTCGGCGAGCTCCGCCGTCCGCTTCGCGAAGCGCTCCGCCGGGATTTCCTCCGAGACGAGCCCCCAGATCAGCGCCTCGTCGGCGCTCAGGCGGCGGTTGGACACCATCCACTCGAACGCACGGGAGAACCCGAGCAGGCGATGGAGGAACCACGTGCTCCCCGCGTCGGGCACCAGCCCGATCCCGACGAACCCCGGGACGAAGCTCGCCTCGGACGACGCGATGCGCACGTCGCAGGCACAGGCGAGCGAGAGCCCGGCACCCGCACAGGGGCCGTTGATCGCCCCGAGCACCGGCTTCTCGAGAGCCCGGATCCGCCGCACGTTCGGGTGGTACGTCTCCTCGAGCGCCTGCCCGACGCCGCCGGGGAGCTCGGAGAACTCGCGCAAGTCCTGGCCCGCGCAGAAGCCGCGACCTGCGCCGGTGAGCACGACCGCGCGGATCTCCGGCACGGCCGCCTCGTCGAGGGCGGCTGCGAGCCCTTCGTGCATCGCGCGGTTGATGGCGTTGTAGACGTCGGGGCGGTTGAGCGTGATCGTGAGGACCGCGCCCGACCGCGACGTGACGACCGCGGCCTCGCTCATCGCCCCAGCCTACTCGCCCTTGCCCCGCTCGAGGAACGCGCGCACGGCGGACTGCGCCTCCTCGCCGAGCATCGACATCGCAAGCCAGTCGCGAGCGTGCCCCACGGTCTGGTGCCATGCGAGGTCGCGCCAGACGTTGAGCTGCTGCTTCGCGTACCTGGTCGTCTCGGGGAGGCGCGCCGCGAGCTTCTCCACCCACTCGTCCACGACCGCGTCGAGCTCGTCCTCGGGCACCGCGCGATTCACGAGGCCCCACTCCGCCGCCTGCCCTGCGGGAATCTCGTCGCAGAGGAACACGATCTCACGTGCGCGGCGGTCCCCGACCATGAGCTGAAGCCACTGCGTCGCGCCCCCGGCGGGCACCGACCCGTGCTGCAGGCCCACGTGCCTGATGAAGGCGGTCTCGACCATGACGGAGAGGTCGCACGCCATCTGCAGCTCGTTGCCGCCGCCGACCGCGATCCCGTTGACCCGCGCGATCGTCGGCTTGCCGAGCTCCCGGATCCGGTCGTGCATGTCCTTGAACGCGCCGAACCACTTCCAGTACTCCCTCGAGCTCCCGAGGAGGTCCTCGCCCCAGGAGCGGAGGTCCGCTCCGACGCAGAACGCGCGGCCCGTTCCCGTGACGACGAGGACGCGAACGTCGTCGTCCCAGGAGGCGTCCTCGCAGGCGCGGGCGATCTCCCGGAGCATCCGGAAGTCGAACGCATTCAGCACGTCCGGTCGGTTCAGGCGGATCGTCGCCCGCGGCGGCGCTTTCTCGTAGACGACCGACTCGAGCCCGAGCTCGGCCGGGTCGCGAGGGCGGGGGTGCACGGGCTCGCTCATTCCACGGCGACGAAGTGGACGGTGAAGGGAATCCCCATCGCCATCGCATCCTTGCCCGAGGCGCCGAATGCCTCCGACTGGACGGCCGCGCGGAACGACTCCTCGTCGGCCCACTCGAACTCGGCGTAGTACCGGTAGGTGGGCTCGCCGAGCGGCGACCCGAGGACCTTCCCGTGCCGGAACGCGGCACACTCGACGGGCGGGACGAACTCCTCGACGTGCCGGCGATAGCGCTCCGGGTCGGGCTCGGACTCGTACTGGACGATTGCACGGATCACGTTCGCTCTCCTCTGTCGGGGGATGCGGCGGAGCGTATAGCGTCCGCCCGTGAGCTCGACCGCCTTCGCCGCCGTCCTCGCCTTCACCGCGGGGCTCGGAGGCGCCGTGCAGATCGCGGTGCAGGGACGTCTCGGCGACCGGGTCGGCTCCCTGGAGGCGGTTGCGGCGGCGGCGCTCGTCGGGTGCGTGATCGCGCTCGCGGCGCTCCTCCTCGCCCGCCGAACGCTCGCCGGCGTCGGCGACGCCGTCGCGGGCCCGAAGTGGCAGCTCCTCGGCGGCCTGATGAGCGTGTTCATCGTGCTCGCGATCACCGTCGCCGGCCCGCGCATCGGGATCGTCGCCACGACCGCGTTCCTCATCGCGGCCCAGTTCGGGCTGGCCGCGGTCATCGACCGCTACGGCTGGTTCGGCGTGGAGCGGATCCCCCTGACGTCGCTGCGCGTGCTCGGGATCGCGCTGCTCGTCGCGGGTGCTGCCCTCACCCTGCGGCGCTAGGAACCGCGTGAGCCCGAGGACGAAGCTCTGGGTCGCCCTGGGGACCGTCTACACGATCTGGGGCTCCACGTACCTCGGGATCGCGCTCGCGGTCGAGACGATGCCACCGCTCTTCGCGGTCTCGAGCCGCTTCGTCGTCGCCGGGGGGATCCTGGCCGCCCTGGTCGTCTGGCGGAGGGGAGCAGGGTCGTTGCGCATCACGAAGCGGGAGCTCGTCGCGGTCGCTCTCGTCGGGGTCCTGTTCAACGGAGCGAACGCTCTGCTCTTCTTCGCGGAGGAGACGATCCCGATCGGGCTCGCCTCGCTGATCATCGCGTCCGTCCCGCTCTGGGTCGCGCTCTTCCGGATCCTCGCGGGCGATCGTCCTCCCGCGCTCGTCCTGGCGGGAGTCGTCACCGGATTCGTCGGAGTCGCGCTTCTCGTCCGCCCGAGCGGAGACGCCGAGTGGCAGGGAATCGTCCTCGTCGTGCTCTCGGCGTTCGCGTGGTCGACCGGCTCCTTCCTCTCGCCGCGCCTGCCGCTGCCGGGCGACTCCGTGACGGCGACCGCGTACCAGATGGGGATCGGGGGCCTGGCGCTCCTCCCGCTCGGCCTCGCGTCCGGGCCCCATCCGAGCGAGTTCTCCACGCGGTCGGCCCTCGGCTGGGCCTACCTCGTCGTCTTCGGGGCCATCGTCGGCTACACGGCCTACGTCTGGCTCCTCGCCCACGCTCCGCTCTCGGTGGCGGCGACGTACGCGTACGTGAACCCCGTCATCGCGATCTCACTCGGCGCGATCGTGCTCGACGAGTCGATCACCACGCAGATCATCGTGGGCGCGACCGTCGTGCTCACCTCGGTCGCCGTCGTCGTGCGCCGCGAGCCCCCGACCGCCGATCCCGCACCGCTTCCCGCGGAGGTTCCGGCTCCCGCGAGTACGATCGGCCGATGAGCGCGCTCGCCGGGCTCGAGCCCGTACGTGTCTGGCAGCGCTTCGAGGAGCTCACACGAATCGCACGCCCGTCCAAGGAGGAGAGCGCGGCGCGCGAGCACGTGCTCGCATGGGCGGCTGCCCATGGCCTGGAGGCGCGGACGGACGAGGAGGGCAACGCCGTCGTCGTCGTGCCGGCGACGCCGGGGCGGGAGCACGCGCCGATCGTGGTCCTCCAGTCGCATCTCGACATGGTTTGCGAGCGCGACCCCGAGAGCCCGTTCGACCCCCGCGAGGGGCGCATCCACGTCGTCCGCGACGGCGACTGGGTGCTCGCCGAGGGAACGACGCTCGGCGCGGACAACGGGATCGGAGTCGCGGCGGCGATGGCCGTCGCGCAGGACTCCGCAGTCGCGCACGGCCCGCTCGAGCTGCTGTTCACCGTGTCGGAGGAGCAGGGGCTGGACGGTGCGAAGGCGCTCGATCCGGCGCTCGTCGAGGGGCGGATCCTCCTCAACCTCGACGGCACGAGCGACGAGTCGTTGACGATCGGGTGCGCGGGGAGCGCGCACACCTTCGTCCGGCTTCCACTCGGGCAGACACCCGTGCCCGAGGGCTGCACGGGCCTGGCCGTGGCGCTCGACGGAGCCCGTGGCGGCCACTCGGGAGGCGACATCGCACGTGGCCGGGTCAACGCCATCAAGGCGCTCGGACGGGCTCTGGCCGAGGCGAGCCGGGCCGTCCCGCTTCGCCTCGCGAGCCTCGACGGCGGCGGCAGCCGAAACGCGATCCCGAGGGAGGCGCTGGCAACCGTCGTCGTCGCGACGGGGTCCGAGCGGGCGTTCGAGGATGCCGTCGACGCCGAGCTCGTCGAGCTCCGGGCCCGACACGCGGGCACGGACGACGGCGTCGCGTTCTCCGTCGAGCCCGTTGCCGTGCCCGCGGCGGCGGAGCCGGCGGCATCGGCACGAGCGCTGGACCTCCTGACGGCGGTTCCCAGCGGAGTCATCGCCATGAGCGCCGCTGCGCCCGACTCGGTCGAGACGAGCACGAGCCTGAACGTCGCGAAGACGGAGGAAGGCGTCCTCACGCTGGCCTCCATGACGAGAAGCGCGAGCGTGCCCGCGCTCGACGACGTGGTGTCCACCATCGAGGCGGCGGCGCGAGCGGCGGGGGCGGACCTGGAGGTCGTGCGCTCGTATCCGCCGTGGCGGCCAGAGCCGGAGTCGGGGCTCCTCAAGACGGCGAAGGGGACGTTCGCGCGGGTCTTCGGCTTCGAGCCCGGGCTCGAGGTCGTCCACGGCGGCCTCGAGTGCGCGGTGATCGGCGGGAAGCTCCCCGGGATGGAGATGCTCGCGCTGGGCCCGACGATCGAGGGCCCGCACGCCCCCGGTGAGCGGCTGGGCATCGCCTCGACGCAGCGCTTCTACCGCCTGCTCGGAGCGCTGCTCGACGACCTCTCCCGGTAGCGCGGCGGCTTCCGCGTGAGCCATCCGCGGTCTTCCGTGCGCGCGGAGACCGCAGCCGAAGAGCGAGCGGCCGCGCGGGCGTGAGCCCTGCTCGCATCAGATCGCCTGCGCCAGACCGCAGCGCCGCTCGAGAGCGGTGAGGTCGAGGATCGTCGTCCGCCCGCGCCGCAGAGCGACGACGCCCCGCTCCTCCTCCTCGCGCAGGACGCGGTTGACCGTGGCCCGCGACGTGCCGGCCATCGCGGCCAGGTCCTCCTGGGTGAGGGGAACGACCTCGGAGCCGTAGGCTCGCGAGAGCTCGACCAGCCTGCGCCGGACCCGTGTCTCCGCGTCCACGTGGTGGGCTTCCACGATCCGGTCCGTGAGGCGGCTGAGCTGTCCGGCGAGCAGCCGGAGCAGCACGTCCTTCACACCCGGGTGGCTGCGCTGGAGCAGCGCGAAGTCGTCACGGAAGACCGAGCGGGTCTCGCCGTCCTCGAGGGCGGACACGGTCGCCGACCGGCGCGCTTCGGGAAGCAGCAGCGCGAGCTCGCCGAACACCTGCCCCGGCCCGAGCACCTCGAGCAGGACGCTGTCGCCCAGCGGCGTGAGCACCCGCGCACCGAAGCGTCCGCGCACGATCAGGTGCAGGGACTCGGCGGGGTCGTCGCGATGGAACACGACCTCGCCCTTCCCGAACGTCCGCCTGCGTGCGATCGCCAGCATCTTCCGAACGTCCTCGGCGGGAAGGTCGGCGAGCAGCGGCCACTCCATGGCGGGAGTCTGTGTAACGGCGGTGACGTTCGCAACGTCGCGCGCGCGAGCGACACGGGGTGGCGGGGCTCGTAGGGTCAGGCCATGACGGATCGGACGAGAAGGAGGAGCACCATGAAGCGGATCGTCGCCATCACCGCAGTCGTCGCAGGGCTCGCAGTTCCGTCGGTCGCGTCGGCCGGAAACGCCGCGGCGCCGCAGCTGGCGAGGCAGGCCGTGAAGCCACAGCTCGTGAAGAGCCAGCTCGTGCGGCCCGCGCTGGTCAGAAGCCAGCTCGTCAGGAGCCAGCGCGCACAGGCGCTGCGCTTCTCGTGGCAGCGCAGCCTGTTCCGCCGCTAGCAGGCTCCTCCGTTTCATCCGAGCGAGAGGGAGGGCTCTGGCGCCCTCCCTCTCCGTCTGCCCGGCTCAGAGCTCCACGATGTCGTCCGGCCGCACGGGGACGCGGGGGAGCTCGAGGCCGGTGGCGTGCCGGAGCGCCGCGGCCACGGCCGCGGTCGAGACGACGGCCGGCGGCTCCCCGACCCCCTTGACGCCGTACGGCGCGTCCGGCTCGGGCTCCTCCACGAGCTCGGAGACGACGGGCGGCATGTCGAGGAACGTCGGGACGAGGTAGTCGGTGAAGCTCGCGTTCGTGATCACGCCGTCGCGAACCTGCAGCTCCTCCATCAGCGCGAGCCCGATGCCCTGAGCGGTCCCGCCCTCGATCTGCCCCTCGACGGCAGGGTGGTTCAGCACCCTGCCGACGTCCTGGGCCGTGCCGACCCAGACGACCCGGGTGAGGCCGAGCTCCACGTCCACCTCGACCACCACCCGCATCGCCGCAACCGCGAGCGCGACGTGGGCCGGGCCGTCCACGACCTGGCCGGTCACGGGATCGAGAGGGTACGTGCGCGGGTGCCGGTAGACGCGCTCGACATCCACGGGCCCGCCCGTGCGCTCCCGCTCCTCGCGCGCCGCGCGGCACGCCTCTCGCACGGCGCCGGCCGCCATCCACGTCATCCGGGACGCCGAGCACGACCCCGACGAGCCGACGCGCGCCGTCGAGCCGGAGGCCAGGGTCACGTCCTCCGTCCCGAGCTCGAGGCGGGCGACGCTCAGCATCACGTCGGTGACGCCCTGGCCGACCTCCGCCGCGGCACAGTGGATCTCCGCCGTGCCGTCGTCGGCGAGCACGACCCGCGCGGTGCAGTAGTCGTCGAACCCCTCCGAGTAGCAGATGTTCTTGAACCCGACGGCGAAGCCGACGCCGCGACGGACGCCCTCGCCGCGCGTCGTGTTCCCGGCGCCGCCCGGGAGCCGGATCGGATCGCGGGGGAGCTCTTCGGGCTCGGGTACCGGGATCGCGGCGGCGCGCCTTATCACCTCGCGGGTGGGAAGCGAGCCCGTCACCACCTGGCCCGTGGCGAGCCTGCCGCCCGGCTCGAGCGCGTTCAGGAGACGGAGCTCGACGGGATCGATCCCGAGGCGCACGGCGAGACGGTCCATCTGCGCCTCGGCCGCGAAGCAGGTCTGTACGGCGCCGAAGCCCCTCATGGCGCCGCACGGCGGGTTGTTGGTGTAGACCGCGAGCCCCTCGACCAGCACGTTCTCGACCGCGTAGGGGCCGACGGCGAAGGAGCACGCGTTCGAGATCACCGCGGTCGAGCTCGACGCGTACGCGCCCCCGTCGACGAGGACCCGCATGCGCACCGCGAGCAGCCGGCCGTCGTGGGTGGCGCGGTGCTCCGCCCAGATCCGCGCCGGGTGCCGGTGCACGTGCCCGACGAACGACTCCTCCCGGGAGTACACCATCTTCACGGGCCGGCCCGTATGCAGCGCGAGCAGGGCGGCGTGGATCTGCATCGAGAGGTCCTCCCGGCCGCCGAAGGCGCCGCCCACGCCCGCGAGGTGGATACGCACTCGCTCCACATCGAGGCCGAGGCAGGGAGCGACCTGGTCGCGGTCCACGTGCAGCCACTGGGTCGCGACATGGATGTCCACGCCCCCCGCTCCGTCCGGGACGGCGAGGCCGGACTCGGGGCCGAGGAAGGCCTGGTCCTGGGCGCGGGTCTCGTACAGGCCCTCGACCGAGACGTCTCCCTCGACCTCGGGGTCGCCGCGGCGGATCACGATCGACCGCACGACGTTCGGCCTCGGATCGTCGCGGTACCCGTGGCCCAGGGTCGGGCGGTCGGGGTGGAGGGGCTCCTGCTCCGTCGCCGTCTCCGGATCGTCCACGGGCGGCAGCGGCTCGTACTCGACGCGCACGGCCGCGGCGGCGCGCCTCGCTTGCTCCGGCTCCTCGGCCGCGACGATCGCCACCGGCTCGCCGAAGTAGCGGACGCGGTCGATCGCGAGGACGGGCTGGTCGGGGAACTCGAGCCCGTACGTCTTCCTGCCGGGCACGTCCGCGTGGGTGAGGACGGCGTGCACGCCCGGGAGCGCGAGCGCCTCCGAGACGTCGATCTCGACGATGCGCGCGTGCGGGTGCGGGCTGCGCACGGTCCTGCCCCAGAGCATTCCCGCGGCGTGGAGATCGCTCGAGTACGCGAACTCGCCCGTGACCTTCGAGACCGCGTCGGACCGGCGAGCCGCCGGCGTCGCGCGACCACGGCGTGGCGTCGACGTGACCGTGGTCATCGCTCTGCGGCCAGCCTGACCGCGTCGAGGATCTTCTGGTACCCGGTGCAGCGGCACAGGTTTCCCGACAGCGCCTCGCGGATCTCGTCGTCGCTCGGATCGGGGACGCGGCGGAGCAGGTCGGCCGCCGCGACGACGAAGCCCGGGGTGCAGAAACCGCACTGCACCGCGCCCGCGTCGGCAAACGCCTCCTGCACCGGGTGGAGCGCGCCGTCGGCGCCGAGCCCCTCGACCGTGACGACCTCGTGCCCGTCCGCCTGGGCCGAGAGGACGAGGCACGAGCAGACGAGCTCGCCGTCGAGGAGGACGGAGCAGGAGCCGCACTCGCCCTGCTCGCAGGCGTTCTTCGAGCCCGGGAGCTCGAGCCGGTCGCGGAGCGTCGTGAGCAGGCTCTCGCCGGCCCACACGTCGGCCTCCAGGCGCTCCCCGTTCACCGTGAGCTCGATCCTCACGCCAGGCACCTCTCGACAGCGCGCGTCGCGAGGACCCGGAGCGCGTGGCGCCGGTACGCAGCCGTCCCGCGGACGTCGTCGATCGGGCTCGCTGCGGATGCGACCAGCTCCGGGATGCGGTCCGCGTCCGCCAGCGGCGCCTGCACCAGCCTCGCGACGGGTGCCGCGGAGCCGAACGCTGCGCGCACCTCCCCGCGCTCGCGATCGACGACGAGCGCGAGCGAGCAGACGGCGATGACCATCGCGTTCCTCGGGCCGACCTTCATGAAGGTCTGCGACTGTCCCGTCCGCGGCACGTACACCGAGACGATGAGCTCGTCCTGCGCCAGCGCGTTTCGCTTCACCCCGACGAGGAACTCCTCGAGGAGCAGCCGGCGCTCTCCCCGGACACTCGCGAGCTGGACCTCGGCCCCCTCCACGAGAAGCGGGGGGAGCGCGTCGCCGGCGGGAGACGCCGTACCGAGATTGCCGCCGATCGTGCCGCGGTTGCGGATCTGCGGGGAGCCGACCGTGCGCGACGCCTCCGCGAGAGCGGGGTGCGCATCCGCGAGCTCGCGGACGACCTCCGCGTACGTGAGACCGGCGCCGAGCCGCGTGACGCCGTTCTCCCGCTCCCAGCCCCGGAGCTCCGTGACCTCGTTCAGGTTCAGCAGGGCCTCCGGCCTCGCCCGGTCGAAGTTCATGGAGACCATGACGTCGGTGCCGCCCTGGACCGGGAGCGCGCCCGGATGCCGCGCCTTCAGCGCGAGCGCCTCGTCCAGCGTGCGCGGGGTGAGGACGTCCACGGGCTAGCGCTCCTCTCTCACGTACGGGATCCCGAGAGCCGCGGGCGCCCCGAGCCGGCGCTTCGCGGCGCCGGACGAGACGGCGACGAGGACCACGACCGTCATCACGTACGGCAGCGCGATGAAGACCTCCGCCGGGACCTCGGTCAGCCAGCCGCGCGCCTGGAGGAGGAGGGGGAGCGCCGAGAACGCCCCGAAGAGATAGGCGCCGACGAGACAGAGGTCGGCCCGCCAGAAGGCGAAGATGACGAGCGCGACCGCGATCCAGCCCGCACCCCCCGTCAGGCCGTTCACCCACTGCGGGGTGATCTGCAGGCTGAAGCACGCGCCCCCGACGCCCGCGAACGCGCCGCCCACCACGGTGTGCGCGTAGCGGTAGCGCGTCACGTCGATCCCCATCGCGTCAGCAGCGGCAGGGGACTCCCCCACGGCTCGGACGTTCAGCCCGAGCCTCGTGCGGGCCAGGTAGAGGCCGACGGCGAGAACGCATCCCCAGGAGAGATACACGAGCGCGGACTGGTCGAACAGGATGGGGCCGAGAACCGGAAGGTCGCCGAGCCCGAGGACGTCGAGCGGAGCGAACACGTGCTCGGCGGGAGCGCCGCTCAGGTCGAGGTCGTTCCCGAGGTAGGACGAGAGGCCGGCCGCGCCGGCGAAGATCGTCAGCGCGAGGCCGGAGACGATCTGGTTCGCCCGCAGCGTGATCACGAGGAACGCGTGGATGAGCCCCATCGCGGCGCCGGCCACGGCCGCGACGGCCACGGCCGCCGTGAGCGAGACGCCACCCGCAGCGTCGAGCGTCTGGACCGCCCAGAAGCCCATCACGGCCCCCACGAGCATCATCCCCTCGACGCCGAGGTTCAGCACGCCCGAGCGCTCCGCCAGCACCTCGCCGAGCGCGGCGAAGAGGAGCGGCGTCCCGTACAGCACCGCGGAGGCGAGGATGAGGACGAGAAAGCTGTCGTTCACCCCTGCCGCCACGAGACCGGTCACCGGCCGGCCTCCGCGGGAGTGCTTCCGGCCGCGGCGACCGGCGCGCGCCCGAAGCGCACGCGGTAGCGGATGAGCACCTCGCCGCCGAGGGCGCAGAAGAGGATGAGCCCCTGCATCACCCCCACGAGCCCGGACGGGAAGTCGGCGCCCTGCAGCGTGTACCCCGCGTTCTGGAGCCCGCCGAGGAGGAAGCCGACCGGCACGACGGCAAGCGGGCTGTACGCGGCGAGGGCCGCCACGACGATCCCCGTGTAGCCGAAGAACGACGACTGGAGCCCGGTCGGGTCGATCTGGTACGCGAAGTCGCCCTCGTAGCTCGCCCCTCCGAGCCCGGCGATCGCGCCGGAGATGCACATCACCGCGAGGATCTTCCTCCGGAGCCGCATGCCGGCGAACCGCGCGGTCCTCGGCGAGTCGCCGATCACCTGCAGCTCGAACCCGAAGCGCGTGCGGGCGTACAGGACCCAGAGCACCACCGCCGTGAGGATGGCGATCCCGAAGCCGAGTGGCACGAGCAGGCTGCCGAGCTCCCAGCTCGGCCACTTCGCCTCCTCGGGGATGCTCTTGCCCAGCGGGAAGGTCTGACCCTCGAAGCTCTCGAGATCACGCCAGTACGACTTCGAGTCGATGATCAGGTACGTCAGGACGAGCCCGGCGACGTAGTTGAGCATCAGCGAGGTGATGATCTCGTTCGTCTTGAAGAAGGCGCGGAGGAAGCCGGGGATCGCCGCCCAGGCCGCGCCCGCGAGCATCCCGGCGACGACCATCGCCGGGATGAAGACCCACGTCTCGGTCACTCCCCGGTCGCCGAGGTAGAGCGCGATGCCCACGCCCGCGATCGCGCCGAAGTAGAACTGCCCCTCGCCGCCGATGTTGTACAGCTGCATGCGGAACGCCGCCGCCGCGGCGAGCCCCGTGAACACGATCGGCGTGCAGAAGACGAGCGTCGACGTGAGCGCACCGTTCGCGAAGAACGCCGCGTCGAAGAGGCGCCGGTACGTCGTGAGCGGGTCGTGGCCGGTCGCGAGCAGCACGATCGCCATGAGGCCGAAGGCGACCACGATCGATCCTGCCGGGACGGCGACCGACAGCCAGCGCGGCTGGTCGAGCCGCCGCTCGAGCCTCATGCCTCGGCTCCGGCCATGAGCAGCCCGATCTCCTCGACGCTCGCTTCGTCCGGGTCAACGGCGCCCGCCACCGCGCCCTCGTACATGACGAGGATGCGGTCGGAGAGTGCCATGAGCTCCTCCAGGTCCTCGCTGATCAGGAGCACCGCGACTCCCCTGGCGGAGGCATCGCGGAGGTACCCGTGCACGGTCTCGATCGCCCCCACGTCGAGGCCACGGGTCGGCTGGGCAGCGATGAGCACGCGGGGTTCCCCCTCGAACTCGCGGCCGAGGACGAGCTTCTGGAGGTTCCCGCCCGAGAGGTTCCGCGCGGGCGTCTCGGGGCCGGGCGCCTTGACGTCGTAGCGCCCGATGAGCGTGAGGGCGAGCTCGCGCATCTTCCGCACGGCGAGGAGCGGCCCGCGCGAGACGGGTGCCCCGCGGTAGCGCTTGAGCGCGACGTTCTGGGTGATCGTGAGGCCCGGCGCCAGCCCGGTCCCCAGCCGGTCCTCCGGGACATGGGCGATTCCTCCGGCGATCGCCGCGCGGGGGTCGCCGCCCTCGAGCTTCCTCCCGTCCAGGCGCACGGTGCCGCTCTCCACCTCCCTGATGCCGTAGACCGCCTCGGCGAGCTCGCGCTGGCCGTTCCCGGCAACGCCCGCAACGCCGACGATCTCTCCCGCGCGCACGTCGAGCGAGACGTCCCGCACCGCGAGCCCGCCCCGGTCGCCCGCGACCGAGACCCTGCTCACCTCGAGCACGACGTCGCCGACGGGCAGGTCCCGGCGCGCTCGTCTCGCCTCTGCAACCTCGCGCCCGACCATGAGCCCCGCCAGCGAGCGGGCAGTCGCGTCCGCGGTCGCGACCGTCGCCACGTTCCGCCCGCCGCGCAGCACGGTGACGCGCGACGACACGGCCAGCACCTCGTGCAGCTTGTGCGAGATGAAGACGACGGTGCGTCCCTCCGCGGCCATCGCGCGGAGGGTCTCGAACAGCGTCTCCGCCTCCTGCGGCGTGAGCACCGCGGTCGGCTCGTCCAGGATCAGGATGCGGGCTTCCCGGTACAGCGCCTTCAGGATCTCCACCCGCTGCTGCTCACCCACCGACAGCTGCCAGATCCGCGCGCGCGGATCCACGTCGAGGCCGTAGCGCTCCCCCAGCTCCGCGACGCGCTCCTCGATGCGGCGGGGGTGGAGCACGAACGAGCGGCCGGCGTCCCGATGGTCGCCGAGGAGCACGTTCTCGGCCACGGTGAACGGAGCGACGAGGCGGAAGTGCTGATGCACCATGCCGATGCCCGCCTCGAGCGCGTCTCGCGGCGACTGGAACCGAACCTGCCTGCCGTAGAGCTCGATCTCGCCGTCGTCCGGCCGGTAGAGGCCGGTGAGGATGTTCGAGAGGGTCGTCTTGCCCGCGCCGTTCTCACCCAGCAGCGCGTGCACCTCTCCCACCTCGGCGTCGAAGTCCACGCGCTCGTTCGCGACCACGCCCGGGAACTGCTTCGTGATCCCCCGCATGGAGACGGCGAGGGTGGGAGAGGCGCCGGCGGGGCCGGCGCCTCTCGCTCGTTCGTCGGCCGGGAGAGGGGCGGTGGCCTCCTCCACCCGCTTACCCCTTTGCGCTCCCGATGACTCCCTTCACCAGCCAGTTCATCCCGTAGAGGCTGTTCGTGCCGCCCTTCAGCACCTGCATCTTCACTCCGGGCTTCACGCGCAGCTTCCCCTTCTGGTCGTACAGCGGCCCGGTGAACTCGTAGAACGTGCCCTTGATCAGCGCCTTCCGCTTGGCGGCGATCGCCGCCCTCGTCTTCTTGGACACCTTGGGGCCGAACGGCGCGATGTCGGTGAGGCCGTCCTTGATCGAGCCGTAGTAGAAGCCCGTCTTCCACGTGCCCTTGATCGCGGCCTTGACGCGAGGCACGTAGTAGACGCTCCAGTCGTAGATCGCGGCGGTGAGCCACTGCTTGGGAGCGAACGTGCGCGCGTCGGAGTCGTAGCCGACCCACGGGATCCCCTTCGACTCCGCGTACTGGCCCGCCGACGGGCTGTCCACGTTCTGACCGATGACGTCGGCGCCCGCCGCGACGAGGCTCTCCGCTGCCTGCCGCTCCTTCTTCGGGTCGAACCAGGAGTTCGTCCACACGATCCGGACCTTGGCCTTCGGGTTCACGGCCTGAGCGCCGAGCGCGAAGGCGTTCGCGTGCCGGATGACCTCCGGGATCGCGAAGGGGGCGACGTAGCCGATCATGTTCTTCTTCGTGGCTGCCCCGGCCGCCATCCCCGAGAGGAAGATGGAGTCCTCGCCCGCGCCGAAGTACTCGGCCATGTTCTTCGACACCGCCGTGCCGGTCGCCATCTCGAAGAGGACGTCCGGGTGCTTCTTCGCCGCCGCGACCATCGCCGACTGGAAGCCGAACGAGGTGGCGAAGATCATCTTGTTCCCGTCGCGGATCAGGCTCTCGATCACCTGTGCGACCTGCGGGCCCTCGGGGACGTTCTCCTTGTAGGTCGTCTTCACCTTCGCCCCGAGCGCCCTCTGGACGGCGAGGCGGCCCTTGTCGTGGGCCTGCGACCAGCCGCCGTCGTTGTGCGGCCCGACGTAGATCCACGCGGCCTTGAAGGCGCTCTGCTCCGAGCGCGCGGACACGCTCGCCGCGAGCACGAGCCCTACGCCGGCGAATGCCGCCGCGAGCCCGAGAACTGCCCGTCTCCCTCTCATCGGATCCTCCGATCTCCTGGACGTGACCTGCCGGGGCGACTATAGGACAGCGCACCGGGCCGTATTAGGCTTGCCGCAGTGGACGTGCTCCAGCGGAGGCTCGCGGTGGCGAGAGGAGACGAGCCGGCCGACCTCGTCGTGCGCGGAGGTCACGTCCTGTCCGTCTTCACCCGCGAGTGGCTCGACGCCGACATCGCCATCGTCGACGGCGTCATCGCAGGCCTCGGGGAGTACGAGGGCCGGGAGTCGCTCGACGCGGGCGAGCGCTACGTCGTTCCCGGCTTCATCGACGCCCACATGCACCTCGAGTCGCCGAAGCTGATGGTGGACGAGTTCGCGCGTCTCGTCCTCCCGCTGGGAACGACCGCGGTCGTCGCCGATCCGCACGAGATCGCGAACGTGCTCGGCGTGGACGGCGTGCACTGGCTACACGACGCGACGTCCGACCTGCAGCTCGACGTCTTCTTCATGGCCTCGTCCTGTGTTCCGGCCTCGCCCTTCGAGTCACCCAGGCGGCCCCTGATCCCGGGCGACCTGGAGTCGCTCATGCGCCGGACCCGGATGCGTGGGCTCGCGGAGATGATGAACTTCCCCGGCGTCGTGGCGGGGTCGCCCTCCGAGCTGGAGAAGCTCGGGCTCGAGGGCGCCGAGCACGTGGACGGGCACGCCCCCGGGCTCCTGGGCAAGGAGCTGCAGGCGTATGCCGCCGCGGGTATCGGCTCGGACCACGAGGCCCTGACCGTGGAGGAGGGCCGGGAGCGCATTCGCGCGGGGATGTGGCTCCTCGTCCGCGAGGCGTCGATGGCGCGGAACCTCCGGGCGCTGCTGCCGCTCGTCGCGGAGCTCGGGCCCTCGCGAATGGCGTTCTGCACCGACGACCGCGATCCCGACGACATCGCCGACTCGGGTCACGTCAACGGCATGGTGCGCGTGGCCGTCGAGGAGGGTGTCGCGCCCGAAGACGCGCTCGTCATGGCATCGCTCAACCCGGCCCTCTGGCACGGGCTGCGCCACCATGGGGCGATCGCGCCCGGGTACCAGGCCGACCTCCTCGTCCTCCCCGACCTCGTGAGCTTCCAGCCGGACCTCGTCCTGAAACGGGGACGACCGCTCGAGGAGATCCCCCGGATCCCGATCCCCGAGTGGGTGCGCCAGTCGGTGCGCGTGCACGCGGTCGGCCCCGAGGACTTCGCCGTGCCCTGGAACGGCGGCAGCGCTCGAGCCATCGGGCTCGTGGAGGACCAGGTGGTCACCGAGTCGCTCACCGTGGAGCCGGTCGTCGTGAACGGCCTGGCGGTCGCGAGCGCGGAGCGGGACCTCGCGAAGATCGCGGTCGTCGAGCGGCACCTCGCCACCGGCCGCGTCGGCCTGGGCTTCGTCGCGGGCTCCGGGCTCCGACGGGGGGCACTCGCCTCGAGCGTGGCCCACGACGCGCACAACATCGTCGTGCTGGGGATGAGCGACGAGGACATGACCGCCGCGGTCCTGCACCTTGCACGGCTGGGCGGGGGGATCGTGGCCGTGGAGGACGGAGAGGTCCTCGCCGACCTCGCGCTTCCCGTCGCGGGGCTGCTCTCGGACGCGCCCCTCGCGACGGTCGTCGAGCGAAGCCGCGCCTGCAATGCCGCCGCGCGGGAGCTCGGCTGGAGCGGCACCACGCCCTTCCTGACGCTGTCCTTCCTCGCGCTCTCGGTCATTCCGCACCTGAAGATCACGGACCGTGGGCTCGTGGACGTGGACCGCTTCGAGCTCGTCCCGCTGCAGGCGTGAGCACGCTCTACGCGAACGGCTGGATCGTCGCCTGCAACGACGCCCGGACGGAGCACGCGTCGGGCTGGCTGCTCGTGGAGGACGGCCTCGTCGCGGCGCTGGGCGCAGGAACCGAGCCTCCCGCCGGCGAGCGCGTGGACCTCGGCGGCGCCGTCGTCACGCCCGGCCTCGTCAACACGCACCACCACCTCTACCAGACGCTCACGCGCGCTCGCGCCCAGGAGGCGAATCTCTTCGGCTGGCTGCGCGAGCTCTATCCGGTCTGGGCCGGGATCGACGCCGAGGCCGAGTACGCCGCGGCGCGGGCAGGGCTCGCCGAGCTCGCCCTCTCCGGGTGCACGACCGTCTTCGACCACCACTACGTGTTCCCGCGCGGGCGGGAGGGCCTGGTCGAGGCCGAGGTCGAGGCCGCCAGGGAGCTCGGGGTCCGGCTCGTCGCCTCGCGCGGCTCGATGGACCTGGGTGTGTCGGACGGCGGCCTGCCGCCGGACGAGCTCGTGGAGGAGATCGACGCGATCCTCGCCGACACGGAGCGTCTCGTCGGAACGCTGCACGAGACCGGGCACGGCGCGCGGGTGCAGATCGCGGTCGCTCCGTGCTCGCCGTTCTCGGTGACGAGGCGCCTCATGCGCGAGTCGGCCGAGCTCGCGCGTCGCCACGGCCTGAAGCTCCACACGCACCTCGCGGAGACGGTCGAGGAGGACGCCTACTGTCTCGAGCTGTACGGATGCACGCCAGCGGAGTACCTGGCGGACCTCGGCTGGCTGGGAAGCGACGTCTGGTGCGCCCACTGCGTGCACCTGGCGAGCGAGGCCGTCTCCGACTTCGCCGCCTCCGGCACGGGCATCGCCCACTGCCCCACCTCGAACCTCCGCCTGGGAGCCGGCGTGGCACCCGTCCGCGAGTACCTCGACGCGGGCATCCGCATCGGCCTCGGCGTGGACGGCCCGGCGTCGAACGAGCGCAGCGACCTCCTCTTGGAGGTGAAGCAGGCACTGCTCGTGGCCCGCGGGCGAGCGGGGCCGGAGGCGATGACCGCCCGCGAGGCTCTCCGGCTCGGGACGCGCGGTGGCGCGGCGATCCTCGGACGGGACGACATCGGGTCGCTGGAGCCCGGGAGGTGCGCGGACTTCGCCGTCTGGCCGATGGACGCGCTCGAGCTCGGCGGAGCGGACGATCCCGTCGCCGGGCTCGTGCTGGCGGCGCCGTTTCGAGTCGATCGGCTCGTCGTCGGCGGGGAGGAGGTCGTGCGCGGAGGGGCGCTCGTGAGCGCCGACGAGGCCGAGATCGCTCGCGACCATCGGGTCCAGGCGCGAAGATTCGCGGCATGAGACGCCCCGGTGCCGCCCGCGCGAGGTCGAGGTTCGCGAGGACGGCATGAGCATCTCGCTCTCCACCCACGTCCTCGACACCGGGACCGGGAGGCCCGCGCAGGGAGTCCTGGTCGAGCTCCTGCGGGACGGGCTGCCCGCCACCTCGGGGGAGACCGACGCGGACGGACGGATCTCACCGCTCGCCGACGGCCTCGAGCCCGGGGCGTACTCGCTCGTCTTCCACCCTCCGTCGGAGTTCTTCACCCGCGTCGAGCTCGAGATCGAGCTGCTCCAGGGGCACTACCACGTCCCGCTCCTCGTCTCGCCCTACGGATGCGCGAGCTACCGCGGAAGCTGACCGTCGAGGAGCTGGCCGACCTGTTCGAGGGCAGGACGCGGCTGGTCGAGCGGCTCGCGGAGATCGACGACCCGCTGGGAAGGGCGGACGACGTCCTGGCGAGTCTCGACGAGCCCGGCAAGCTCGAGGCGCTCGCCGCCCATCCGGCGATCGGCCGGCGCTCCGGGCTCTCCGCGCGATCCGCGGCCGAGCAGGGAGACGACGAGGACCCGTGCGTCCTCGCCGATCTCGCCGCCCTCAACGCCGCCTACGAGAAGAAGTTCGGGTTCCGCTTCGTCGTCTTCGTGAACGGGCGCCCCAGGAGCGAGATCCTGGGCGTGCTCCGCGAGCGGATCGAGCGGTCACGAGCAGAGGAGCTGGACACGGGCTGCCGGGAGCTCGTCGCGATTGCGAGGGACCGATGGACCCGTACCTGAGAGACGTCCTCGACCTCAGCCTCCGGATGCTCCACGTGATCGCGGGGATCGCCTGGATCGGAGCGTCCTTCTACTTCGTCCGGCTCGACCTCGCGCTGCGCCCTCCGAGGCGGGCCGAGGACGCCGACGCGGGGGTCGGCGGCGAGTTCTGGGGTGTCCACGGCGGAGGCCTCTACCACTCGCAGAAGTACCGCCTGGCCCCTCCCGAGATGCCCGAGCCCCTCCACTGGTTCAAGTGGGAGGCGTACACGACGTGGCTCTCCGGTTTCGCCCTGTTCGTCCTCCTCTACTACGTGGACGCTGACATCCGCCTCGTCGACCCGGGCACGGCCGACCTCGAGACCTGGCAGGCGGTCGGTCTCAGCCTGCTCGGCATCGTGCTCGCCTGGGTCGTCTACGACGTCCTCTGCAGGCTGCTGGCCGAGCGGAGCGAGGTCGCTCTCGTCGTCGTCGGCACCGCCCTGATCGCCCTCGCGGCGTGGGGCGCAGGCCAGCTCTTCGCTCCCCGCGCCGCCTACCTCCAGGTCGGCGTGATGCTCGGGACGATCATGGCCGCGAACGTCTTCCTCGTGATCATCCCGGCTCACCGGAAGCTCGTGGCGGCGATGGAGGCGGGCCGGGAGCCGGATCCCTTCCCGCTCTGGCGGGCGAAGACCCGCTCGGTGCACAACAACTACCTCACCCTGCCGGTGCTCTTCACGATGCTCGCGGGGCACTTCGCGTTCACGTACGGCGCCGACGAGGCATGGCTCGTCCTCGTCGCCATCGTCGTTCTGACCGCGCTGCTGCGGGTCTTCTTCAACCGCTGGCACGCGGGGCTCCGGGCCTGGTGGATCCCGGCCGTGGTGACGGTGGGCGTCGTCGCGCTCGCCGTCTGGCTCCGCCCCGCGGAGACGGCACCCGCGTCCGCCGGCGAGGTGACGTTCGCGGAGGTCCAGAGCGTGATCGCACAGCGCTGCGCGACGTGTCACGCAGGTGCCTCCGCGCCGCTCGGCGTGAGGCTCGAGACGGAGGCCGAGATCGAGGCGCGAATCCACGACATCGACCGGATGGCCGTGCAGACCGAGGTCATGCCTCCGGGAAACTCGACCGGCATGACCGAGGAGGAGCGCGCCCTGCTCGCGGCATGGGTCTCCCAGAACGGCTAGGGTCGCGCGCGTGCTCGAGCTGACGGCAGGCGGCTTCTCGTTCACCGCGCGCCTCGAAGAGGAAGCCGCGCCGGAGACGGTCGCCGCGTTCCGCCGGCTGCTACCACTGGACTCGAAGATCATCCACGTCCGCTGGTCGGGAGAGGGCGGGTGGATCCCGATGGGAGACCTCGACGTCGGCATCGGCCCCGAGAACGCGACGCGGTATCCGAGCCCCGGCGAGCTGATCTTCTACCCGGGCGGCGTGAGCGAGACGGAGCTCCTGCTCGCGTACGGGTACGTCGCCTTCGCCAGCAAGGCGGGCGGGCTCGCCGGAAACCACTTCGCGACGATCGTCGCCGGGAGCGAGAACCTCCGCGAGCTCGGGCGCCGGATGCTCTGGGAGGGCGCCCAGGACATCTCGTTCAGGGAGTCGTGACGAGCCGGCACAGCGCGCCGGCCAGCACCTCCGCAGCGAGCGCCACGTCCTCCGGGCTCGAGAGCTCGTCCGGCGAGTGGCTGACGCCGCCGTTGAGGCTGCGGACGAAGAGCATCGCCGCGTCGACGCCGGCCGTCGCGAGAATCCCCGCGTCGTGGCCTGCCCCGGAGGGCAGCTCGACCACCTCGAGCCCGCGCCCGGCGATCTCGTCGCGAACCGCGCCACGGGCGGCTCCGGTGAACGCCGCCGGCTCGACGCGGTAGCCGGGCTCGAAGCCGATCGCATCGATCAGGCCGTCCAGCCGCTCCCGGTCGGGCGCCCGCACGTCGAGGCTCAGCCGCACGCGTGCGGGGATGACGTTCGCGCCGCCGGGCTCGACCTCGACGATCCCGATCGTCGCGACGCCCTCCTCCACCGCGAGCGCGAGTTCGCGGACGCGCAGGATCTCCGCCGCCGCAGCGACGAGCGCGTCGTCGCGGCCCTGCATCGGCGTGGTCCCGGCGTGGCCCGCACGACCCTCGAGAACGACCGAGCCGCGCGCATAGCCGACGATCCCGGTGACGACGCCGACCGGAGCGCCTCGCGCGGCGAGTCTCGGGCCCTGCTCCACGTGCAGCTCCAGGAACGCGCGGGGAAGCTCCCCGCCGAAGTCGCAGAGCGCGCGCGACCCGACGCAGCCGACCTCCTCCCCGCGAAACGCCACGACCGACCCCGCCCCGGTCTGCTCCACGGCATGGATCGCAGCGACGACACCGAGCGCGCCGTCGAGGCGACCGCCCTCCGGGACCGAGTCGAGATGCGATCCCACCCACACGTCCGCATGGCGCATCGAGCGCCCGAGGAGGTTCCCGTGCCGGTCCACGTCGACGGCGAGGCCCGCCTCCTCGAGCCACATCCCGGCGAGTCGGTGGGCCTCGTCCTCCGCAGGGCTCGGATGCGGCCGGTTCGCGCCCGGTCCGCCCCCGATCGCGTACAGCTCGTCCAGCCGTTCCTCGATGCGCATGGGCTGAATCTAGAGGTCGCGGAGCGGCGGAGCCCGACGTGCGACCGCGCTAGCGCTCGAAGAGGGCGGCGACGCCCTGCCCGACGCCGACACAGAGCGTCGCGAGCCCGTAGCGGCCGTTCCGGCGTCCGAGCTCGTGGAGCAGCGAGACGACGAGGCGTGCTCCGCTCATCCCGAGGGGATGTCCGAGCGCGATCGCCCCG
>CAZMUG010000003.1:0-29943 GCA_964569165.1 uncultured Gaiellales bacterium
GATCGCGAGCAGCGCGCCGGCGAAGGTGGCGCTGCCGACGGACATGCCGGACGAGTGCGCCTGGTCGATGAGGCCCTGGTACGTCTGGCCGTCGGCCCGCTCGGCCATGAACGTGTTGAACTTGCCGACGAACTCGTCGCGACTCGTCGTCAGGAAGACGATGAACGTGATCAGCGTCCCGATGAGCGCCGGGATGAAGCCGATGAGAAGGACCCAGCGGAGCACTCGGGTCGAGAGGGAGAGCACGAGGAGCACGATCGCGAGCAGTCCGATGCCGATGAGAAACGTCGGCCAGTCCCCGCTGACGCTCTCGCTCCAGCTGACGAGGCGATCGCTTCCCGTCGCCTGGCCGAGCGTCGCGAGCGAGACGGCGAGCCCGAAGTTCACCGTGAACGCCGCGTAGAGCCCGATCCCGAGGAACTGCGACCAGGTGAAGCCCCAGTTCGCGGTAAAGCCGAGACCGGGGTGGACGATGCGGCTCAGATAGACGTAGTCGCCACCCGAGCGGGGGAGTATTCCTGCCAGATACCCGTACATGAGCCCGTTACAGAGCGTGAGCGCGGTCCCGATCGTGACGATCAGGAGGACGTTCTGCTCGGGCCAGAGGCCGGCCGCGAACGACGGGATCACGGCGAGCACGAGGCCGACCGCGTACCCGATCGTGTTGAAGACGAAGACGTCGAGCGGTCGGAATTCGCGGATCAACCCGGACGACTGCCGAACGAACAGCCCGCGGGCCTCGGGCACGGAGGTGCCCGGTACGGCCTGATCAGTCATTGAAGCCTCCTTTCGAGGCGCCGGAAGATAGGACCTTCACGTGCGACACGGGCTCGAGCACCGAGAGGTAGTCGACTCGCCCGTCGACACGGGACCGGTCGGGGATCGCTGCGACGATCAGCTCCTCGGAGTCGCGTGAGCCCTCGGCGACGACGTCGCCGAGCGGTGAGACCACGCGGCTCCCGCCGACGAACACGAGGTCGCCGCTCGTGCCGACGGCGTTCGCGTACACGTGCGGCAGCCGGTTCTCGACCGCACGTGCCCTCGAGGCGACCTCGTGATCGACGTAGAACGGCTCCATGTTCGCCGAGGAGGTCACGAGGAGCTCCGCGCCGGCCACCGCAGCGGCGCGTGCCGGCTCGGGAAACTCGATGTCGAAGCAGACGAGCGGTGCGACGGCGACCCCCGCGAGATCGACGACGAGGAGCTCGTCTCCCGGCGTGAAGGCGTCCCGCTCGCCGCCGAACAGGCACGTCTTGCGGTACACGGCCGCGACCGAGCCGTCACGCTCCAGGAGCGCGGCGGAGTTCGCGATCCCGTGCGCGGTGCGCTCCGCGAAGCCGAGGACGACCGCAGTGCCGGCGTCGGCGGCCGCACGGCGAACCAGCTGCAGCTCGGCGTCCTCCACCGTGCGGGCCGTCTCGTCGAGGCCCGTGTACGTGTAGCCGCCGAGGTAGAGCTCGGGGAAGACGGCGAGGTCGACCTGCGGATGGCCGAGGATCACGTCCGCTGCCCGCTCGGCGTTGTGGGCCGGATCTCCGATCCGCGAGGCGAGCTGGCAGAGCAGCACGTCCACGGGCCCTATCCCCTCACCGCACCGTCGGTGGTCAGGCGCAGCTCCCGCACGATCTCCTGCTCGACCTCCGCCACCGCGTCCGTGAGCCGCGCGACCATCTCGGCCAGCTCGTCGTCCGTGGCGACGAACGCCGGCGCGAGCAGGGTCTGGTCGCCGGCCCAGCCGTCGGCCGTCGGCTGCGTCGAGTACACGATGAGCCCGCGCCGGAGCGACTCCCTGTCGATCCGCCGGGCAACGCCGAGAGCTGGGTCGAGAAACGACCGCCCGTCACGCGGGTCCGCGTAGTCGACGCCGAGGAGGAACCCGTGCCCGCGCACCTCGGCGACGAGCGACGAGCCGGCGAGCGCCTGCTCGAGCTCGTCCCGGAGGGACGGGCCTCGCTCGCGGACGTGCTCGACGAGCGCGTGCTGCTCGAGGTAGTCGAGCACGGCGAGCCCGACCGCCGCGGAGAGCGGCGCGCCGTCCCAGGTGTGCCCGAGGTCGAACACGCGCGATCCGGCGGCGACGGCCTCGTACACGTGCGACCGGCAGAGGACGGCGCCGACCGGCGCATAACCCGCCCCGAGACCCTTCGCGGTCGTGACGATGTCCGGGACGAGCGGAAGCTGCTGGAACGCGAACCACGAGCCGGTGCGCCCGATCCCGGTCACGACCTCGTCGAAGACGACGAGGAACCCGTACCGGTCCCGCCGCTCCGCGAGACCTTCCCAGAAGAGGTCGGGCGGGCTGTACGCAGGCAGCGCGGCCGCGCTCACGGGCTCGCAGACGAACGCGGCCAGTTCCTCCCCGTGCACCGCGAGCACCTCGTCGAGCGCGGCGAGCGCCCGGTCTCCCGTCGGGTCGAGGCGCCACGTCGACGGCGGAATGTGAAGCTGAGGGACGACGTACGGCGCGAAGTGCCCGGTGAGCGCCCTCCGTCCGGTGAGGCCGAGCGTCAGCGACGTCGGCCCGTGGTAGGCCTGCGCCGGCGAGACGACTCGCCAGCGCCGCTCGTCGCCGTGCTCGACGTGATACGCGCGCGCCAGCCTGACGGCCGTCTCGTTCGCTTCCGACCCACCCGAGGTGAAGTGGACGCGTGTGAAGTCCTCACCCGCAAGCTCGACGAGACGGCGGGCGAGCGCCTCCTGCGGCCCGTGCGTGAACTGCTGGTTGTAGAGGAACGACACTCGCTCGGCCTGGGCGCGCGCCGCCTCCACGAGCTCGGGCACGGCATTCCCGACGCTCGAGACCATGGCGCCGCCGCCGACTGCGTCGAGATAGGCCTCGCCGTCCGGGCCGTAGAGCCAGACGCCCTCCGCCCGCTCGACCAGCGGGTACGGCCGGTCGAGCTCGCGCGGGAAGACCGCCGTCTCGTCCGCACGGACGAACGCGCTCACCGCGCCTCCCCGCACCACGCGACGACGATGCGTGCGTAGAGGCGCGCCGAGAGAACGAGCTCGTCGATCCCGACCCACTCGTCGACGGCGTGTGCGCGGTTCAGGTCGCCCGGGCCGAACGCCGGGCTCGGCGTCTCGGCGAACAGCGTCAGGAGCGCACCGTCGTAGGTCGTATCGATCCCCACCGTGCGGACGTCGATCTCGAGATCGCGCCCGGCCTCCCGCACGACCTCGACGATCGGTGCGCCCGGATCGATCTCAGACGGCGGATAGTCCGTGAACCAGCTCCACGCCGGCGGGTGCTCGGCGAGCCACGAGTCCGCGGCGGCAGCCTCGGCGACGACGCGCTCGATCTCGTCTCGCGGCGCGGAGCCGTACCCGCGCGCATCCGCGTTCCGCGGCAGGTACGTCGTGTTGAGGTCGACACGGCAGGACTCGGGGACGTTCGAGATGAACGTGCCACCGCGGATCCCTGTCGGGTGGACGGCGGGCGTCCCGAGGAGCGGATGGTGCTTGTCCTCGCGACCTGCCCACTCCTCCGAGAGCCGGTCGAGCGCCCGGAGCAGGTACGCCGCCTTCTGGATCGCGTTCACCCCCCCGCCCTCCTGCCACGGGGGCTGGTTCATCTCTGCGTGCGCGGACCGGCCGGGCACGGCGAGCGTCCCGTGCAGGAGGCCGCGCGTCGCGATCCAGAGGTGATTGCGCGTGGGCTCGGGCACGAGCCCGGCGTCACCGCGGTAGCCGCGCGCAATGGCGGCGATCGTCCCCATCGCGGACGTCTCCTCGTCGGGAACGGTCTCGAAGAGGACGTCGCCGGCGAGCTCGACACCGCAGGCCCGCAGTGCCTCGAGCGCGAAGAGCGCCGCGCCGACCCCGCCCTTCATGTCGACCGCGCCGCGCCCGTAGATCCGCCCGTCGCGGACCTCGGCTGCGAACGGGGGGCTCGTCCAGCCGCCACCGGGCGCGACGACATCGATGTGCCCGTTGATCACCAGGGAACGTCCGCCGCCCGCCCCTCGAAGCGTTCCGACCGTCAGCGGCCGGTTCCGCCAGTGGTGCCACGGCGGCATCATCGGGTGGCCCGCGAACTCGGCAGGGTCCGGCTCCCACTGGTCGACGTCGGCCCCGAGCCGCCCGAGCCGCTCCCCGACGAACGCCTGAAGCGCCGCCTCCTCGTTCTCCGTGTGCGCCGAATCCGGAGAGAGGTCGACGGACGTGGTGTCGAAGCCGACGAGCCTCCGCACGAGCTCGACGAGGTCGTCCTCGTGCGACGAGATCCAGTCGTCCACCGCCACCCGCGAGAAAAGGACTTGACTCAAGTCCAAACGAGTCTATGACCGCCCCGGGGCGGCAGTCAACTCACCGCCTCAGAGAGAGCGGAGGAGCGTGCGCATCGCGTCGTCCGCGTGGAGGACATGTGCCGCCATCGCGTCACGCGCAGTTTCCGCATCCCGCCGCTCGAGCGCCCGGACGACCCGCGCGTGCTCCTCGTTCGACCACGAGTGCCAGGCGTCCGAGTCGGGGAGCGCGGCGAGAGCGTCGTTCAGGACCAGCCGGACGCGCTCGACCGACTCGGCGAGATAGCGGTTGCCGGATGCACGCCCGACCGAGAGGTGGAACTCCGTGTCGTGCTCCATGAACACCGGGTCGCCCACCGCCGCCACGGCGGCGGCGACCGCGGCCCGGATCCGCTCGAGGTCGCGCGCGCTCGCCGCCAGCGCCGCCAGAGCCGCGGCGGACGGCTCGATCGTCAGCCGGAAGATGAGCGCCTCCTCGATCTCGTCGCGATTCGCCCGGAGCCTGCCGACGAGCCGGGCGGACCGTTCATCCTCGTTGGCGTGCCCGACGAGGAACGTCCCCCCTCCTCGCCCGCGCCGCCGCTCGACGAGCCCGTCGGCCTCGAGAATCCCGATCGCCTTCTGGACGGTTGCCCGGCCGACCCCGAACTGGCGCGCCAGGTCACGCTCGGGCGGGAGCGTGCCCGAGGCGCCGACGAGGCGCAGCGCGATCGCGCGCCGGAGTTGCTCCGCAACCTCCTCGTGCGCTCGGAGCGACGTGATCGGTCGTAGGCTGAGGCGTCGAGGATGGTTCACAGGCATCGAAAGCTAGACGCGCACGACGGGGTACGCTCCACGCCGTGGCAACCGTGCGGGAGCTCATGCACCGCGGGCTCGTCACGGCGAGCTCGGCGACGCCGATCGGCGAGGCCGCCTCGCACCTCGTCGCGAACCGGGTCCACGCCCTCGTCGTGACGGCGGATGACGGCTCGCCCGTCGGCATCCTCGCGGACACGGACCTGCTTGCGGGCGAATGGATCGCGACGGACGAGGAGCGCCTGGCAGCGATGCGTGAGCTGACGGCGGGCGAGCTCATGAGCCCCGAGGTCGAGACGGTGGACGCAGACGAGGACGCGGCGGTCGCCGCAGGCCGGCTGCGCGTCCGGCGTGTCGGGCGCCTCGTGGTGCTCGACGGCGGCGAGCCCGTCGGCGTCGTGTCCATCTCCGATCTCGTGGCCGGTCTCGCTCGGCCACCGGACGAGCGGCGCGTCGTCGGAGACGTCATGTCCCGCGGCTTCCTCGCGTGTAGGGCGGACGCGCCGGCCTCTGCGCTCGCGCGGGCGATGACGGAGCGGCGCTCGCGCTCGGTGATCGTGCTCGCCGAGGACGGCGCCCCGGCCGGCGTCGTCACGGGCCATGATCTCCTCCCGCTCGTGGGCGGCGTCACCGACCCACCTGCGTCGGAGCTCATGCACGAGCCCTTCACGATCACACCGGACGCGTCGCTCCAGGAGGCCGCGGACCTCATGCTCCGCCACGAGGTGCACCGGCTCGTGGTCGTGGCTGCCGGAGACGAGGCCGCCGTGCCCCTCGGGATCGTCTCGACGAGCGACATCGTGAGTGGGATGGCAGCGCCGGGATCGGCCTGGCGCCCGGCCGGCTGATCGTCGGCGCTACACGTCCTCCGGCAGCTCGTACCAGCGGACCCGCTCGCCGACCCGTGCGCGCAGGCGCCACGCGCGCGACTTCGGCTCGGCCTCGATACGGGTCAGGAGCGCGGCGATACGCTCTTCGATCGCCTGCCGGACCTCGTCATCGAGGCCGTACGCGCGCGCGTCCGCGGACAGCCGCTCGAGATTGGCGGTCAGCGTTCGCCAGAGACCCCAGTCGTCGGCGGCGAGCCGCGCGACCCGGGCGCTCCCGATCGCGTCGCCGTCGCCCTCGGCGACTTCGTGCCCCGCCAGGAGGGCGAGAGCGTCGCGGACGTCCTTGTCGTTCAGCTCGACGATCTGGAGCTTGGTGACGAGCAACTCGGCGAGCGGGATCGTGGCCGGCTCGAGCTCGAGCCGCTCCGCGACCGGGACCTTGTGGCACATCTCGAACGCGCCGACGAAGACATCCACCTTCTGGTGCGTCTCGGGGTGGACGAAGATCAGACGGCGCTTCCCGTGCAGCGTGTTGAAGGCGGCGTCGGCCGCATAGCCGGCGGCGGCGAAGAGATGGGACACCGCCGGGGACGAGCCGGGGGCGGCGACGAAGTCGAGGTCGCCGTACTCGCGCGTGACCTCGGGCGGTAGATCGGGCGTCCGGATCGCGATCGCGGCGCCGCCGAGCAGCCGCAGCGGCACGTTCGCCTCGCTCGCGAGGTCGAGGATGCGCCTCCCCTCCGCGATCACGTCGGTGTCTGCGGCGCGCATCGCGAAGACATTACCCCGGCCCCGGTCGCGGACCGCTGCGCTTGCCACGGACATCACGGGATCCCCCACGAGGGCGCATGCTCACGGCCTCCTCGCGACGGACCCGAGATGCGCCTTCCCGGCACCGACCGTCGGATCGGAGCGACAGGACGCCGTCCGACATGGCACCGTCTCCGCCGATGGCGGCAGTCGACCTCTACTGGCTACCGCTCGGCGCGGGCGGCCGCTTCGTCCGCGTCAACGGGATCGTGTTCGAGGCGGCTGCCGCGCTCCTGCAGCGGCGGCCTCGCTGCGACCTCTACCACTCGGCTCTCGAGATCTCTCTGCCCGAGGGCAGGTGGGTGGTCGAGCAGGCCCCGGCCTGGCGCGCCGAGGGTGAGCGCGGCGTCGTCGCGGAGGGCCCCGTGGGCGCGCAGGCGGCGGGCCGCTTCAGGCTCTTCCGCTACGAGGTCCGGTGCTGGCGCGACGGCACCATCCCCGACGCCGCCGAGGCCGTCGAGAGCCCCCGGCGGGTGAGCGAGGAGGTCACGGACGCCAGGAGGATCCTCGAGCTGGTACCGATCGCCCCGGCTCCGACCTGGGGCCGCGACGAGCTCCGCACGGGCGAGATGTGGAACTCGAACTCGCTCGTCTCCTGGCTGCTCGCCCGCACCGGGCTGGACGTCGAGTCGGTCAGCCTTCCTCGCAACGGCCGCGCTCCGGGGTGGCACGCCGGGATCGTCGCCGCCCGCCGTGCGTGAGCGATCAGGCTTCGACCCAGGCAGGCTCGAGAGGCTCGCGGCTCGCCTGCGACCAGGGCTTCGCGCGGGGACGCCGAGCTCTCGTCAGGCCGCGTCCCGCAACCGCTCGAGCCCCGTCAGGATGAGGTCGAGCCCGAGCTCGAACCCGCCTTCCGCTCCCGCCGGCGGGTCGAGATGCTGCCTGACGTGCTCGACGAGGTCGGGGTACTCGTCCGCGGGAAGTTGTGCGAGAAACGTGTTCGCAAGGCCGGACAGCTCCTCACCGCTGTACGGGAAGCTCTGATGCTGAACCGTGGCCCCGAGCACGTACGCCTCGAGGATGTGGAGGGCGTGGTAGACGAGGTCCAGGGGGAGCCCCGCCTCACGAAGCGTCCGGAGGATCCAGTCGGTGCGCCGGAGCTGTGCAGGGCCCCCGCTCTGCGCCGACATCCAGAGGCTCGCTGCCCACGCATGCCGGCGGAGGACGTCGCGGTTCGAGATCGCGCTCCGGCGTAGCGCCTGCTTCCAGTCGGCCTCGTCCGCCGGCAGCTCGATCTCCGCGACGACGACCTCGAGCATCCCGGCGAGGATCTCGTCCTTGCCCGTGACGTGGTTGTAGAGCGACATCGCCTCGACGCCGAGCTCCCGGGCCAGCCGGCGCATGCTGAGAGCGTCGAGGCCGTCCCGGTCTGCGAGCTCCACGGCGGCGCGCAGCACGCGCTCCCTGCTCAGCGGAGCCCGCGGACCTGCGCTCGCCTCGGCCTCGCTCGACATCGTCTCGACCTCCACTTGACAAGACTGACGGTGTAAGTCTAACGTACAGCGTACACTTACACCGTATGTCAGGAGCAGAGATCATGCTGCAAGCAGTAGTCAATGACGTCAGTGGGGCCGCGTGATGCGGGCCGCGGTGCGCGACCGGTTCGGCCCACCCGCCGAGGTGATCGAGATCCGCGAGCTCGAGACGCCGGCCCCCGGCCCCGGCGAGCTCCTCGTCCGCGTCGAGGCCGCGGGGGCGAACATCGCCGAGTGGTACGGCGTCACCGGCCTGCCGTACGCCGGCCGGGTGGCGATGGGGCTGCGGCGCCCGAAGACACCCGTGCTCGGAGCCGACTACGCCGGACGGGTCGAGGCGGTGGGCGACGGCGTCACGCGTTTTCGGCCTGGTGATGAGGTCTTCGGTGCCCGGAGCGGCGCCTTCGCCGAGTACGTGTGCGCTCGCGAGGACCGGGCGGTGGTCCCGAAGCCCGAGGGGCTGACCTTCGAGGAGGCGGGATCCGTGGCGACCGCGGCGGCAACGGCGCTCCAGGGGCTGCGCGACAAGGGCGGGCTCGAGGCGGGGCAGCACGTGCTCGTCAACGGCGCTTCGGGAGGCGTCGGCACGTTCGCCGTGCAGATCGCGAAGGCCTTCGGCGCCGACGTGACCGGCGTCTGCAGCACCGGCAACGTCGAGCTCGTCCGCTCGCTCGGCGCCGACGACGTCGTCGATTACACGCGCGAGGACTTCACGCTGAGCGACCACCGCTACGACGTGCTCCTCGACATCGCGGGGACGAGGTCGTGGTCCGACTGCAAGCGCGTGCTCGCGCCGGGAGGGACGCTCGTCATCGTGGGAGCGCCCATGGGCGGGAGGCTGCTCGGCCCCCTGCGCCGGATCGCACGCCTGCGGCTCGCCTCGATCGGCGACAGCCGCCGGGTGGCCTTCTTCATCGCGAGGCTCGACCGCGAGTCCATGGAGACGCTGGCGGAGCTCATGGCCTCCGGGAAGGTGAAGCCCGTGGTCGGGCGCACGTACCCGCTCGACCGCGTTGCCGAGGCTCTCGACCACGTGAGCGAGGGGCACGTGCGAGGGAAGGTGGTCATCGATGTCTAGCACCGGGTGGGAGACGCTCGTCGATCCGGGCTGGCTCAGGCGGCAGCTCGGCGCCGACGACCTGGTCGTGCTCGACTGCACCGTCGAGGTCGGCCAGGGCTTCCGGGGCGAGAGCGGGCGACCGGCCTACGAGCAGGGACACATCCCGACCGCGGGGTTCGCCGACCTGCTCGTGGACCTCGCGGACACGTCCAGCCCGCTCGAGACGGCGCTGCCGACGCCGGAGCGGTTCTGCGCGGCGATGGGCGCCCTGGGTGTCGGCGACGACTCGCGCGTCGTCCTCTACGACGGGAACCTGTCCGTGTGGGCGGCGCGGGTCTGGTGGATGCTCCGCTGGGTCGGGTTCGACCGCGCGGCGATCCTGAACGGCGGGCTCGTCGCCTGGGAGCTCGAGGACCTCCCGCTCTCGGCGGAGCCCGTCGAACGGCCCGCGAGGACGCTCACGCCCGCCGTCCGCCCGGGGCTGATCGCCCAGCGCGACGAGGTGCTCGCCGCGATCGCCGATCCCACGGTCACGCTGGTGGACACGCTCATGCCCGAGCACTACCGCGGCGAGTGGGCGCTCTACTCACGGCCGGGGCACATCCCGGGAGCGGTGAACGTCTCCGCCTTCACGCTGTTCGACGAGAAGGGGCGCTTCCGGCCGGACGAGGAGCTCGCGGCGCTGCTCGACACCGATCCACGCTCCCGCCACATCACCTACTGCGGCGGCGGCATCGCGGCGTCGGCCAACGCCTTCGCGATGACCCGCGTGGGGTTCACGGACGTCGCGGTCTACGCCGCCTCCCTCCAGGAGTGGACCGCGGACCCGGCGAACCCGCTGGTCGTCGGCGACTCCTAGCGGCGCCGGCCCGCCTGCTCGACTCCGCGAGCAGACGGCTTGCAACCAGGTAGCGGACGACGTTGTCCGGGCTCGGATCGACGGAGAAGTCGGTCACGGCATCCCGGAAGCAGACGTAGGCACGCCCTCCCGCGGGCACAGGTCGCCCGGTCATGATGCTCCCGTCGCGAGCACCGTCGTCACGTAGGCGGTGACGGCGCGGATCTGGCGCGCGTCCAGTGTGCTCGCGAAGGCGGGCATGACGCCGCCGCCGTAGGTCACCTGGTGGACGACGACCGCCGGGTCCCGGGCGGCCGGCAGCGTCGTGAGGTCCGGGCCGACGCCCCCGTGCCCCGTGGCGCCGTGACAGGCGGCGCAGCTCCGGGCGAAGATCGCGCGACCGCCGGCGGTCCTCTCCCGCGGACCCGACGCCGGCGTCGGCGCCGTCGTCCGGGTGGCCGCCTGCGGGTAGCGGGTGCCGGCGCTTCCGGTCACGAGGTACGAGACTCCGAAGGCGAGGCCCGCGACGAGCGCGACGAGCGGGAGGACGATCGCGACCCAGGTCGCGAGCAGGATTGCGAGGGTCGCAGGGCTCTCCCCCTTCCGCGCGACCTCCTCGAGGTGCCCCAACTCGTGCCCGGCGGCGTGCAGTGGGTGCCGGAGCGGGCGAGTTGCTCGTCCCACGTCACTCGATGCCCTGCCGGCGGTAGCGCTCCATCGGTGCCTCGAACCTAGCTCGCACGCCCCTGGCGGGCCATCGGGCGAACGGAGGATCGACCGGACGAGCGAGCGCGCGAGGCGTCATCATGCGCATCCATGCCGCCCGTCCCCTGCACGCACCTCGACGCGGTCCAGGTCACGGAGCTCCCCGCCCCGCCGCTCGCCTGCGAGGAGTGCCGGAAGATCGGCTCCCCCTGGGTGCACCTGCGCATGTGCCTCACGTGCGGCAAGGTCGGCTGCTGCGACAACTCCCCGCACCGCCATGCCACGCAGCACTTCCACGAGACGGGCCACCCGCTGGTCCGCTCCGCCGAGCCGCACGAGAGCTGGGCGTGGTGCTTCGTGGACGAGGCGCCTCTCCCGCTCCCCGGCCACTAACCTCCCGTCGTGCCCGTTCAGGACGTCGTGCCGGCGCTCGAAGGCTCGGCGCTCGCCCTCTCGGAGGTGGTGCTCTCCGAGGCGGAGCCCCATCAGCTCGGCGCTGCCGACCGGGACTCGCTCGTCTACGTCTTCGCCGGCTCGGGGATCCTCGCGGTCAACGGCGGGACGTGGCCGGTCGCCCCGGGCGCGGCCGCGCTCGTCCTGGCCGGCGAGCGCGGGCGGCTCGAAGCGGTGGGGGGCGAGCTGGCGGCGATCGTCGCGACCGTCGGGCCCGACGCGGACCGGCATGCCCCGCTCGGCTCGCGCGAGAGCGTCGTGCGCCTGAACCACTCCGGATCCGAGCCGGCGACGGGAGCGCGCTCGTACCAGACCCTGCTCGGTCCGCACAACGGCTCCACGCGGGCCACGCTCTTCGCCGGCTCCATCCCGCCCGGGAAGGCGCCGTGGCACTACCACCTGTACGACGAGATCGTGTGGGTACCCGAGGGCCCCGGGTGCCTGCACACGGGCGACGGCACCGAGGAGCTCGGGCCCGGATCGTCCTTCCGCCTCCGCCCGCGCCAGGTTCACATCGTCGAGAACACGAGCGCCGACCGCGAGCTCACGATCCTCGGCGTCTTCACCCCCGCGGGGAGCCCGTCCGCCGCCTTCCTCACGCCGGACGTCGCGGCCGGGTACCGCTTCGGCGGCTAGACCGGTGGCGCTCTCGATCCCGGTCGTCTGGTCGGACGACCATCGCCTCCACGACGCGGAGAGCGTCGTGTGGGTCGGCGTTCTGATCGAGAACGACGAGACCCCCGCGCGGGCCGAGGCGATTCGCGAGGCCCTCGAGCGCGCCGGAGCGAGGATCGTGCCCGCTCGAGCGCACCCGGACGGCGCGCTCGACGACGTGCACGACTCCGGCCTCGTCGAGTTCCTCCGGAGCGCGTGGAACGACTGGGCCGAGGCCGGGTACCCCGAGGACCCGGGGCAGGGCGCGGTCGGGGGCTACCTCTTCCCCACCCCCGGCCTGCTCGCGGGGCTCGAGCCGCGCGAGCCGGTCTCGCTCGCTGCGCGGACGGGTGCATGGTGCTACGACACGATGACGGTCGTCGGCCCGGGGACGTGGGAAGCCGCCCGCGCTGCGGTGGACGTGGCCCTGACCGCCGCCGACCTCGTCCTTGCCGGCGAGCGGGCGGCGTACGGCTGCTGCCGGCCGCCGGGACACCACGTCACGAGGTCGGCGTTCGGCGGCTCCTGCTACCTCAACAACGCCGCCGTCGCTGCGCGGTACCTCCGCGAGAGGCGGTTCGAGCGGGTCGCCGTCCTCGACGTGGACGCTCACCACGGGAACGGCGCCCAGGCGATCTTCGCCGAGCGTGAGGACGTGCTCACGGGCTCGGTGCACGTCGATCCCGGACACGGCTGGTTCCCGCACTTCCTCGGCTTCGCGAGCGAGAGCGGTGCGGCGAACCTCAACGTGCCGCTGCCGCCCGGCTCCGGTGACGATCCGTGGCTCGCCGGCGTTGCCCGGCTCACCGAGGCCGCGAGGGAGCACGGCAGCGAAGCCCTCGTCGTCCCGCTCGGAGTGGACGCGGCGGCGGGCGATCCGAACGCGCCGCTCGCCGTGACCGAGGCGGGATTCCGCGAGGGCGGCCGCCTGCTGGGCGCCCTCGGGCTCCCGACGGTGCTCGTGCAGGAGGGCGGCTACGTGCTCGAGACGATCGGGATGCTCGTGCGCGCGCTGCTCGAGGGCTTCCAGGAGGGCGCCGGTCAGCCCCACGGCGGGGCGGCGACGTAGATCCGCGCGCGGAGCCCGCGCAGCGAATCGACGAAGGCGCCGTCTCGCACCTTCAGCGTTCGACGGTCGCCGAAGACCTGCACCGAGCCGGCCGTCAGCCCCGGCACCCTGATCCGCACCGTGGCCGGCTTCGTCCACGAGTTGACCGCGATCACGTAGGCCGCGCCGTTCGAGCGCCGGACCCCGGCGCGCACGAGGGTGTCCGAGGGCGTGACGATCGCCTCCCCGTCCTCTCCGAGGAGGGCCGGCGCGAGAGCGGCGATCTCGTCCGACAGCTTCCTGATCTCCGCCGCGACGGGCGCGGACCAGACTCCCGGGAACCAGCCGATTCCCCGGGCGCCTCCCGCGATCGCGAGCCAGGTCTCGGCCCGGACGAGGGCCGGGCTCGGGTCGAGGCCGGCGCAGAACTCCATCGGCCCGGCTTCGATCCACTGGTACGTGGGCTTGCCGCGGGCCAGCTCGACGAGCTCGCGCTGGGCGTCGAAGACCGCCTGCAGGGTCACGCGACGGCACCACGTCTGCAGCGGGTAGAGGTTGAACCCGACCATCTCCGCCCGCGCGATCATCCCCGGGTACATCCCACGCCCCTGCGGGAGCGGCGCCGAGCCCGAGTAGAAGTGGTTGGTCAGCGTGAGGAACGTGGGGCGCCGGCTGACCCTCGACGGCGGGAGCACGGGCAGGTCCTCGACGCGCGGGAGGACGGCGTCCGCCTCGTCCACGTGGAAGAAGCCGATGACGCCGAGGCCGTCCTGCCGCCCCTCGACCGGCGTGATCGAGAGCGCGCGCCCCCGGAGCCCGGCGATCTGCTCGTGGGTGCTCGTGCAGCTCCCCATGAAGACGTCGATGCCGGCGGCGAGCGCGTGGTCGTACGCCCACGGGCACTCCTGCCAGACCATCCGGGGGAAGAACCCCTGGCCGGCGACGGCGAGCGACCTCGGCGTCACCCCGGCCCCGACCCACGGCGGGAGCGACGCCGTGGTCAACGAGCCCGAGACCTCGGCCCGCTCCGCTCCGGCGCGGGCGATCACGCGGAAGCGGTACTGCCGTCCCGGCTCGAGCACTGCGAGGCCCGTCCGGCCCGTCCGGTCGCGCCCCGAGGCGCGTCGCCGCGACCATGCTCCGTAGTCCTCGGTCGGCCCGTACTCGACGACGACGGACGCGGGGGCCGACACCTGCCAGCCCACCGTCGCCGAGAGCGGCCCCGGCTGGATCCCCGTCACGGCCACGGACAGCCCGGGCCGAGCGGCCCCGGCGGAGCCCCCGAGGAGCGAACCGGCGGCGAGGGCGAGGACGGCGAGCGGGACGGCGCGCATCGCGCCTTCATGGAAGCACGGACTCGTCAGGCCGGCGTAAAGGCCGGATCAGGCGGCCACGACGGCGCGTGCGAGCGACTCGACGGAGAGCGGCGACCCGGAGGCCCGCTCCACGAGCCGGTCCCAGCGGACCGACTCGCCGGGTGAGAAGAGGCGCTCGCGGAGGATCGCGCCCGCCTCGGGTCGATCGACGAGGCCGCCCGCAGCCTCCTCCAGCGCCCGCTTCAGCTGCAGGGCGACGATCGCCCCGTAGAGGTACGTGTGGTAGTAGACGGGCGCGGCGGCGATGTGGATCTTCGCGGCCCAGTCGGGAGCGCTCCTGCCCTCCGGTGGGGTGACGAGCTGGTGGCGGGCGACGAGCTCCCACCAGGTCCGGTCGAGATCGCCGTCCGGGTCCGCGTACAGCGCGCGCTCGAACGCGTTCATCACGAGCACCCAGCGCGTGAAGACGAGCAGCTCGGCTGCCCGGGCGGCGCGGAGCGGCCCCGCCAGCGAGGACGCCTCGGAGGAGGCCTCGAGGACGAGCTCGAGCCAGTCCGGGTCGGCGGCCAGCGCTCCGAAGAGGAGGGCGGAGGCCTCCGTCGCCACGAGGTGCGTGCTCCGCAGGAGCCACGGGAGGCCGGGGTCGAAGCCGAGGTCGTACACGCCGTGGCCGAGCTCGTGCAGCATCGTGTCCGCCCAGTGCTGGTTCGCGACGACGTTCGCGAGGACCCGGACGTCGCCTGCACGGTCGATGTCGATGCAGAACGCGTGCTGGCACTTCCCCGCGCGCGGGTAGAGGTCGCTGCGCGCGATGATCGGGGCGACATCGATGCCGAGCCCGTCGAACGTCCGGCCGGCGAGCGCGACGACGTCCCGGCCAGCGAAGAGCGGGTCGAGGTCCACCGCCCCCTCCGCGGGCGTCTCCTGGAAGAAGGGGTCGGCGTAGTGCCAGGGCCTGAGCTCGGAGCTCGCACAGCCGAACCTCGCTGCGAGCCGGTCGTCGAGCCGGCTCTTCCAGCGTGCGAACGGCCCGGCCGTGGCCCGGTCGGCCTCGGCGAGCGTCTCGACGAGCTTCGCCTCGTCGAGCTCGTCCGTCGAGAGGGAGAGCGCGAACCAGTCGCGGTACCCGAGGGCGTGCGCCGCCTGGTTCCGCAGCCTCGCCAGCTCTCTCACGTCGTCGGCGACCGCCGCGCCGACCGTCTTCGAGGCCTCCCAGGCCTCGCGCCGCTCGGCCGGATCGTCACTGTCGCGCAGGATGCGCTTGATCTCGTTGTCGTCCACCTCGACTCCCCGGACGACCCCGCGGTGCCGTGAGAAGCGTCCCTCGACCGACGTCTCGAGCTCGACGATCCTGGCTCGCAACCCGGCGGGCACCTGGTGCACCAGCATGAGGTTCCGGGCCAGCTCGAGCCGCCGTTGCGCGGACTCGTCGGCGCCGTCTCCGAGCAGGCGCCGAAGGGAGGCGAAGAGATCGGGGTCCGCGAGAGCGTCCGACCACGCGAGCTCGGCCTGGGCGCGCCGGCGCTCGTTCTCCTCCGACGCGTCCACCTGGGAGTCCCACCACGCGAGGCTGCGGGCGTGCGAGAGCGGCTGCAGCAGCTGCTCGAGCGAGGTGGCGAATGCCTCGGCGCCCGTCATGCGGCGAAGGGCTGAAGGAGGCGCACCGTTCGGGATCCCTCGCGGAAGTGGGCGAACGAATGCTCCCAGCAGGCGTCGGGCCAGCGGAGCTCGACCGAGCCCTGCCGCGGCCTGTAGATCGCCGTGTAGAGGGTTCCCAGGCCATGCGCGTAGTCCGCGGTGTGGAGCGGTGCCTCGAGGAACGCTCCCGCGAACCGCTGCGGGTCGGACGAGCTCTCGAGCGCGGTCGCGAGAAGGCGCTCCCGCTCGAGCGAGCGCGTGGCGAACGCGTGCTCCTCCCACTCGACGTCCTCCTGGTGGTTCGTCGCGACGGGCACGTCGCGGAGCACGACGTCCCGATCGGGGGAGACGTACGCGGTCAGGTAGGCGCCGGTCGGGTCGACGAGCGTCAGCGTGTGAGCATGGTGGTAGGGAAGGCGCTCGAGAACCGAGCGCGCCTCGGCGACCGTCTCGCACACCTGCAGGAGGTAGCGCAGGACCAGAGGGACGCCGAACCCCGCCCCGACCACCCGCCGCCCGCCGAACGCGAGCGAGACTGCAAGCCCGGCGTCGTTGATCCCGTCCAGGAGCCCCCAGAGGAAGTCGCTGACGCCGATCACGCGCCGCCCCTCCCAGCCCGTGCCGAGGACGGCGCCCTCGATGCGGTCGGGCGCGTAGTCGTAGTTGCGCACGAGCATCGGCTCGCCCCGGGTCCAGACCGCCTGCGAGCAGCCGTGGAGGTACGACGGGGGGCTCCACATCGAGAGCAGGCGCGCCTCGAGGTCACCGCCGCCCGCGAGCTCGCAGAGCCGCTCGTACACCGGGACGAGCTCCGGCATGTGCTCGCGCAGCATCTTCGCGGACTCCGCGTAGGAGGCCCGCGCGCGCTCGCCCTCCCGGAGGAACCAGGTGCGGTAGTGAGGCCAGTGGTGCTCGAAGAAGGCCCGCCACTTCGGCCCGGGCTCGTCCTCCCAGAACGCGTGGAACGTCAGCTCGCCCGTCACAGCATCTTGAAGGAGAAGGGCTCCGGGCTCGGGTAGAGCGCATCGAGTGGGGCCGGCGTGCCGGCGAACTGCGCCTTGATGCCGGCGATCCAGGAGCGCGCGCGCTCGGTCAGCTCGTGCTCGTCGGTCTGGAGCCGTCCGCGCGTGACGAGGATGCCGAGGTCGGCGCCCGGGTAGCGGTACTGGCCCTCTGCGGCGATCCGGAGGTAGAACGCCTCGTCCTCGCTCGCCACCGAGTGCCAGTCGGTCTCGCGGCGGACGAAGCCGATCCCTCCCGGGGCCGCCGGGTCGAGCCTCCAGATGCCCGAGCGCGGCGCCTGCGAGATGAGCTCGACCGACTCGTCGGTCTGCTTGAGGATGAACTGGCTCCACTCGTCCACGGCTCCGGGGCTCGCCCACGCCTCGTTCAGCGCCTCCACGTCGAGCTCGAAGTCGGCGCCCGAGAACTCGAGCAGGTGGAAGAGGAAGAGGGGCAGGTCGCCGTACGCGACCGCCGTCACGTTCGTCATCGAGCTTGCCCCGGTGACGCGCGGGTTCAGCTCTCCCAGGTACAGCGCACCGGTGTCCATGTCGGCGAGCACGTCGAGCTCGAAGTACCCGCGGTAGCCCTCGCGGCTCAGGCGCTCGCCCATCCGCTGCGCGTACTCGCGCGCCAGGACGCGGTGCTTCTCCGTCAGCGCGGTCGCGAAGACGTCGTTCCCGCACCAGCCTCCCCCGTACGGCGTGAGCTCGGGGAACCCCGTCAGCTCGGTCATGATCGGGCCGACGACGGTGCCGTGCCTCGTGATCACGCCCTCGATCGCCGCCTCCTTGCAGTCGATCCGCTTCATCACCTTCAGCTCCTCCCCCCGGAGCTCGGCCGCGTGCTCGTCCCAGTCTCCGGCCGAGGCAACGAAGAACGTCGTCTGCCCCGAGTCCCCGTACGCGGTCTGGAGGACGAGGTCCTGGCCGAGCCCGGCGCCGAGCGCGAGCTTGAGCAGGTCGCCGTAGGAGTCTGCGCGCCCGAGGACGTTCGGCACGCTCGGGACTCCCGCCTCGTCCGCGAGCCGTGTCGTCTCGAGCTTGGAGTCGAGGCGCCGGCGGAGCGAGGCCGGCGGCATCGCGACCTCGAGGCCCGCCTCCTCGGCGAGCGACTCGGTCTCCTCGTCGAACATGAGGAACACCGCCAGCCCGCGGCCCCCGCGCCGCGCGATGTGGTCGCGGACGTCCTTGTGGCCGAGGAGGTAGTTGCAGATCTCCTCGATCGACTCGAAGAGGGGCGGGCTCGAGTGCCGCGGCACGAAGACGCTCGGATGGTGCCCGTCGAACGAGTCGTAGTAGTTGACGTACCGGAACGTCGGAACCCACCGGTCCATCCCGAGCAGGTTGAACGGCGTGGCCGAGACGAAGTAGACGGGGGTCTCGGCAGTCCGGAAGAAGCGCCGGAGCTCCGAGACGCCCGACATGGTGTGGTCGCGCAGCGTCGCCGTCACGCGAGCCCGCACCAGTCACGGACGAGTGTCGCAAGCACCTGCGCAGTCTGGACCACCGACGGGAGGTAGACGCGCTCGTCGATCCCGTGGATGTGCTCCGCGTACGGGCCGATGCAGGCAGCGGGGATCCCCGCACCGATGAACGCCCGGGCGTCCGTGGTCGCGGTGGTCGCGGTGGTTGCGGCGGGCGAGCCCGACACCGACTCGTAGGCGGCCCGGAGCGCGAGGACGATGGGCGCGTCGTCGGGGATCCGGGCCCCCTCGCCGGCGAACCCGCCGTAGCGCACGGCCGGGGGATGCTCCTCGAGGTACGCGCTCGAGCGGGCCGCGCGGGCGACCGCCTCCTCGACGCGACGCTTCGCCTCGTCCACCGGCGTGCCCGGATACAGCGCGATCCGGCACGAGAGCGTGCACTCGGCAGCAACGGTGGAGGCCCAGTCGCCGCCCGAGATCACGCCCACGTTGAAGTTGAGGGGGTGATCGAATCCGTCGTAGGGCGGAGGCGGGCTCTCGTTCAGCTCCTCCTCCAGCCGCCGGAGCTCCTGGACGACGGCGAAGGCGGCGTCGATCGCGTTCACGCCCTCCTGGGCCTCCGCCACGTGGGCGGGCGAGCCCGCGATGTCCACGTGGAACCAGAGAACGCCGACCTGCGACGTCGTGACGAGACCCGGATACGGCTCGGGGATGACCGCGGCGTCGGGGCGCAGGCCCGAGACGACGCACTGCACGGCGCCGTTCCCGCCGCACTCCTCCTCGACGACCGACTGCAGCTGGACGGGCGCGAGCGGCGCGAGCCCGAGACGACGGAGGCCGAGCACCGCCGCGACCATCGCCGCGAGACCGGCCTTCATGTCCCCCGAGCCCCGGCCGTAGAGCCAGTCGCCCTCGCGCCGCGCGGTGAACGGGGGCGTCCGCCAGGACCTCGCCGAGGCCGGGGCGACGACGTCCACGTGGCCGTTCAGGACGAGCGAGCGCCCGCCCGTCCCCGCAGGCGGCCAGTCGGCGACGACGTTCCGCTTGCCGGCGACGTCCCAGGTGAACGGCGCGGCGAGGGGATGCTCCCGCAGGAGCGCCTCGTCCAGCACGAGGTCGGTGGGCTCGAGCCCCAGGAGATCGCGGAACGCCTCCTCCATCAGCTCCTGCCCCGGCTCCTCGTTCCCGAGCGTCGTCGGCGCCTCGACGAGCCGCGAGAGGAGGTCGAGCAGCTCCGGCTCGCAGGCCGCGACGGCGTCGGCGAGCTCGCCGTCGGAGACCTCGACCCGCCCGCTCATCGCGGGCGGATGGTACCCGCGCGCCTGCGGGGGAACGGTACGGTTCGGCCCGTGAGCGCGGTGGAGACGAGAACGCTGCCCTGGAGCTGGTACACGGACCCGACCGTCCTCCGGCTCGAGCAGGAGCGGATCTTCCGGCACGCCTGGCAGTACGTCGCCCGCCGAGACGAGATCGCCGACCCGGGGACGTTCCTGGCGACGCGGGCGGGTGACGTCCCGGTCGTGCTGACGCGCGACGAGGCCGGGGAGCTCCGCGCCTTCCTGAACGTGTGCCGGCACCGGGGCTCGCTCGTCTGCGAGGGGTCGGGCAGGCGGGCGACGCTCCAGTGCCCGTACCACGCCTGGACCTACGGCCTGGACGGCCGTCTGGTGGCGGCGCCGCGATTCGCGCGCGAGGAGGGAGGCGACACCTCCGAGCTCGGGCTGCTGCCGGTCCAGGTGGACACGTGGGGCCCGCTCGTCTTCGTCAACCCGGACTCCGAGGCGCCGCCCCTGCTCGAGCAGCTCGAGGACGTCCCGGAGCGGATCGCCGCCGCCGGGATCGACCTCGACGCGCTCCGCTTCCACCGGCGCGTCGAGTGGGAGGTCGAGGCCAACTGGAAGATCTCCGCCGAGAACTTCCTCGAGTGCTACCACTGCCCGGTCGCCCACCCCGGCTTCTCCGCGGCGATGGACGTGTCGCCAGACGCGTACCTGCTCGAGGCGAGCGGGAGCCGGATGACCCAGCACGGGCCGCCGCGCCCCGAGCCGAAGGGCGGCTACGACCTCACGGGGGAGGTCGAGCGCGGACAGTTCCACCTGCTCTTCCCCGGCACGGTGGTCAACGTCATGCCCGGCCGTCCGAACTTCTCGATCGGTCCGGTTCTCCCCCTCTCGACCGAGCGCACGCAGCGCTTCCTCGACTACTTCGTCGCGGAGGACGCGGACCCGGCGTGGATCGAGGAGTCGATCGAGTTCGACCGGCAGGTCGGGGCCGAGGACAGCCTCCTGGTGGCGCGGGTGCAGGCGGGCGTGCGGTCCGGGCTCCTCCACGACGGGCGCCTGCTCCCCGAGTCCGAGCTGCTCGTCGCCCACTTCCAGTCGCTCGTGGTGCAGGCGCTCGCCTGACGCCGGCCGACGGCTCCCCCGGGCCCGCGCTCCGCCGATCGTCTAACGTCCCGCGCGCATGCGGTTCCGGCTGACCCCGCGCACCGGCGAGTTCTACGACCTATTCGGGAAAGCCGGGCAGAACGCACTTCAGGTGGCACGGCTCGTCGAGCAGCGCTTCCGCGAGCATCCGGGCTCCGCCGTCTCGCAGGAGCAGGTCAAGGCCGAGGAGACCGAGGGCGACGCGATCACCCGCGACCTCATCAACCTCCTCAACACGCAGTACATCACCCCTTTCGACCGCGAGGACATCTACCTCCTCGCGACGGAGATCGACGACGTCGTGGACTACCTCGAGGAGGCGTCCGACCTCCTCGGCCTCTACGGCGTGGAGATGCCGACACGCCACGCCGTCGAGCAGTGCGGCGTCATCGTCAAGGCCTGCGAGCACCTCGCGTTCGCGTGCGACAACCTCAAGGGGATGCGCGGCGTGCAGGAGGCGCTCGTGGAGCTCAAGCTCCTCGAGGACGAGGGCGACCGCATCCTCCGCGACGCGCTCGCCTCGCTCTTCCGCGACGGCGGGATCGACCCGCTGTTCGTCATCCGCTGTAAGTACATCTCCGAGTCCCTCGCGCGCGCGCTCGACGCCTGCGATACCGCTGCGACCGTGATCGCGAACATCGTCGTCAAGAACGCCTGAGGAGCCGTGGGCGCCGAGGACCTGACGCTGGCCGCGGTGATCGCGGTCGCGCTCTTCTTCGACTTCACGAACGGGTTCCACGACACCGCCAACGCCGTCGCCACGAGCGTGTCCACCCGGGCGATGTCCCCCCGTACGGCCGTGCTCATGGCGTCCGTGCTCAACTTCGTCGGCGCCTTCGTATCGCTCAAGGTGGCGGCGACGGTCGCGAAGGGGATCGTGGACACCGACGCCGTGACGCTCGACGTCGTCCTCGCGGGGCTCGTCGGCGCGATCACCTGGAACCTCCTCACGTGGCTCCTGGGGCTGCCGTCGAGCTCGAGCCACGCGCTGATCGGCGGCATGATGGGCTCCGCGATCGCCGCCTCGGGCTGGGACGTCGTCCAGTGGCACGGGGTCTGGGACAAGGTCGTGAAGCCGGGAGTCATGTCGCCCGTGCTCGGCTTCGCAATCGCGCTCGCACTCATGATCGCGATCGCGTGGATCATCAGGAGGCGCTCGCCGACCAAGGTGAACCGGGTGTTCCGGCGGGCACAGATCCTGTCCGGCGGGTTCGTCGCCTTCACCCACGGGACGAACGACGCGCAGAAGACGATGGGGATCATCGCGCTCGCGCTCATCGCCTCGGGGCACCTCGACGCCGAGGAGTTCGACGTCCCGACCTGGGTCGTCGTGAGCGCCGCGACCGCGATGGCGCTCGGCACCTACGCGGGCGGGTGGAAGATCATCAAGACGATGGGCACGCGGATCGCGAAGATCGACCCGCCCCAGGGGTTCGCCGCGCAGACGGCCTGCGCCGGGATCCTGTGGACGACCGCCCACCTCGGCTTCCCGGTCTCGACGACGCAGACGATCTCCGGGTGCGTCGTCGGCGCCGGCGCGAGCCGCCGCTTCTCGGCCGTGCGCTGGGGGATCGCCGGCAACATCGTGCTCGCGTGGATCCTCACCCTTCCCGCCGCCGGGCTCGTCGGAGCGACGATGGAGGTCGTCACGAGGCTGCCCGCGGGCGACATCGTCGTCTTCGTGCTCGCGGGCGCCATCGCAGCGGCTGCGTTCCTCTTCCGCCGGTACGAGACCCGCCGGCTCCTGCCTGCCGCGGCGTAGACGGCCGGGGCCCGTAACCGCGGCCACCTGGCCTGCCGATACACAATGTCGTCATGACGACGCACGTCTCCGACGAGACGGCCGCGCGGCTCCTGAACCGCGAGCTCTCGCAGATCGACTTCCATGCCCGCGTGCTGGAGCTCGCGAGCGACCGGTCGCTCCCGCTGCTCGAGCGGGTGACGTTCTGCGCCATCTTCTCGTCGAACATCGACGAGTTCTTCCAGGTCCGCGTGGCCGGGCTCCTGGAGCAGGCCGAGTCCGGGCTCGCGATGCTGTCGCCCGACGGCCTCACGCCGCAGCAGGCGCTCGCGCGGATCCGAGAGCGGATGCTCGAGCTCGTGGCACGGCAGGCCCGCACGTGGAAGAAGGAGCTCCGGCCGGCACTCGCCGAGGAGGGCATCGTGGTCGGCGGGATCGAGGACTGCGCCCCGAAGGAGCTCGAGCGGCTCCGGAAGCACTTCGAGCGCGAGATCTACCCCATCCTCACGCCGCTCGCGGTCGGGCCCGGCCGGCCGTTCCCGTACATCTCCGGCCTCTCCCTCTCGCTCGGCGTCTTCGTCGCCGACCCGGAGACGGGCGAGGAGCGCTTCGCGCGCGTGAAGATCCCCGAGGTCCTCCCCCGCTTCGTCGAGATCGGGAAGCGGGGGCTGTACGTGCCGCTCGAGCAGGTCGTGGCCCACTTCCTCCCCTCCCTCTTCCCGGGTGCGACGATCGTCGAGCGCGCGGTGTTCCGGGTGACGCGGGACGCCGACTTCGAGGTCTCGGACGATGCGAGCGACCTCCTCGAGGCCGTCGAGAGCGAGCTCCGCAAGCGCCGCTTCGGCGACGTCGTCCGGCTCGAGGTCAGCTCCTCCGCGTCCGCCGCGATGGTCGGAAGGCTCCAGGACGGCCTCGAAGCCGACGAGACGCAGGTCTACCGCGTGGACACGCTGCTCGACCTCGCGGACCTCAAGGAGCTCGCCGCGCTCGACCGTGCCGACCTGAAGGTGCAGGCCTGGGTGCCCGTCATCCCGCCGCGCTTCCTCCGCGCCCAGACCGACCTCCCGCGGATCTTCGACGAGATCAGGCGCGGCGACATCGGCGTCCACCAGCCCTACGAGTCGTTTCGCGCGAGCTTCGAGCTCTTCGCCCAGGCGGCCGTCCAGGACCCGGACGTGATCGCGATGAAGGCAGCCGTATACCGCACGACCGACGACAGCGCGCTCGTCGGGTCGCTCATCCAGGCTGCGGAGGAGGGCAAGCAGGCGGTGTGCCTCGTCGAGCTCATGGCCCGCTTCGACGAGCGCCGCAACATCGAGTGGTCGCGCGCGCTGGAGAAGGCCGGCGTCCACGTCGCGTACGGCTTTCCCGACCTGAAGATCCACGCGAAGATGACTCTCGTCGTCCGCCGCGAGGGCAGCGAGCTCCGGCGCTACGCGCACATCGGGACGGGCAACTACCACGCGACGACGGCCCGGCTGTACGAGGACTTCGGGATCTTCACCGCCGACGAGGAGATCGCGGCGGACGTCGCCGACCTCTTCAACTTCATCACCGGCTTCGGGCGCCCCCGGCAGTTCCGGAAGCTGCTCGTCGCGCCCTTCACGCTCCGCAGCGGGCTCGTGGACGGGATTCGCGCGGTCGCTGCGGCAGCCGCCGCGGGCGAGCACGCCCGCATCCGGTTCAAGATGAACCACCTCGTCGATCCGTCGATCGTGGAGGAGCTCTACGCGGCCTCGCGGGCGGGTGCGCAGATCGATCTCGTCGCCCGGACGACGTGCTCGCTCCGGCCCGGTGTGGAGGGCCTCTCCGAGAACATCCGCGTTCGCTCGGTCGTGGGGCGGTTCCTCGAGCACAGCCGGATCTACGCCTTCGAGGCGGGCGACCGGGCGACGACGTACGTCGGCAGCCCGGACCTCATGGCGCGCAACCTCGACCACCGGATCGAGGTGCTCGTGCCGGTCGAGAACGCCCGCCTCAGGCAGGAGGTCAACGCGATCCTCGACAGCGCCCTCGCCGACGACACGAACGCCTGGCTCCTCGGGCCGGACGGGGAGTGGACGCGCGCAGCGCCCTCCGACAAGCCGCGCACCCACCAGGCGACGATGATGCGCCGCGCGAGAAAGCGGGCTCGCCGCAGGCTCCGCGAGCAGCGGTCGGTCTGATCAGCCTGCGGGGCGGGGCCCGGGAGCGGCCAGCAGGCTCGAGACCTGCTCCAGGGCGCCGGGAGCGAGCCGGTAGTACGCGAACGTTCCGCGCTTCTCGCGCTCGAGCAGGCCGGCCGCGACGAGCTGCTTCAGGTGGTGGCTGACGGTCGGCTGCGAGATCCCGAGCGTCGGCTGGAGCTCGCAGACGCAGACGGGCTCGCCGCCCGCCTGCAGCAGGCGGTTGAGGATGCGCAGCCGGTGGCGATCGGCGAGCGCCTTGAAGAGCCGCTCGAGCTCGCCGGCCTCCTGGTCCGAGATCGTGGCGCCGGAGAGCGGAGTACAGCATTCGACGAGCGGAAGGCTCTTCATGACCGAAGCATATCGACACCCGTCGATGTAGCCTTGGCCCGTGGACACGCGCCCCGTGGCCCTCTTCGTGTGCGTGCGCAACGCGGGCCGGAGCCAGATGGCGGCCGGCCTCGTGACGCTCCGCTCCGGGGGGACCGTGCGCGTCCGCTCGGCCGGCTCGAGCCCGGGCGAGCGGGTGAACCCACTCGCCGTCGCGGCGATGGCGGAGCTCGGCGTCGACCTCTCGCGGGTCGTCCCTCGACGCCTTGCGGACGAGGACGTCCGCGCCGCTGACGTCGTGGTCACGATGGGCTGCGGCGACGCGTGCCCGGTCTACCCCGGCACGCGCTACGAGGACTGGGTCGTGGCCGACCCGGCGCTCGCAACCTCGCTCGACGAGGTGCGCGCGATCCGCGACGACATCGACGCACGCGTTCGCCGCCTGCTCGAGAAGCTCGGAGTGGCACCGCACGCGAGCGCCTGACCCGCGCGTGCCCCACCACGCCCGGCGCCGGCCGGGCACGGAGCGGCCCCAACAGGCTTCTAACAGAAGGCTTGCCCAATGCTTGCCCGACGCTCATCGCTCCCGAATCCGCATGCGGGTCAATCCACGTGTCATCTCGATGGAAGGGGGGAGTTCGATGAAGTGGAAGGCCTTCGCCGCCCTGACGGCCGGGACGCTCGTGGTCACCGCCGGTGCCACCGCGGCGCAGATCGCCGGCACGCCGGGCAACGACATGCTCCGCGGAACCGAGCAGGCGGACCAGATCAGCGCCTTCGCCGGGAACGATCTCGTCTACGCCCGGGATGGAGGAGACGACGTCCGCGCCGGCTCGGGGAACGACGGCGTGCGCGCCGGGGACGGAAACGACGACGTGTACGGCGGACACGGCTCCGACCTCCTCGCCGGTGGAGACGGCAACGACCGTCTCCGCGGCGGCTCCGACGCCGATCAGGTCTGGAGCGGCAGCGGCAACGACCGGGCGTCGGGCAACCGCGGCGACGATGCGGTGTCCGGGAACGAGGGCAACGACTCGCTCTTCGGAGGCTGGGGCGCGGACCGCGTCTTCGGAGGCGAGGGAAACGACGAGCTCCACGCGCTCGCGCTCGACGGACAGCCCGATCTCCTGAGCTGCGGGCCGGGGCACGACAAGGCCTGGGTGCTGCGGGCCGAGCGTCCGCGGACGCGGCTCGTGAGCTGCGAGAAGATCGAGGTCGTCGTCGCGCCCACGCCGGAGCAGGACGAGGACGCAAACGCCGACGCGGACGCCGAGGCGGACTCGTAGGCGGGTAGCTCCTCGCGGTCCGTGGCCCGGCTCCCGGCCCTCGGTCTACCGAGGGCCGGGAGCCGACGCGCGCGAGCTGTTATCATTCGCATGGTTAATGATTAGTGAGGTTACGGTCAGCGCGGAGACGGTGGCAGCGGAGCTGCGGCCGGTGCTGCTGCGCCTCTCACGCGAGCTGCGCAAGGAGACGGAGCAGCTCGGGATCACCGCCCGACAGGTCACGCTGCTCTGGCTCGTGAAGCGAAGGCCCGGGCTCGCGCTGGCCGAGCTCGCCGCGGAGGAGGGAATCTCACCGCCCGCAATGTGCGGGCACGTCGATCGCCTGGAGCGCGCAGGCCTGCTCGAGCGCGTTCGCTCGAGCGAGGATCGCCGGAGGGTCGGCCTGCGCCTCACCGAGGACGGCGCGCGCGTGCTCAGGCGCGTGCGCGCTCGACGCACGACCTGGCTCGCGGAGCGGCTCGGCACCCTCGAGCCGGACGAGCTGCACGCCGTCGAGGCGGCGATCGGCCCGCTGTCGAGGCTTCTCGGAGAGGGCGCATGACGACCCTCGCCTTCGCGCTCCGCGCGCGCACGTTCCGGAGCCTCCGGCGGCACCGCAACTACCGCATCTTCTTCACCGGCCAGCTCGTCTCTCTCGCGGGGACCTGGATGCAGAACGTCGCGCTCGCCTGGCTCGTGCTCGAGCTCTCGGGCTCGCCGCTCGCCGTGGGCGCGCTGGCGTTCTGGCGCTTCGTCCCGTTCACCGTGTTCGGGCTCGTGGCCGGCGTGCTCGCCGACCGGGTCGAGTCCCGGAAGCTCGTCATGGCCACGCAGGCGTCCGCGATGACGGTCTCGATCGCGCTCGCCGTGGTCACGCTGACGGGGACCGCGACCCTTCCGGTCGTGTACGTCCTCGCCGGTCTCGGCGGGATCGCGCTCGCATTCGACGCGCCGGGCCGCCAGTCGCTGACGTACCAGATGGTCGGGCCGCGCGAGCTGCCGAACGCCGTCGCTCTCAACACCGGCCTCTTCAACGGCTCGCGGATCATCGGGCCAGCGATCGCGGGCCTGATCATCGCCACCGCCGGGACGGGCATCTGCTTCGTGCTGAACGCGATCAGCTTCCTCGCCGTCCTCACGGCGCTCCTGATCGTTCGTGACGACGAGCTCCACCCGGTCGAGCGCGACCCCTCTGCCCGCGTCGTCGACGGAATGCGCCGCGCGCTCGCGTTCGTGCGAGGCGCGCCGGAGCTGCGGCTCGTGCTGCTCGTCGTCACCTTCGTCAGCACGGTCGGGTTCAACTTCCACGTCCTCGTGCCGCTGCTCGCTGCCGACACGCTCCACGTCGGGCCCGAGGGCTTCGGGCTCCTCTCGGCGTCGTTCGGGGCGGGTGCGCTCGTGGGTGCGCTCGCGACCGCAACCATCGGAAGAGCGACCTGGCACATGTTCGCGGCCGGGACCACGGGCTTCGGCGTGCTGACGCTGCTCCTCGCGTTCGTCGAGAGCGCGCTGCTCGCGGGCGCGCTCCTCCTCCTGATCGGGACCGCCTTCACGCTGTTCACCGCGAACGCGAACGCGCTCGTCCAGCTGGGCGCCCCCGATCACCTGCGGGGCCGTCTGATCGGCCTCTACCTGTTCGCCTTCGTCGGGCTCGCACCCGCGGGCGGCCTCTTCGCCGGCTGGCTCGCCGACCTCGGAGGCACCACGCTGGCATTCGCAGTCGCAGGTCTCGCCGCCCTCGTCTCGATCGGTCTTGCGAGCGCCGCGCGGGCGCGGGGCCTCGGCGTCGCTCTCGCCGAAGCCGAGTAGCGGCTCCGGAGCTACTCGCCGGGGTCTTCGACCGTCCTCAGCCTGACCTCCGTGGTCGTCATGATCGCTCGATGGACGTCTATCGCACGCCCGCCGAGCGCTTCGCCGCCCTGCCAGGCTACGCCTTCGAGCCGCGCTACGTCCAGCAGGACGGGCTGCGCATGCACTACGTCGACGAGGGCGAAGGCGACCCGGTGCTGCTCTTGCACGGCGAGCCGACCTGGGCGTACCTCTACCGCAAGGTGATCCCGGCGCTCGCGCGGACGGCACGCGCCGTGGCCCCGGACTACTTCGGGTTCGGGCGCTCGGACAAGCCGACCCGGATCGAGGACTACTCGTACGACTTCCACCACCGATCGATCGAGCTCCTCGTAGACGAGCTCGAGCTGACCGGCGCCACCGTCGTCGTCCAGGACTGGGGCGGCCCGATCGGGCTCCGGCTGGCCGTCGAGCGCCCCGACGTCGTGTCACGCCTCGTGATCCTGAACACGGGCATCGGCGCGGGCCGCGCTCCGTCGCCCGAGTGGCTGCGCTTCCGTGACTTCGTGCGCAGGCTGGGAACCGAGCTCGTTCCCGGCCAGCTCGTCCGCCTCTCGTGCGTGACCGACCCCGGGGACGACGTCATCGCGGCCTACGACGCGCCCTTCCCCACTCCGGAGTCCAAGGCGGGCGTGCTCGCGTTCCCCGAGCTCGTCCCGACCGAGGTCGACCACCCCTCGGCGGCGAGGATGCTGGAGGTCCGGGATGCGCTCACGCGCTGGGAGCGGCCCGCGCTCGTCCTCTTCTCCGACTCCGACCCGATCTTCCCGCCCGCTGCCGCGGAGCGCCTGGCGGCCCGGATTCCCGGCGCCGGCCCGGCCGAGATCGTCGCCGGCGCCGGGCACTTCCTGCAGGAGGAGAGGGGCGAGGAGATCGCAGAGCGGATCGTCCGCTTCCTCGCGGAGAGCGGGTAGCGGCTACTCGACGGTCCAGGTGTCGCCCGAGGCGAGGAGCGCCGCGAGGTCGCCTTCGCCCCGCGCTTCGCGCGCCTGCTCGAGCTGCGCGGACATGAGCTCGTCGTAGACCGGGCGCTCGATCGCACGGCAGACGCCGAGCGGGATCGCCCCGTCGGTCTCGTACTGGAGGCGTGAGAGCGCGAAGGCGAGGCTCGGCTCGCGGTGCCCCGGGTCGTGAACGAGGAGCGCGTCCTCACCTGCGTCCGCCACCTGCACCACCTGCGCCGAGCCGTCCGCGTGCTGGACGACGCCCTTCTCACCCTCGGGGCCGAAGCGGATCGGCTCGCCGGCGCGCAGGTAGATGCGGTTGTCCTTGTCGTCCCGCACGTAGTCGAACGCGCCGTCGTTGTAGATGTTGCAGTTCTGGAGGATCTCGACGAACGCCGAGCCCCTGTGCCGCGCCGCCGCCTCGAGCACCTCGGTGAGCCCCTTCTTGTCCGTGTCGATCGCGCGGGCGACGAACGACGCCTCCGCGCCGATCGCGACCGAGAGCGGGTTGAACGGGTGGTCGAGCGAGCCCATCGGCGTCGACTTCGTCACCTTCCCGAGCTCGGACGTGGGCGAGTACTGCCCTTTCGTGAGCCCGTAGATCCGGTTGTTGAAGAGGAGGATCGTCAGGTTCACGTTCCGTCGCAGCACGTGGATGAGGTGGTTGCCGCCGATCGAGAGCGCGTCGCCGTCGCCCGTCACGACCCAGACGGAGAGGTCGGGACGGGTCACGGCGAGCCCCGTCGCGATCGCCGGCGCACGTCCGTGGATCGAGTGCATCCCGTACGTATCCATGTAGTAGGGGAAGCGCGCGGCGCAGCCGATCCCGGACACGAAGACGATGCGCTCCCGCTCGAGGCCGAGCTCGGGCATGAACCCCTGGATCACGTTCAGGATCGCGTAGTCCCCGCAGCCCGGGCACCAGCG
>CAZMUG010000003.1:30043-48356 GCA_964569165.1 uncultured Gaiellales bacterium
TGAACCCCTGGATCACGTTCAGGATCGCGTAGTCCCCGCAGCCCGGGCACCAGCGAACCTCCTGATCGCTCTTGAAATCCCTCGCAGTGAGCTGCACGGGGTCTCCGTGCCCGCTCATCGATCCACCAGCGCGGCGATCGCGTCCGCGAGCTCGGCCGCGCGGAACGGCCGGCCGCGAACCTTGTTGTAGCCGACGACGTCGACGAGGTAGCGTGAGCGCAGGAGCAGACTGAGCTGGCCGAGGTTCATCTCGGGCACGAGCACCTTCTCGTAGGCGGCGAGCACGTCACCGGTGTTCGCCGGAAACGGGTTGAGGTGCAGGAGATGCGCCCGGGCCACACGGCGGCCTCCCGAGCGGACGCGCCGCGTGGCGGCGACGATCGCGCCGTAGGTCGAGCCCCACCCGAGGACGAGCGTGTCGGCACCGTCGGGGTCGTCCACCTCGAGCGGGGGAATGTCGGACGCGATCCCGGCGACCTTCGCCGCGCGGAGCTGGACCATGAGGTCGTGGTTCTCCGGGTCGTACGAGACGTTCCCGGTCTCGTTCTCCTTCTCGAGCCCGCCGATCCTGTGCTCGAGGCCGGGCGTGCCGGGGATCGCCCAGGGCCGCGCGAGCGTCTCGGGATCACGCCGGTAGGGGAGGAAGCGGTCGCCGTCGTTCGGCTCGGTGGCGTACTCGACGGCGAGCTCCGGAAGCGAGCCGACGTCCGGCAGAAGCCAGGGCTCGGACCCGTTCGCGAGGTAGGCGTCGGAGAGCAGGAACACCGGAGTCCGGTACTTGAGCGCGATGCGCGCCGCCTCGATCGCCGCGTCGAAGCAGCCGGCCGGCGTCGCGGGGGCGAGAACGGGAACGGGTGACTCGGAGTTCCTCCCGTGGAGGACCATCAGCAGGTCGGCCTGCTCCGGTTTGGTCGGCATTCCCGTGGACGGCCCCGCCCGCTGGACGTCCACGATCACGAGCGGGAGCTCGAGCGCGACCGCGAGCCCGACCGTCTCCGACTTGAGGACGACGCCCGGCCCGGCGGAGGTCGTCACCCCGAGCGCGCCGCCGAAGGCCGCTCCCAGCGCCGCCCCGGCGGCGGCGATCTCGTCCTCGGCCTGGAACGTCCGCACCCCGAAGTGCTTGAACTGGGCCAGGTCCTCGAGAATGCTCGACGCGGGCGTGATCGGGTAGGCGCCGAGGAAGAGCGGGAGCCCCGAGAGCTCGCTCGCCGCGACGAGGCCGTACGAGAGCGCCGTGTTCCCCGAGATCTGGCGATAGGTGCCCGGAGCGATCCGGGCGGGCGCGACCTCGTAGGAGATCGCGAAGTCCTCCGAGGTCTCGCCGTAGTTCCAGCCCGCCTTGAACGCCTTCGTGTTCGCCTCCACGATCTCGGGGCGCTTGACGAACTTCTGCTCGATGAAGGCAAGCGTCCCCTCCGTGGGCCGGTGGTAGAGCCAGGACATCAGCCCGAGCGCAAAGAAGTTCTTCGAGCGCTCGGCCTCCCGCGACGTCACGCCGTCGATCCCCTTGAGCGCCTCCACGGTCATCGAGGACAGCGCGACCGGGTGGACGTGGAAGTCCGCGAGCGAGCCGTCCTCGAGGGGGTTGGCCTCGTACCCCGCCTTCTGGAGGTTGCGCTCGTTGAACGCGTCAGTGTTCACGATGACCGTCCCGCCCTTCACCAGGTCGGGCACGTTCACCTTGAGCGCGGCGGGGTTCATGGCGACGAGCACGCTCGGCTGGTCCCCGGGTGTGAGGACGTCGTGGCTCGCGAAGTGGAGCTGAAAGCCCGACACCCCCGGGAGCGAGCCGGCAGGCGCGCGAATCTCGGCCGGGAAGTCCGGGAACGTCACGAGGTCGTTCCCGAAGACGGCGGTCTCGCTCGTGAAGCGGTCGCCCGTGAGCTGCATCCCGTCGCCGGAGTCGCCGGCGAAGCGGATGACGACCCGCTCGAGCTGCTCGACGGGCTTGGACGTGCTCATGGCTCAGGTATAGCGAACGGGGCGGCCCGCCGGTCGGCGACCGTCACCCGGCCGGGTGGCACCTCACGGGGTGACGGCCCCGCGCCTTCGCGGCGAAGGACGCATCCGTCGAGTCCCGAGCCGCGGTGGTCGTACCCCGCAGAACGGGCGGCCACGCTCAGCCCGGTGGCTCGAGCTCCTCCGCTCCGGCGTCGCCGGCCTCGCGCGGCAGCCCGAGCGCGAGGCCCGCGGCCGCCCACAGCGTGAACGCGAGCCAGTGCACGCCGATGACGTCCGTCTGCAGCGCGAGCAGGAGCACCGCGGCGAACGCAGCGGCCAGCCACGCCTCCCGCCTCCAGAGACCGGCGAGAAGCGCGATGCTCCAGAGCACGAAAGCCGCGAGCCCGGCGACTCCCGCGTCCACGCCGAGCTCCGTGTACGTGGACTCCCCCGCCCGGATCTCGACACCCGTCCGCTTCGCCACCACTCCCGCGTTGCCGAGGCCGAACCCCTGCGGATGGTCGATCACGACCCGTACGCCCTCACGGAGGTTGCGCCAGTGGCTCTCGGTCGAGGCCTCGCTCCCCGAGAACGGGTCGTCGCTCGTGCCGCCCTCCTGCTCCGCGTTCTGGCGCAGCCACTCGAGCTCCTCCGGCGTGTAGCTCGTCGTCGGCCCGAGCGCCGGGTACGCAGCGAGGAAGACGGCCGCCACGACCGCCGACAGCACGCCGAGCACCGCGGGCGCCGGGCGCCGCTGCGCGATCGCGAGGACGACGAGGCCCACGGCGAGCGCGGCGAACGCCGCCCGGGTGTGCGTGTAGAGGAGGCTCACGTACAGGAGCACGGAGAGGAGGCCCCAGAACCAGCGAAACGGCCGGCTGAGGACGTAGATCAGCGCGACGACGAGCAGGTACGCGCTCGCGAGCGGCGACAGGAACGTCGAGACGAGCCGGCGCAGCGGGCTCTCCTCGTCGCCGGTGTTGAAGACCCAGTTCTCGGGCAGCCCGGACAGGCCCTCGTAGTCGAGGCCGAGCTGCTCGCGATACCAGCCGGGGACTCCGGAGTCCCGCCACGACTGGAGCGGGATGAACGCGAGGTCGACGAGGCCGACGACCGCGACGACGACCGCGATCACCGCGACGAGACGGCCGAACCGCTCGCGGTCGGGCCACGCAGCCGAGACCAGCCTCCCGAGCGCATACCCGGCGACCGGGAAGAGGTGGTGCCGGAGCGCGAGCAGCTCGCCGCGCGTCGTCGCCTCCCCCTCGAGCCAGCCCTGCGGCAGGAGCCAGTAGACGAGGATCACCACCGCGTACGCGAGCGCGAGCACGTCGGCCGCACGAACGGCGGGCCAGCGCCGGACGTGCCACCCGACCGCGACGAGCGCGGCGAGGAGGACGACCTCCTTCCACGCGGCCACCACGTCGAGTGTCGTCCCTCGCACCCCCAGCTCCCAGAGCTGCGCCATGGCGACGTTGTGGAGCGCGAGCCCGCAGACGAGGAGAGCGATCGCGACGCCGGTTGTCCGCCGGGCGCTAATCGACGATCGCCACCAGGGTCAGCCCGAGATTCCGGATCCTCACGCGCCCCGGAAAGAGCGCCGCCAGCCCGCGGCTCGACAGGAGGTGGTTCTCCGTCGCGAAGCCCTGTCCGAGCGCGCGGTAGACGCGGTGCGAGAGGGGGTCGGGGAGCCAGTGGACGAGCGGAAGCCGCGTGTGCACGTCGACCGGGAACCAGCGGTTCGGCGTGGTCAGGAACACGCTCCGCCCGACCCGGAGCGCCTCGCGAACGAGCGCGCGCTGCCGGTCACGCCCTCCCACGTGCTCGACGACGGCGTTCGAGAAGACGATGTCGAACTGCCCGTCCTCGAACGGGAGCGCGCAGGCGTCTCCCTGCACGTACGGGATACGCGGGTAGCGGGCGCGGAAGCCCGCGCCGTCGTGGAGCCCGAGCGCGGTGATCCGCTCCGGCCACGGGTACATCTCTTCGATGAAGTTGAGCGTCCCGCAGCCGTCGCCCTCGCCGAAGCCGAGCTCGTCCGCACCCACGTCGAGCACGCTCGTCGCGGCGGTCGGCCGGAGCTCCTCGAGCAGGAGGCGGAGCTTCCGCTTCCGCGAACGGAGCGAGACGGCATCGACGACGTGCACCGGGTAAGTATCGGGTCAGCGGGCGCGACGGGACGGACGAGGCCTCGCCCGGCGGCAGGGTGCAGCGCCCTGCCGCAGCCCCATGGCCGTCTAGCCTGCCAGCGTGGTCGAGGCTACGCTCACTCCTCGGGGCGCCTACTCGCTGAGGCTCACGACGGGGCGGGGAACCTGGCGGTCGAAGCTGCCCGGCGGCGCGACGGCCGAGGCGACTCAGCTTCCGGACGGGCGGGTGCTCGTCCGGGCCACGACCGAGCGGGCGCTCGAGGATGCGCGCTTCGTCCTCGCCCTCGACGACGACACGACCACGTTCCACCGCCGGTTCGCCGGGGACGCCCTGCTCGGCCCGGCGGTGCGGCACCTGCGCGGCCTCCGGCCCCGCCGCCGCCCGACCGTTGCCCACGCGGCGCTGCGGGCGGTCTGCGGGCAGCTCGTCCAGGCCGGGAGGGCGCTCGCGCTCGAGCGAGCCGTTGTTCGCGCCTGCGGCGAGGATCCCCCGTCGCGCGAGGCGCTCCTCTGCCTGTCGCCGGCCGCACTGACCGGCTGTGGGCTCGCGGCGAGCAGGGCCGCTGCGCTCCACCGGCTCTGCCGGACCATCGACCTCGAGCGCCTCCGCGAGACTCCGGGCACCGCGCTCGCGCGTCTGGGCCGCGTGCCGGGCATCGGCCCGTGGAGCGTCGGCGTCATCGCCCTCCAGGGCCTCGGCCGCTACGACGCCGGGCTCGTCGGCGATCTCGGCCTCGTCAAGCTCCAGGCCGCGCTCGAGGGCAGCTGGCCGGAACCGGCGGAGACGGCACGCCTGCTCGAGCCGTACGGCGACTGGCAGGGGCTCGCGAGCGTCTTCCTCCTCCGCGGGTTCGAGCAGGGCCTGATCCCCGGCGCGAGCAAGGACCGGGCGAAGCTGGTGCAGGCCCGGGCCGCCGGCAGCGCCGGCGCCTAGACTCCTCGCATGGTGGACGGGCGCAAGATCGCGATCCTCGGCGCCGGGCGGATCGGCGAGTCGCTGATCGCCGGCCTGCTCTCGTCCGGCTGGCGCACGACGAAGGAGATCGCCGCCACGGCTCGTCGGGCGGAGCGGGTCGCGGAGCTGCGGGAGCGTCACGGCGTCGAGGCGACGCTCTCGAACCGGGACGCCGTCGCCGGCGCAGCGCTCGTCGTCGTGTCCGTGAAGCCCCAGGACCTCGACGGCCTGCTCGGCGAGATCGGCGGGTTGATCTCCGCGGAGCAGACGGTCCTCTCGGTAGCCGCCGCGATCCCGACCTCGCAGATCGAGCGCCGGCTCTCCCCGGGAGTGCCCGTCGTGCGCGCCATGCCGAACACGCCATCCACCGTCCACGAGGGCATCGCCGGGCTCTGCGCCGGCGCGCACGCGGGCGACGAGCACCTCGACCTGGCCGAGGACGCGCTTGCCCACCTCGGATCGGTCGTGCGCGTCTCCGAGAAGTCGATGGACGCCATCACGGCCGTGTCCGGCTCGGGGCCCGCGTACTTCGCGCTGCTCGCCGAGGCGATGATCGAGGCCGGCATCCTGCTCGGGCTCTCGCGCGAGATCTCCACGCAGCTCGTCGTCCAGACCATGCTCGGGACGGCCAAGCAGCTCCGCGACGAGCAGATGCACCCGGTCGAGCTCCGCGAGATGGTCACGTCCCCCGGCGGCACCACGATCGCGGCGATCAGGGAGCTCGAGATGGCCGGCGTCCGCGCCGCGTTCCTGAACGCGATCCAGGCCGCGATGGTGCGCTCGCGAGAGCTCGCCTCGGGCGAGCAGTAGCGCCGGTCCGTCAGGTCGCGCGGAAGTATCGTCTGGCCCGTGCCCGCCCTTCGCGAGGTCGTCTACGTCGACGGCGTGAGAACCGCCTTCGGTCGCGCCACGGCCGACGGGTACTTCGCGAAGACGCGTGCCGACGACATGGCCGTGAAGGTCGTTCGCGAGCTCCTCCGCCGGTACCCGCAGCTCCCTCCCGAGCGCGTGGACGACGTCGTGTTCGCGGCGACCTCCCAGGTCGGCGACCAGGGGCTCACGCTCGGGCGGGACGTCGCCCTGCTCGCCGGGCTTCCGCCCTCGGTGCCCGGCTTCGCCGTCGACCGCATGTGCGCGGGGGCTCTCACTGCCACCACCGCGGGCGCGGGCGAGATCGCCATGGGCGCGGCCGACGTCGTCCTCGTCGGAGGCGTCGAGCACATGGGGCACCACCCGATGGGGGAGAACGTCGACTTCAACCCCCGCTTCTTCGCCGAACGGATCGTGGACGACTCCGCCGCCGTCATGGGGCAGACGGCCGAGAACCTCCACGACGAGCTCCCACACCTGACGAAGGAGGCCGCGGACGCGTACGCGATCGAGTCGCAGCGGCGAGCGGGGAAGGCGTGGGACGACGGCGTCATGGACGGGATCGTGGTCCCGATGTCCGTGTTCACGGCCGACGGCTGGAAGGTGACGGGCCGCGACGAGTTCCTGCGGCCCGACACCACGCTGGAGGCGCTCGCGAAGCTGCGCACGCCGTTCCGCGCGGGCGGCCGCGTCACCGCCGGGAACTCCGCGGGCCTCACCGACGGGGCAACGGCAGCGCTCATCACGTCGGCGGAAGCGGCCGGCGAGCTCGGGCTCGAGCCGCGGATGCGGCTCGCCGGCTTCGCCTACGCGGGCGTCGAGCCGCACCTCATGGGCCTCGGCCCGGTCCCCGCGACGCGACGCGTCCTCGAGCGCGCAGGGCTGACGCTGGACGACGTGGACCTCTTCGAGCTCAACGAGCCCTTCGCCGTGCAGGTGCTGAGCTGGTGCGACGGCGTGGGCGTCGCGCCGGACGACCCGCGGCTCAACCCGTACGGCGGCGCCATCGCCTGCGGGCACCCGCTCGCCGCCACGGGCGTCCGCCTGCTGGCGCAGCTCGCGCGGGGGTTCCAGGACCGGCCCGGCTCCCGCTACGGCCTGACCGCGCTCTGCGTCGGCCTCGGCATGGGAGCGGCGATCCTGTGGGAGAACCTCCGGAGTTGAGCCCTCCGACCCGCTTCAACCTCCAGCGCGTGGACACGGCCGCCGGGCCGGTCGCGCTCCTGACGATCGACAACGGCGAGGACTGGACGAAGCCGAGCACGTTCGGCGAGGCTGCGCTTCGCTCCCTGCAGGAGGCGCTCGACCGCATCGAGGACGGCGACTGGGCCGGGCTCGTCCTCACGGGCAAGCCGTACGTCTTCGCGGTCGGCGCGGACCTCGGCGAGTTCGGGGCGATCACGCCGGAGCGCGCGCGCGAGGGCGGTGCCGCCGGGCACGAGCTCTTCGGGCGGATCCGCGCTCTCCCGTTCCCGACCCTCGCTGCGGTCAACGGCGCGGCGCTGGGCGGGGGCGTCGAGATCGCCCTGCACTGCGACTACCGGACGATCGCCGCCTCGGTCCGGCACTTCGCGTGCCCCGAGGTCTTCCTCGGGCTCATCCCCGGTTGGGGAGGGACGCAGCTCGTGCCCCGGCTCGTCGGGGCCGAGGAGGCCGTCAGGTTCGTCGTAGAGAACCCGCTCCGCCAGAACAGGATGCTGACCGCGTCGCAGGCGTTCGAGCGGGTCTACGTGGACGCCCTCCTCGAGCCGGTCTAGTTCCTGGACGACTCGATCGCCTTCCTGCTCGGGAAGATCGAGGAGCGCGCGGGGAAGCGGCATCCGGAGGCGGACCTCTCGGACGTCGCCGAGGTGTGCCGCAAGGCCCGCGCGCGCCTCGACGGCCAGGTGCACGGAGCGACGCCCGCGCCGTACCGGGCGCTCGACCTCATCGAGGGCGCCGCGACGTGGGCTCTCGAGGAGGGCTACCGGGCGGAGGAGGACGCGCTCGCCGAGCTCCTTCCCGGGCCGCAGGCACAGGCGTCCGTCTATGCGTTCGACCTCGTCGAGCGGCGCGCGAAGCGCGGCGTGGGCGTGCCCGAGGCAGAGCCCCGGCCGGTGCAGCGCGTGGGCATCGTCGGCGCCGGCCTCATGGCCCGGCAGCTCGCGCTGCTCGCACTTCGACGGCTCGAGGTACCGGTCGTCCTCCGCGACCTCACGCAGGAGCAGGTGGACGAAGGCATCGACTGGATTCGCGACGAGCTGGGCGACCTCGTCCGGAAGGGCCGCCTCGGAGAGGGGAAGGCACGCTTTCTCGGCTCGCTCGTCTCGGGTGGCACCGACTGGGCGGTCTTCGCCGACTGCGGTCTCGTGCTCGAGGCGGTGTTCGAGGAGATGGCCGTCAAGAAGGAGGTCTTCGCCGAGCTCGAGCGGGTCGTCTCCGCCGAGTGCGTGCTCGCGACGAACACGTCGTCCCTCTCCGTGACGGAGATGGGATCGGGGCTCGCTCACCCCGAGCGCGTGGTCGGGATGCACTTCTTCAATCCGGTCGCGATCCTCCCGCTCGTCGAGCTCGTGCGAACGCCGCAGACGGACGACGCGTCGCTCGCGACGGCGTGGGCGGTGACCAGGAAGCTCCGCAAGACGGGGGTCCTCGTCCGGGACTCGACGGCGTTCGTGGTCAACCGGCTCCTCGGCCGCCAGGGCTCGGTGGTCATGCAGGCGCTCGACCACGGCAACACCGTCGAGGAGACCGACGAGGCCGTTCTGCGGATGGGGCTGCCGATGGCGCCCTCCGTCCTCCTGCAGCTGGTCGGGCCGAAGGTGGCACGCCATGTCCGGCGCAAGCTCCACGACGCCTGGCCCGACCGCTTCCCGCTCTCTGCCACGCTCGAGAGCCTCGCCGAGGGAGGCGAGCCCGTCGTCGTCGAGAACGCCCCGAGGTCGGTGGACGAGCTCCACCGGCTCGTGCTCGAGGCGCTCGCGGACGAGGCGCGGCACATCCTCGAGGAGGGAGTCGTCGCCGAGGCCGCCGACATCGACACGTGCCTCCTGCTCGGGGCCGGCTTCCCGTTCTGGCTCGGCGGGATCACGAAGCACCTCGACCAGACGGGCGTCTCGCAGCGCGTCGTCGGCCGCCCTCTGGCCGAGGTCACGGCGCTCGCGCCGTTCGCCTGACCCGGCGCGAAGCGCACCGCGGCTACCGCACTCCGACCGGCGACACCACCCGTCAGGCATCCTGCTCGCGTGGCGTCTCGGCCCGAGCGGAGCGCTGGGAGCGCACGAGCGGCGGCGCACTGGCGAGCGCCCGCGGCAGTCATCCTCGCGCTCCTCCTGCTCGCACCCCTCGCCGCCACGCTGCTGGAACGGTCCGCACCGGCCGCTCTCACGCCGAGCGTCGCTCCGTCAGCCGCCAGCGACGACGACCCCGGGACGGACCCGATCGGCGCCCTGCCAACCGTCCTGGGCGTACCGCTCGCCGTGGGACTGGTGCTCGCGCTCCGGGCCCGCCACGCCCGCCCGCGCTCGGCGGCCTGCAGGCTCACGAGCCGCTCGCGCGCCCCTCCTTCGCGCTGAACGTCCTCGTTCAGCGAACAACACCACGACTCACGAAGGAGTGACACGTGAAACGAGCAACGCTGTTCTTCGTTCTGCTCGCCGCGACCGTGGCTGCAGTGACAGCCGCGACGTCGGCAGCGTCGTCCGGTCGCTACGTCTGCTCCGGCGGCCCGATCTCCGCCGGCACCTACCACACCCTCGTCGTAACGGGCGACTGCTGGTTCGGCGGCGACGTGCTGGTCACGGGGCATCTCAGGGTAGAGGACGGCGCGATCCTCAACGACCATGCGTTCTCCGATGCGGTCGTGCGGGTGAACGGCAACGTGTACGTCGACAAGGACGCCGTGCTCGGCCTCGGCGGCTACACGGAGGGCCCCGAACCTCCGACCGGGACCGTCGTGGACGGGAGCATCCTCGCCAACCAGCCCCTGAGCCTCTACCTGAGCGGCATCACGGTCCACGGCAACGTCGTCTCGAACGGCGGCGGCGGGGGAGCCCAGGGCGAGTTCCGCAACTTCCCGCTCAAGGACGACGTGATCGACGGCAAGCTGGTGGTCCAGGGCTGGCGCGGAGGCTGGCTCGGGATCATCCGCGACCAGGTCTCGGGCAACGTGCTCGTCAGGAACAACGAGAGCGTCCTGACGGAGACCGGTCCCGGAGTCGACTCGGACTCGACGGAGGTACAGACGAACACCGTCGGCGGGAACCTGGTCTGCATGCACAACGTCCCCGCAGCGCAGGTGAACCCTCTCGACCTGGGGCAGCCGAACATCGTGGGCGGCCACGGGATCGGCGAGTGTGCCGGCCTGACCAGCTAGCCGGCGGAGACAAGCGCGACTTCGGAGGGCCCGCAGTGCGGGCCCTCCGAAGTCACTGCCCACTCGGCCGCTGAGGTATGCTGCGACGGTAGCGCTCGCCGCTTCGAGGCGAGCGCGGACTCTCAGGAAGGAGCGGCACGGCGGAACGTGCTGCGTGAATGCACGAGGCCATGACCATCCCGGCGTTGACGTCGGACACATCCGAGAACCTGATCGCAGCCGCTCGACGCACCGGGGACTGGTGCGGCGAGCCGTTCGTGCAGCCCGACGAGGATGCGACGGTCGCGCTCGCCCCGGGCACGGCCCGGCGCGCGGCGCTCGACGACGCCGTCGCGGAGCTGGACGCCGGCCTGCGAGCGCCGTCGTACGACTGGAAGGTCCGGTACGGGCTGATGCTCGGCCTCGAGCGCGTCCTGCGCGAGGCATCGCCGCGAACCGCTGCCGGCACCGAGCTGCGTCGCCACCAGGTGGACGCGCTCGCCGGGATGCTCACCGAGCTCATCGCCGCCACCCAGCGCGCCGCGGACGAGAACGGGAACGGAGCCGGCTATGCGGTCGCCGAGGTCGAGCTCGACGACGACGAGGCCGAGGACGACCACGACGCCGGCTTCGTCGAGGAGGGATCGCTCGAGGACGCGAGAGAGGCGGAGGACCCGGGCGCCGTCCGCCGCTACCGCTTCCGCCATCCGACCGCATCGGGAAAGACGATCGCCGCCGCGGGATTCGTGGAGGCGTCCCGGTCGCTCGGCGTCCTGATCCTCACGCACCGGCGCCTTCTCGTCTCCCAGTTCAAGCGCGACCTCACCGCCGAGGGGTACGCCGACCGCTTCACGGACGCCGTGCTCCAGGGAGCCCGCTCGCGGGTGCCGAACCCGATCACGATCCAGACCTACGCGTGGTTCGCGCGGCACGGGCAAGAGCTCGATCGAAGCACGTACCACCTCGTCCTCTGCGACGAGGCGCACCCCGCGCTCGGCGAGAAGACGAGCGCGGCGATCCGCGCCTTCCACGAGCCGATCTTCATCGGCATGACCGCGACCGAGCAGCTGCTCGCGAAGCAGGTCTCGGACGTCTTCCCGGCCTCGGTGGACGACCTCCCGCTCGGGGACGCGGCCAGGCGCGGCCTGATCGCGCCGCTCCGCTGCCTGCGGGTCCCGCCCGCGGCTGCGATCAACTCCGTGCCGATCGTCGGCGGCGACTTCGACGAGGGCGCCCTCGCCGCAGCCCTCGACCACCAGGCGCTGAACCAGGCCGCGGCGAGCCTCTACCGTGAGCGGTTCGGCTCGACTCCCGGCATCGTCTACGCCGCCGGGGTCGATCACGCCTACAACCTCGCGCAGGAGTTCCGCGCCGCGGGCCTGAAGGCGGAGGCCGTCTCCGGGCGTACCCCGCCGGCCCAGCTCGCCGAGACACTCGCCGCCTACGAGCGCGGGGAGATCAACGTCCTCATCAACGCCCAGCTCCTCGCCGAGGGCTGGAACTCGCCACGAGCGACGGTGTGCATGCATCTCGCGCCGACCGCGTCCCGGCGCGTGTACCAGCAGCGCATCGGCCGCATCATGCGCATCCAGCCGCGCAAGGAAGCCGGCATCGTCGTCGACTTCGTGGCGAAGTCGTCCACGCACTCGGATCGCGTCGTCTCGCTGCACGCTCTGCTGGACGCGGACTTCTACCGCGAGGGAGCGCGGGTCACCCCCGCTCCGCGCCGCCGCCAGCAGCGCCGCACCCGGCGCAAGCTCTCACCGGCGCCATGGCTCGTTCCCGTCACCCCGGACGTCGCGCGTCGCCTCAACGTCATCCAGCGCGAGTGGCAGCGCATCGACCCGAAGTACCTCGACGAGGACGAGCAGCGCTTCTGGGCCACCATCGCGGGTAGGCAGATCCGGTTCGACCAGCGCGGCGAGTTCGCCCGCAAGTTCACGGAGGGCAGGGCGAGCAAGGTCGCTCTCGAGCAGTTCCTCTCGACCTGCGCCGCCGAGAACCCGAACCGCAGGCTCCGGATGACGGCGCTTCTCGACCGCGTCGCGACGCCCGTGGAGCGCGCGGACTTCGACGACCTCGTCACCCTCGTCACCCAGGCGCCGCCCTGGGAGAAGGACCGGGCGGCGGGCGTGCGCATCCTGCTTCGGGCGATCGGCGAGGGAAAGCCCGTCGCTCCCGATCAGATCCTCGCACGCTGGACGTGGCGCCTGGCCCGTACGACCCGCAAGCTGCAGGACCGTCGCGTCTCGACCGAGTTCCCCGAGGCGAAGCGCCTCCTCGGCGCCGCCGCCAACTCGCGTGGCTACCGCCACGAGGAGAACGTGAAGCGGCTGGTCGAGGTCGCCCACGCGATGCCGCTCCCGGTCGGAGCCGCACTGCTGGCGTCGGCGGAGGGCTACACGCCTCGCGCGAGCTCGGTGCTCGACCACGCGCGCGAGGAGCTCGGCACGATCACCGAGATCGCGAACGCGCTCGCGGACAACCTCCCCGCGCCGAAGCTCACCACGCGCAAGTCACGCCGCCGTCGACGTCGTCGCAAGGGCGGCGCCCAGGTCGAGACCGCGGCGACCGGGAGCGCGGCCGTCGCCGAGACGGCCGGCGACGGGGGAGAGGCGAAGGCTCCGGCCGCGTCTGCGCCGGTCGAGGGCCCGGCTCCGGGCGGCTAACCCGCTCCCCTCGAGCCGGGGGACGCCCCCTCGCCGTCCTCCCGCTCCCGCAGAAAGCGCGAGATCTCGTCTGCCAGCTCGTCGCCGGAGGCGAGATCGCCCGTGTCCTCGAGCCAGTCGAGGGAGTCCGCCCGCTGCTCGAGCTCCTCGACGTAGGCGAGCATGTCCGCATCGCCGGAGACCGCCTCCGAGACATGCTCGACGTACTCGCGCTCCGCATCCGCGAGCTCCGTGACGTCGATCTCCAGGTCGAGGACTCCAGCCAGTCGCTCGCACAGCGCCTTCGCTGCGCGGGGGCTCGGCGCCAGCTGAACGTAGTGGGGAACCGCCGCCCAGAGGCTCACCGACGGGATCTCCGCCCGCTTGCAGGCGTCGAGGAGGACACCCACGATCCCCGTCGGCCCCTCGTACCGCGAGAGCTGGAGGCCCAGCTCCTCGACGAGCTGGGCGTCGGTCGCCGCCCCGGTCACGGGTGCGGGCCGCGTATGGGGCACGTCCGCGAGAAGCGCGCCGAGCGTGACCACGAGCTCGACGCCCAGGTCGCGTGCGAGATTCGCGATGAGCTCCGAGAACGTGCGCCACCGGTAGTTCGGCTCGACGCCGACGAGGAGGACGGCGTCGCGACCGCCCCCCGGGATCCTCGCGCAGTAGAAGGTGTTCTCCGGCCACTCGATCTTGCGCGTCCGGCCCTCCTCCATGGCGACCGTCGGCCGGGTCGCCTGGAAGTCCACGAAGAGCTCGGGGTCGATATCGGCGAACTTCTGCGCGCTCCACAGCTTCGCCAGGTACCCGGCAGCAAGAGTCGCTCCCTGGCCGCCATCGTTCCAGCCGCGGAACGCCGCGACGAGCACGGGGCGCTCGAGCGTCGGGCGCTCGTAGATCCGGAGGTCCCGCTCCACCGGAGGAGCTTACTGACCCCGGGCGAGGGGCTTCGGAGGTCGCCAGAGCACGTACGTGAGCGCGAGCCCGAGCGACCAGATCGTCGCCGCCAGGAGCACGTGCACGAGCACGAGCCCCCAGGGCAAGGCGTTCCGATACTGCACCTCGCCCAGCACGGCCTGGGCGAGGAGGACGCCGACGAGCGCCAGCCAGAGGGCGACGATGCCCGGATAGGTCGCCCGGAGCTTCCACACGAACCAGCCGACGAAGAGCACGCCGATCCCCACCGCCGCGGCGGCGCGGACGTGGACGTAGACCGTGTCGGCGATCCCGATCCCGAGGCGCTTCACATCCTCGCTCGCCCCGGGGTGAGGACCGGACGCCGTCGCCACGGCGCCCGTCACGACGAGGGTCACGAGCGCGGGTAGCCCGAGCCAGGTGACCAGCAGGCGGAGCCAGCGCTCGCCGGCCGGCCCGGCGAACCCGCGCAGCAGCCCCCAGCCCTCGATCGCCGCGACGAGCGCGAGCGCGAGCACGGTGATCCCGAGCAGGAAGTGGGTCATGACCGAGAGCGGATGCAGCTCGAGCGCGATCGTGATGCCGCCCATCGGGATCTGAGCGATCGCGACGAGGAACGCGCCCAGCGCGGCGAGCCGTCCGCCGCGCGACAGGCCGACGACGCGCCGCGCAGCGAGCCACGTAAGCAGCGAAAGCAGGATCCCCGCGAGCGCGACCAGGCGATTGCCGAACTCCACGAAGGCGTGGTAGCCCTGTTCCGGGTATGGCTTGTCGCCGCATCGCGGCCAGTTCTCGCAGCCGAGCCCGGAGCCGGTGAGCCGGACGAACGCGCCCGAGGTGACGACCAGGAAGAGCGAGACGACGGAGGCGACCGCGATCCGGAGATAGGCCCGCGCCGAGATCGTGCGGGCGCGGACCGCCGCGATGCTCACGCCGAGAGGGCGACCCCCGCGCCCTGCTCGACCCGGCCGAGCCTGCGGACGAACAGGCCCTCCCGCGCGAACGTCGCCTCGAGCACCGCGGCCCGCTCGGCGGGGATCGAGACGAGCAGCCCTCCGGACGTCTGCGGATCCCAGGCGAGCGCCTCCAGAGCGGGCGTGGCCTCGCTCTGCACGAACGCCTCTGCGAACTCGCGGTTCCTGCGATCGCCGCCGGTTCGGACTCCCGCCTCGGCGAGCTCGCGCGCGCCGGGCAAGGCGGGCAGCGCTCCGGAGTCGATGACGACCCGCACGCCGCTGCGCGAGGCGAGCTCGTGAGCGTGGCCGAGGAGGCCGAACCCCGTCACGTCCGTGGCGGCATTGGGGAGGTGCGGGCGCACCACGTCCGCGGCTGCCCCGCCGACCTCGACCATGGACTCGACCGCAGCCTCGAGCGCCCCGTCCGGGGCGGTGCCGTCTCTCACCGCCTGCAGCACGATCCCCGTGCCCAGGCGCTTCGTCAGGAACAGGACGTCGCCCGGCTTCGCACCGGACTTCGGCCAGACGGCGTCGGGGTGCACGGTTCCGACGACTGCGAGGCCGTACTTGGGCTCGGCGTCCCGGATCGTGTGCCCGCCCGCCAGAATCGCGCCGGCCTCGCGAACGCGCTCCTCCGCCCCCGCGAGCACTTCGGCGAGCACCGCCGTCGGGAGCTCCTCGGGGAACGCCGCAACGGAGAGCGCGAGCAACGGCGCCCCTCCCATCGCAATGACGTCGTTGAGTGCGTTCGCGGCGGCGATCGCCCCGAACGTCCTCGGATCGTCCACGAGAGGCGGGAAGAAGTCGACGGTGAAGACGAGCGCACGGTCGTCGTCGAGCCGGTAGACGGCCGCGTCGTCGGCGGGGTCGAGCCCGACGAGGAGGTCCTCCGCCCGGGCGGGGGCGATTCCAGCGAGCAGCGTCTCGAGACGGCCTGCCGCGTACTTCGCGGCGCAGCCGCCGGCGCGCGTGAGCGATGTCAGCGGGACCGGATCCACTCCGAGACTCTAGGCGGAAGGAGATCCCGCACAGGAGGCGAAGTCCACCCGCGGAGAGATCCGTCCCCCTTCTCCTCTCCCCGACGACAGCGGCCGCCGCCCCCTCGGCGGCCGCTGATCCCTGTGCTGACATACTCGCCGCCGTGAGGTCCGCCCTCGTCACCGGAGGCTCCGCCGGAATCGGGCTCGCGCTCGCGCGCATGCTCCGCGAGGACGGCTACGAGCTCACGCTCGTCGCACGGCGGCCGGGCCCGCTCGCGGAGGCCGCAGGCGAGCTCGGCGCGTTGGCGGTCCCCGCGAACCTCGGCGATCCCGACGAGTGCGTGCGCGCGGTCGCCGCGCACGCCGAGCGCTACGGCGAGCTGAGCGTGCTCGTCAACTCGGCCGGAATGGGAATCGGCGGGACGTTCGCGAACCAGGAGACGAAGCACATCGGGTTGCAGCTCGACGTCAACCTCCGTGCCACGCTCCTCGTGACGCGCGAGGCACTGCCGCTCCTGCGCCGGTCCCGCGGGCACGTGATCACGCTCGCCTCGATCGCGGGGACGATCCCGACCCCGGGGCTCACCGTCTACGGAGCGACGAAAGCCGCGCTCATCTCGTTCACGAGCTCGCTCAACCGCGAGGAGGCCGAGCACGGGGTGCGCGCGACTGCGATCTCGCCCGCGTTCGTCGCCACGAAGATGTCCGAGTGGACCGGGCTGCCCGTGGAGGAGCAGATCCAGCCGGAGGACGTCGTCGAGCTCGTACGGTCCGTGCTGCGCCTGAGCCCCATGGCCCGTGTGCCCAACATCGTCGTCGAGCGCCTGGGCGACGAGGTCTGACGCCGCGAGGCTGCCGGCTCGCCGGGCCACTTCTGCGCCGTACCGCAGGCCCGGCAGGGTGCTCCAGCGCCCTGCCTGCTCTTGGGGTGGGCAGCCGCACCATCCTTCCCGGCAGGGTGCTCCAGCGCCCTGCCTGCTCTTGCAGGATGGGCAGCCGGTGGGACGCTGAAGCGCCCCACCGGCGCCGCACCGGCCTCGTCAGCGTTCGATGGGGACGTCCACGAGGTTGCCCCACTCCGTCCACGAGCCGTCGTAGTTCCGTACCCGCTCGTAGCCGAGCAGCTCGCGGAGGACGAACCACGTGTGCGCGGAGCGCTCGCCGATCCGGCAGTACGCGCGGACCTCCTTGTCGGGGGTGATCCCTCTCGACTCGTAGATCTCGCGTAGCTCGTCGAGGTCCTTGAAGGTCCCGTCGTCACGGACGGCCGTCGCCCACGGGATGCACCGCGCCCCGGGGATGTGACCCGCGCGCGACGCGCCCTCCTGCTCGTACCCCGGAGGAGCGACGAGCTCGCCCGCGTACTCCTGCGGGCTGCGGACGTCCACGAGAGCGACCGCGGGGTCGTCGAGCCCGGCGAGGACCTCGTCGCGTCGCACACGGATCGACTCGTCGGGGTCCCGTGCCGTGTACGAGACGGGCGTGGGCGCCGACCGCGCGATCGTGAGCCCTCGGCCCTCGTCGATCCACTTCTGGCGGCCGCCGTCGAGCAGGCGAGCATCCGGGTGCCCGTACACCTTGAGGTACCAGTACGCGTAGGCGGCGAACCAGTTGTTCTTGTCGCCGTAGAGGACGACCGTCGTCTCGTTCGAGATCCCGCGGTCTCCCATCAGCGTCTCGAACTGCGCCCTCGACACCACGTCCCGCACGAGCGCATGCTGGAGGTCGTCTCTCCAGTGGAGCTTGACGGCGCCCTCGATGTGACCCTCCTCGTAGAGATCGGGATCCTCGTCGACCTCGGCGATCACGACTCCGGGATCGTCGAGGTGCTCGGCGAGCCACTCCGTCGTGACGAGGACACTTGTGATCGTCGCGCTCATCGGTGCTCGCCGGCGAGCCTACCAACGCCTCCCGGAGACGTCAGTCGGAGACCAGCTTCCGCCGCACGGCCTCCTCGAGCTCCCGCACCGAGACCACGCCCTCGAATCGCTGGACGACCGTCCCGCCGCGATCGACGAGGAACGTCCACGGCTCCGTCGGGAGCTTCCACTCACGGACCCAGCGGTTGAAGCCCTTCGCCGGATCGTTGTCCTCGTACACCTCGACGTGGATGAACCGCACGCGGCTTCCCTGCAGGCGGCGCGCGACCTCCTCGACGACGTCCACGTTCGGCCCGCACGTGCGGCTCGTGCAGAACTCGGGCGTGGCGAACGCGACGACGAACGGGACCTTCGCCGCGAGGGACTCCGCGACGGAGTACCGCAGCAGCGTCTCGTCGGGAGGCGTGCGAGTCGTCAACTTCGCGAAGTTCCCGCCGGTCGAGCGGATTGTCGGTGTCTCGGAGGCCGGCGCGGGATCGCCGACGTCCGGCGGCGGGTCCTCCTTCTGGACGACGACGTTCCCGAGCGCCTGCACCTTCTCGCCGGCACCCTCGGGCTCCGCGAGCAGCCAGTACCTACCCGCCACGGACACGCGGAACCGCGCCACGTAGATGTGGCTGGCGTCGGCCTCCGTCTTGCCCGGGATGCCGACCCGCTCGAAGAGCGCCTCGATCGGCGC
>CAZMUG010000004.1:0-3062 GCA_964569165.1 uncultured Gaiellales bacterium
GTCGTCCTGGCCGTCTCGCAGGCGGTGGGCCTCGCGGGCGTCCTCGTCTGGGCGCTGGTGTCCGGCGACTCCTTCCCCGGCGCCGGCGAGCTCCTGCCCGCCGCCGCCGCCGGAGTCACGGCGATGGTCGGGCTCGCCGCCCTCTACCGCGGCCTGGCGATCGGCGCCATGGGGATCGTGGCGCCGATCTCGGCGGCCGCTCCGATCGTGCCCCTCGCGGTCGATGCAGGACACGGCCTGACACCGACGGCGGCCCAGTGGCTGGGGGTCGCGCTCGTCGTCGGCGGCATCGCCACCCTCTCACTCGAGCCGTCCGCGGAGGGACGCAGGCGAGTCGCTGCAGGGGCGGGCCTCGCGCTCACCGCCGCAGTCGGGTTCGGAGTCTTCTTCGTGGGGATCGATGCCGGGAGCGACGAGAGCGCTGCGTGGGCGGTGACCGCGGCGCGTGTGGCGTCGCTGCCCGTCGTGCTCGCGGCCGTCGCCGTCACCTCGGCCCCGCTTCGAAGCGCGCGTCCCTTCCTACCGCTGCTCGCCGCGATCGGCGTTTTCGACACCGGGGCGAACGTGCTGGTGGCCGCGGCGTCGACCCACGGGGCAGCAGGGGTGGTCGCCGTGCTCAGCAGCCTCTACCCGGTCGTCACGATCGTGCTCGCGTGGCGTCTCCTGGGCGAGCACCTCGGGTACGTGAAGCGAGGCGGCGGAGCAGTCGCGCTCGCGGGCGCGGCGCTCGTCGCCGTCGGCTGACGGCGAGCCGGAAGAGCAGGTGCGACGCTGAAGCGCCGCACCAGGCGCGCGGGGCACCCCACGGGGTCAGGTCTTGCAATACGACATGAGTGCCGACAGCGTGGCGCTTCGGACAGGCGAGGATCGCCGCACCCTGACCTCAGGTCGTGTAGCGAGCGCGGGGCTCGGCGCCGTCGGCTGACGGCGAGCCGGAAGAGCAGGTGCGACGCTGAAGCGCCGCACCAGGTGCGCAGAGGGAGGGGCGGGCGGGACGCTGGAGCGCCGCACCAGGTACGCGGGAGTCAGACGTTGAAGCGGACGTTGAGGACGTCGCCGTCCTGCACGGGATAGGTCTTCCCCTCGAGCCGCTCGAGGCCACGCCGGCGGGCCTCCCCGTGGGAGCCGCACTCGAGCAGGTCGTCCCAGCGGATGACCTCGCAGCGGATGAAGCCGCGAGCGATGTCGGAGTGGATGGTCTCCGCGGCGTCGAGCGCGGTCTCACCGGTACGGAGCGTCCAGGCCCGGGCCTCCTTGTCGCCGATCGTGAAGAACGTCAGGAGCCCGAGCGCGTCCTTCAGGCGGTGCACGATCTCGTCGAGCGCGGACGGTCCCGAGCGGAACTCCGCGGCCTCCTCCTCGGAGAGCTCCGCGAGCTCCATCTCGAGCGCGCAGTCGATCCCGCCCGGCCCGTTCTCGACCGGGATGAGCGGCTTCGTCGTCAGCGGCTCGAGCTCCGGCGGCAACTCCCCCCGCCGGTCCGCCAGCGACCCGCCGGCGTCGAGGTGCGCGAGGAGCTCCTCGAGCTGCTCGGCCTCCCTCCGCTTGCCCGGATCGCCCGACTTCGCCTCCTTGCGTACCCGCTCCAGGCGCCGCTCGACGTGGTCGCGATCGGCCATGAGTAGCTCGAGCTCGAGGGTCTCCAGGTCTGCCTCCGGGGTCGCTCCTTCCGAAAACCCGTCGAGGACGACGAGGAGCGCATCGGACTGGCGCAGCTCGCCCGGGATCTCCGCCTTTCCGCCCGGGACGTCCACGACCCGGATCGCCGCCGGGGTCGTCTTCTTCGACCCCGCCATGGCCGAGAGCCGCTCCAGCCGGTCGTCCGGGATGAGCGCCATGCCCACGTTCGCCTTCGCGGTCGCCGCCGCGTAGGCGGTGACCTCGGCTCCGGCGTGCGTGAGCGCGTTGAACAGCGTCGTCTTCCCGGAGTTCGGGGGGCCGACGATCCCCACCTGGAGCGGCACGGAGTCAGGCCTTGAAGCCGACCCGCTGCTCGCGGGCGAACCGCTTGAGGTAGAGCACACGGGGGAGGACGAGCACGATCATGCCCTCCTGCGACTCGAGCTCGACGATGCCTTCGGATCCCGCGCGGAGCGCGCGGTCGAGCGCATCCGCGCTCGCCTGCGTCACGAGCGCGCCCATGATCTGCCCGCCGTCGAGCGCCACTTCGATCCTGACGAACTCTTCAGCCACTGGAAACCACCTCCGTGAGGACGCCGTGGACGGACTCGTGATGGACGAACGCAACCTGCTTGCCGAAGAGCCCGGGGCGCGGCTGCTCGTCGATGAGGTGCGCGCCGGCGGCCGCGAGCTCGCGGAGCGTGGCGGCGACGTCGTCCGACTCGAGCGCGATGTGGTGCATCCCGGGGCCGCGCCTCGCGAGGAAGCGACCCACCGGCGTGTCCTCGCCGGTGGGCGCGAGCAGCTCCACCCTGCTGTCCCCGACCAGGAGCAGCGCGGCCTCCACGCCCTGCGACTCGAGCGACCCGCGGAGCTGGACGCTCGCGCCGAAGAGACGCTCGTAGGTCGTGATCGCCTCCTCGAGGTCGGCGACGGCGACGCCGACGTGGTGGATCCCCCGCACGCGCGCGATGCTACTCGTCGCTGCGCCTCCCGCGGACGTCAGTCGCGCGCGGGGAGCGCCCGGACGGTGCCGATCGTCTCCGAGGAGCGGGACTCCGGGATCACGTCGGCGAGCAGCGACTGGAGCTCGGCCCGGTCGAGCGTCTCCTTGTCGAGCAGGGCCTGGGCGACGCGATCGAGCGCCGGGCGGTGCTTGCGGAGCAGTCGCCTCGCCTCGTCGTATGCATGGTCGGTCAGCCGCGCCTGCTCGGAGTCGCGCAGGCGCTTCGTCTCCTCCGAGAGCGCGTAGTTGTCCGCCCGCATCGTCCGGGACGGCGCCACCTCGGACATGCCGTACTCGAAGACCATCGCACGCGCGAGCTCCGTGACCCGCTCCAGGTCGTTCGCGGCCCCGTTCGTGATCCGCCCGAACACGATCTCCTCGGCCGCGCGTCCCGCGAGGAAGACCTTCATCAGGTCCACGAACTCCTCGCGGGTGT
>CAZMUG010000004.1:3072-5554 GCA_964569165.1 uncultured Gaiellales bacterium
CCTCGGCCGGCGTGTTGAGCGTGTACCCGAGCGCCTGGCCGCGCGAGACGATGGTCGCCTTCTGCGCGGGGAAGAGGTCGCCGACGAGATGGGACATGACCGCATGCCCGGCCTCGTGGAACGCGAGGATCCGCTTCTCCTTGTCCGAGACGACGCGTCGCTGCTGGAGGCCGGCGACGATGCGCTCCATCGCCGCGTCGAAGTCGGCCTGGTGGATGTACTGCGCGCCGCCCCGCCCCGCGAGGATCGCGGCCTCGTTGCACAGGTTCGCGAGGTCGGCGCCGGTGAGGCCTGACGTCTGGCGGGCGATCACGGCGAGATCGACGTCCCCGGCGAGCGGCTTGTCCCGCGTGTGGACGCCGAGGATCGCCTCCCGCCCGGACACGTCCGGAGCAGACACGAGCACCTGGCGGTCGAAGCGGCCGGGCCGGAGCAGCGCCGGGTCGAGGTCCTGGAGCCGGTTCGAAGCGGCCATGACCACGACCTCGTCGCGCGCGCCGAAGCCGTCGAGCTCGACGAGGAGCTGGTTCAGCGTCTGGTCGTGCTCGCGGTGGAACCCGCCCCCCATGCGCGCGGTCCCGACCGCGTCGAGCTCGTCGATGAAGACGATCGCCGGGGCGTGCTTCCGCGCCTCCTCGAACAGCTTGCGAATGCGAGCCGCGCCGAGGCCCGCGAACATCTCCACGAACGACGACGCGCTCTGCGAGTAGAAGTTCGCGCCCGACGCGCTCGCGACCGCCTTCGCGACCAGCGTCTTCCCCGTGCCGGGCGGGCCGTGCAGGAGGATGCCGCGGGGCACCCTGGCGCCGAGCCGCTCGAAGCGCTTGCGATCGCGCAGGAACTCGACGACCTCGCGGAGCTCCTCCTTCGCCTCGTCCAGGCCGGCGACGTCGTCCCACGAGACCTCGACCTGCGAGCCCTTGACCACGGGCGCGGGCTTGGCCCGCGGCATGAAGCGCATCGTGTAGAGGAGGAGGACGATGACGATGCCGAAGAAGATGATCGGCAGCCAGGTGAGGAGCGTGGTCTCGAAGTCCACCTCCAGGCCTATCGGCACGGCACAGAGCCGGCTGAAGCAGAGGCGCTAGGGGGCCCGCTCGAGCGCGAGGCAGGCGTCACGGGCGGCGTCGGCCACCTCGAGCTGCTCGTCGGTCGGCTCGGCGGTCGAGAACCGCTTCTGTAGCTCGAGGCCGGGACGGGCGAGAGCCCTGGCGACGGGGTTCTCCGGGCTCCGCGCGACCCACGCGAAGAGCTCGAGCGAGGCGCCCAGCGCGGCACTGAGCGCCGCGAGCCGTGCGCCGGAGCGCAGCCTGCGAGGCGCCCTGGCCGCGACGGCGTTCGCGAGGAGGGAGGACGCCACCAGAGCGGGGACCAGCTGGGTCCCGCAGCGCGGGTGCTCCTTGGGAGCCCGGGCGCCGCCCTGCTCGTAGGTCCCGATGGAGATGTGCTCCGCCCCGTGGTAGGCGGCGAGGCCCGGTCCCCGGAGCGCGAGCGCTGCCGGTGCGAGCGCCACACCGGCGGCCGCGAGCTCACGCGTGCTGCGGCCCATCCGCGAAGCGCGAAGAGCACGGCCGATGACCACGGTCATGGCGATCGAGCCGAGCACGGCCGGCCGCTCGAACGGATAGCGCGCCTGCGGCAGCGCCCTCCGGACCAGCGGGAGAAGCGCGAACGCCTCGACGAGGGCGATCGGCCCTCGGAGAACCGGGTAGCGCTGGCGTACTGCGGGCGCCAGGTGCGGCTTTCGGCCGGAGGCGACGCGCAGGTCTCCCTCGCCGTCCCTGACGGCACACGCCCAGGCGGTCGGCCCGTGGACGAGCACGCCGTTCTGGAGCGCCATGCCTCCGAGCCTGACCGGTGGCTCGTCCACGCTCAGATCCTAGATGCCATGGCCCGGAGCGCCCTCTGGAGGTCGTCCGCGGCCGGCCCGCGTCCGAGCGGCCGCCCGTCGATCTCGACCAGCGGGAGGACCTCCCGGATCGACGAGGAGGTGAACGCCTCGTCCGCTTCGAGCAGGCTCTGGAGCGGGTAGGTGCCTTCGGCGACCGCGAGCTCGCAGGCCGGTGCCAGCTCGATGAGCGCAGACCGCGTCACACCGGCGAGGATGCCGAGGTCGAGCGAGGGCGTGTACAGCATGTCGCCCGTCCGCCACCAGATGTTGGTCACCGTCCCCTCGAGCACGATCCCGTCGGGATCCACGAATACGGCCTCGTCGGCCCCACGGCGCCGCGCTTCCGCATCCGCCGCCATGTTCACCGCGTAGCTCGTCGACTTCACGCCCGGAAGCAGCCACGGCACCGTCGCCCTGACACCGAGCAGGGAGACGGCCTTCGCGCCGCGCTCCCGGAGCGGCTCGAGCCAGTCGGGGATGGCGCCGAGGAGCGCGAGGCCGGACGGTGGCCCCTGCTCGGGCCCGGCGGTCCAGACGAGGCGGAGCGAGGCGTCACCGCCCGCCGCCTTCGGCAGCACGAGCCCGGTCAGG
>CAZMUG010000004.1:5564-42519 GCA_964569165.1 uncultured Gaiellales bacterium
CGGTCAGGACCTGGAGGCGGCGTCGCTCCACCGGTGGCAGCCCGATGCTTTCGGCCGAGGCGGTCAGGCGGTCGAGGTGCGCCTCGAGGCGGAACGGCCGGCCACCGTAGACACGCAGCGTCTCGAAGGCCGCCCGGCCGCGCCAGAGCGCGTCGTCGTCGCCGCGAAGCACCGGCTCCGAGGGATCCACGAGCCCTCTCCCGGTCACCGCGAGCGCGAGCGCGGTCACGTCGTGACCACCCCGGGAACGTCGGCGCCGAGCGCGGCGAGCAGGGGCCGCGCCTTCGTCCACGACTCCTCGACTTCGGTCGCGGGATCGGAGTCCCACACGATCCCGCCGCCGACCCAGAGGTGAATCGTGTCGTCGGCGACTGCGAACGTCCTGATCGTCAGCGCCAGTTCGAGGTCGCCGTTGCCTCGCACCCGCCCGATCGCGCCCATCGACGCGCCGCGTCCGACGGGCTCGAGCGCCGCGATGTGGTCCACGGCGGCAGTCTTGGGCGCGCCCGTCACCGACCCGCCAGGGAACGTCGCCGAGAGGAGCTCCGCGAGCCCGACGTCGTCGCGCAGCCGCCCCTCGATCGTCGAGACCAGGTGCTCGACCCCTGCGAGCTCGCGGGTCGCCATGAGCTCCGGCCAGCGCACCGTGCCCGCCTCGCAGACGCGGGAGAGGTCGTTGCGCTCGAGATCGACGATCATCACGTGCTCGGCTGCGTCCTTCTCGGACGAGCCGAGCTCCGTGGCCGCGCCCAGGGGCCGGGTGCCCTTGATGGGCGACGTCCAGACGCGACGGCCTCGTCTCGCGAGGAAGAGCTCCGGGGACGCAGACGCCACGGTCCACCCATCGGCCGCGAACGGCTCTGGGTGAAGCGGCTTCAGGCGGGCGAGCGCCGGCGCGAGACCGCGTGGATCTCCCGAGAACGGCGCCGCGAGGTGCTGCACGAGGTTGACCTGGTACACGTCGCCGCGGGCGATCGCGCTCCTGACCTCTTCGACGGCGGCAGCGTACTCGGCCAGCGACCACGTCGCCTCCCAGCCGCCGATCCGGAACGAGTCGACTGCGGCCGGGGGGAGGTCGCGCCGGAGCCGGCACGCGGCCAGCGGCAGGGCGCCGCACGGCTCCGGCGGCGCCGGCGTGCGACCACGGCGGATCCCCTGCGAGAGCCCGTACCCGAGGTAGAGCTCGGCGACGAGCTCCTCGCTCCCCGGCCGGAAGAAGCCGCGGTCGCGGAGCCAGGCCTCGATTCGCTCGAACGCGCCCTCCGCCGCGCGGAGCTCGAGCAGCTCGTCAGGCACCCGCGACCGCCGCGACGAGCCGTCGGTACGCGTCGGCCGGATCGTCGTCCCAGAAGACGGCGCTTCCGGCGACGAGCAGGTCCGCGCCGGCGTCCTGCGCCGCGCGGGCGGTCTCCGGATTGATGCCGCCGTCCACCTGGACGCGGACGTCGTCGGGAAGCAGCGCGCGAAGCCGCGCGATCCGCTCGAGCGCCTCCGGCATGAAGGCCTGGCCGGAGTAGCCGGGCACGATCGACATGCAGAGGACGAGATCGGCTCCCTCCGAGGCAGCCACCGCAGCCTCCACCGGCGTCCCGGGCTTGAAGACGAGGCCGGCGCCGAGCCCGAGCGACCGCGCCCGCGCGATCGCCCGTGGGGGGTCGTCGCAGGCCTCGAGATGGAACGTGACGCTGTCGCCGCCCGCGCGCGCGATCGCCTCGAAGTGCTGCTCCGGCTCGGAGACCATGAGATGGCAGTCGAGCCGTCCTCCCCACCCGTGCACGAGGGGCGAGACGGAGGCGAGCACGACGGGGCCGATCGTGATCTCGGGGATGAAGTGGCCGTCGCCGACGTCGAAGTGGAAGACGCGTGCACCGGCCTCGACGAGGGCTTCGAGCTGCTCGCCGAGGCGCGAGAAGTCGGCGGCGTAGATCGACGGCTCGACCTCCACCGGCCCTGCCCACTCGCTCCAGCCCATCGCGAGGGCAGGCTACCGAGCCGTCGTCACGACCGGCTCGCGCCAGCCGCCGTGCGGTGCGGCGATGGCCTGCGAGGACACGGGCCCCCAGGTTCGCGGCTCGTAGACCTCGGTCCTGGGAGGCCGGTCGAGCAGCGGCTGCACGATCCGCCACGTCTCCTCGACCACGCTCCAGCGCGGGAAGAGCGTGCTGTCTCCACGCAGGGCGTCCGCCAGGAGCCGCTCGTACGGCTGCGGCGGCTCGCCGAGCTCCTCTGCGAAATCGAGGTCGAGCGAGACGGGCTGGGAGATCTCCTTTCCCGGCGTCTTGGCCCGGACGAAGATCGAGACGCCGGCGTGGCGACCGATCCGCAGGACGATGTCGTCGTGCCCCGGGGAGTCGAGCCGGTGGCGTCCCCACTGCAGGTGCGGGACGCGCTGGAGCCGGATCACGATCTCGGTCGCGGTGCTGGGGAGCGACTTCCCCGCCCGCACCAGGATCGGCACGCCCGCCCAGCGCCAGTTCTCGATCTCGAGGCGCAGCGCGACGAACGTCTCCGTGTCGGACCCGCGCTGGACTCCCTCGACGTCCTGATAGCCGACGTACTGCCCGCGAACCGCTGTCTTCGGGTCGGCGGCCGGCATCGCGCGGAAGACGTCCTCACGACGTCGCGAGATGGCGTCGTCGTCGCCCGACGGCGGCTCCATCGTCACGAGCGCGAGCACCTGCAGCAGGTGGTTCTGCACGACGTCGCGGATGGCGCCGACCGGGTCGTAGAAGCGCCCCCGCCCCTCGACGCCGAAGTCCTCGGCCATCGTGATCTGGATGGACTCGACGTGCTCGCGATTCCAGACGGGCTCGAAGAGCGCGTTCGCGAAGCGCAGGTACATGAGATCCTGCACGGGCTCCTTGCCGAGGAAGTGGTCGATGCGGAAGAGACGCTCCTCCGGGAAGATCGCCGTGAGCCCCCGGTTCAGCGCGCGGGCGGACTCGAGGTCGGTCCCGAAGGGCTTCTCGACCACGAGCCGCCCCTCCCGGACGAGGTCCGCCGCCGCGAGCTCCTCGGCGATCTCGAGGAACGTCGCCGGGGGCGTGGCGATGTAGTACACGGGCATCTGCGAGTCTCCGAGCGCCGCGCGCACCCGGTCGTAGACCGGGCCCTCCTCCGCGTCGCCGCCGATGTACTCGAGCCGCGACAGGAGCTCCGACAGCACCTTCTCGTCCACGACGTCCTCGGCGTCCGCGACCGACTCGCGGACGTGGCGCGCCAGCTCGTCCGGGGGCACGGCGCGGCGGCCGACGCCGATCACCGGGCACGTGAGGATCCCCTCCGCGGTGAGGCGGTAGAGCGCGGGCAGGGTCATCCTCCGGGCGAGGTCGCCGGTCAGCCCGAAGACGACGAGAGCGTGCGCGTCGTGGCTCACTACGCCAGGAGTGAACGAGCTGCAGAGCGCAGGAAGTCCACGCCGAGCGCGAGGTCGTCCACCGGAATGCGCTCGTCGGCGGAGTGGACGAGCTTCGTCGCGACCATCGCGTCCATGGTCCTGATGGGGAAGAACCCGTAGGCGACGGTCCCGTACGCCTCGCGCAGGTAGTGGCTGTCCGTGAAGCCGGGGCAGGCGATGGGAACGACGCGCGCGTCCGGCTCGAAGCCCTCGACCAGGCCCGCGACGACGTCCCAGAGCGGCGTCGAGAGCGGCGAGCGCGTTCCTCCGACCGACTCGGAGAACTCCAGGTCGTAGCTCCCGTCGCCGAGAGCGCTTCGGATCAGCGGCTCGGCGTCTGCCGGTGTCGTCTCGGGCAGCAGCCGGCAGTCGACCACGATCTGACAGAGGGCGGGGATCACGTTCCGCTGGTGGGACGCGTCGATCATCGTCGGCGAGAGGGTGAAGGAGAGAAGCGGCTCGACGAGCGCGGGCAGCGCGGGATCGAGCTCGGCCGCCCGGGCGAGCGCCTCCTCGAGCGGCGGCGCCTCACCCAGCAGCGCCTCGAAGAGCGCCTTCGCCTCGGGGATGAGCACGCGCGGCGGCTCGTAGGACCCGAGCGCCCCGAGGTACCGCGCCGCCTTGACGAGCGCGTTGTCGGCGATGCCCGGCATGGACGCGTGACCGCTCCGTCCGTGCACGCGAACCGTGAACGGCGCGGACATCTTCTCCGCGGTCGCGCAGAGGTAGACGGGCTTGCCCCCGAGGACGAGCCGGTCGCCGCCGCCCTCGTTGAGCGCGTAGTCGCAGCGCGCGGCGTCCGGATGCGCCTGGACGAGCCAGCGCAGCCCGTAGCCGTCGTCGTCCCCGACCCCGCCCACCTCCTCGTCCGCGGTCGCGACGAAGAGGAGGTCGCCGGACGGCCGGAAGCCCTCGCGGGCGAGCGATGCGAACGCGACCGCCGACGCCGCCACCTGGTCCTTCATGTCCAGCGCGCCCCGCCCCCAGATCTCGCCGTCGACGAGGTCGCCCGACCAGGGGTCGCGGGCCCACTCGGCCGGGTCCGCGAGGACCGTGTCCGTGTGGCACAGGAACGCGAGCGACGGGCCGTCGCCGCCCCTGATCCGCGCCACGAGGTTGGCGCGCTCGGGAACGCGGGAGTACAGCTCCGCCTCGACCCCGTTTCGCGCGAGGTACTCGCGCAGCAGCGTGGCCGCCCGCGTCTCGTTGCCGGGCGGGTTGACCGTGTTCAGCCGGAGCAGCTCCTGCAGGAGCCCCGTGACCTCCTCCCGGAGGGTCACCTCGTGGACGTCGGTGCTCGCCACGCGGTGAGCATACTTCCCGCGTGGGGGACCTCTTCACCGCTGCAGCCCGGGAGCGCCAGGCCGAGAACGCGCCGCTCGCGGTCCGGCTCCGGCCCCGCACGCTCGACGAGCTCGTCGGCCAGCGGCACGTGCTCGGCGAAGGGTCCGCGCTCCGGCTCGCGATCGAGGAGGACCGGCCGCCGTCGATGATCCTGTTCGGCCCTCCCGGGACGGGCAAGACGACCCTCGCCCGCATCGTCGCCGAGCGGACCGGGGCCGTGTTCGAGGAGCTGTCGGCGGTCTCCGCACGCGTGGACGACGTGCGCGCCGTGCTCGCCCGCGCCCGCGACCGGCTCGGGGGCAACGGGCTGCGGACGATCCTCTTCATCGACGAGATCCACCGCTTCAACAAGGCGCAGCAGGACTCGGTGCTGCACGCGGTCGAGGACGGGCTCGTGACGCTGATCGGCGCGACCACCGAGAACCCCTACTTCGAGGTGAACTCGGCCCTGCTGTCGCGGTGCACCGTGGTCGAGCTGCACGCGCTCTCGGAGGAGGAGCTCGCGGAGATCGTCGGGCGCGGCGCAGCCGAGCTGGACGTCTTCGTCGCGCCCGCGGTCGCCGCCCTGGTCGCCTCACGCGCCGGCGGCGACGCGCGGGCCGCGCTGCAGATCCTCCAGCTCGCGGAGGCGACCGCGCGCTCCGAGGGCGGCGAGATCACCGAGGAGCACGTGCTCGACGCCTCGCGCAAGCGACCGCTCCTCTACGACCGCAGGGGCGACCAGCACTACGACTTCGCGTCCGCGTTCATCAAGTCCCTGCGCGGAGGTGATCCGGACGCCGCCGTCTACTACCTCGCGGCGATGCTGGAGGCCGGCGAGGACCCGCGCTTCGTCGCGCGCCGGATGGTGATCCTCGCGTCCGAGGACGTCGGGAACGCCGATCCGAGCGCGCTCTCCGTCGCCGTCGCCGCGGCGCAGGCGCTCGAGCTCGTGGGGCTCCCCGAGGCACAGCTCAACCTCGCCCAGGCCGCGATCTACCTCGCACGGGCGCCGAAGTCGAACGCGTCCGCGGTCGCCATCTGGGACGCGCGCCGCGACGTGCGCGAGCACGGGATCGCACGGCCTCCGGCGATGCTCCGCTCGACGGGCCACCCCGAGGGCGCGCGGGCGCGCGGCCACGGGGAGGGCTACGCCTACCCGCACGACGACCCCGTGGGGTTCGAGGCGTCGTACCTCCCGGAGAAGCTTCGGGGACGGCGTTACTATCGGCCCTCCGGAGCGGGAGAGGAGCGCGTGGATGACGGTGAAGACGGGTGACAGGGCGCCGGGCTTCGACCTCGAGGTCGCGCACGGCGAGCGGGTCGCGCTGTCCGACTTCGTAGGGCGCTCGAACCTCCTGCTCGTCTTCCACCCGCTCGCGTTCACGCAGGTCTGCGAGGACGAGGCGCGCGACCTCCAGGAGAACCTCGAGTCGTTCAGGAACGCCGGCACCGAGATCGTCTTCGTGTCGTGCGACCCGGCCCCCGCGAGGCAGGCCTGGAAGCGGCAGCTCGGGGCCGAGTACACGTTCGCGTCCGACTTCTGGCCGCACGGCGCCGCCGCGAAGGCGTACGGCGTGTTCGACGAGGAGACAGGGACGTCGCTCCGCGGCACCTTCCTGATCGACCGGGAGGGAACGGTGATCTGGTCGCTCGTGAAGGGCGCCGGCTCCCGTCGCGAGGAGCTCGTCCCCGCGCCGCTCGACGCGCTCCACGCGGAGGCGTGAAGCTCGCGCTCCACGAGTGGGGTGACCCGGGCGCTCCCCGGGTCGTCTGCCTGCACGGCGTCCGCAACCACGGGCGTCACTTCGCGCGCCTCGCGGAGCGGCTGCAGGGCTTCCACGTCCTCGCACCGGACCTCGTCGGGCACGGCTCCTCGCCCTGGGAGCCGCCCTGGGACATCGGCGCCCACTGCGACGCGGTCCTGGAGACCGTCGGCCACAGCCCCACATCCTTCGTCGGCCACTCGTTCGGCGGCCGGCTCGCCTTCGAGCTCGCGGCGCGCGCGCCGGAGCTCGTCCCGAAGCTCGTCCTCCTCGACCCCGCGATCCTGATTCCCCCGCACGTCGCCCTCGCTGCGGCCGAGAGCGCGCGGCCGGAGAAGACGTACGTGTCCTTCGACGAGCTGATCGACCGCCGCTACGACGAGAGCCAGCTCCACTCGACCGACCGGGACCTGCTCGTGGAGGACCTCGCCCCGCACGTCGAGGCCGGCGACGACGGCCTCTACCGGTACCGCTACTCGCAGTCCGCCGTCGTGGCTGCGTACGGGGAGATGGCCTCGCCTCCGCCGGCCTTCGAGGATGTGCGCGTGCCGACGCTGCTCGTCCTCGGCGAGCGCTCGTACCTCCCCTACGACCACCTGCTCGACGCCCACCGAGCGGCGCTCGGCGACCTGCTCGAGGTCGTGGTCGTCCCCGGCGGGCACTCGGTGCTCTGGGACGCGCCCGAAGCGACCGCGGCGACTGTTGAACACTTCTTGACGTCTTGACGCACTTGCGTTGTGACGGCATGATGTAGTGATGCCCAAGGTGAAGACCACCATCTACGTCGACGAGGACGTTCTCCGTCAGGTACGCGTCGCAGCCGCGCGGCAGGGCAAGCGCGACTCGGAGATCATTGAGGCGGCGCTGCGAAGCCGGACGATCGGCGGGATCCTCGACTCGATCCACCAGGATCGGCACGAGCAGGGAATCGAGCCGCTCGGTGAGGAGGAGGCGCTGGAGCTCGCGTATCGCGAGCTCAAGGCGATGCGCACGGAGCGCGACCGCTCCGGTGCCTGAGTGCGGGTCGTCGTCGATCCCGGCGTCTTCGTCTCCGCTCTGCTGTCGAATCGCGGCGCGCCCGCTGCGCTGACACGCCTGTGGGCCGACGGTGGCTTCGAGGTCGTGGTTTCTCCCCACCTCCTGGCCGAGCTGAGTCGCGTGCTGGAGCGGCCGCACATCGCGCGCGCCGTGTCCTCCGCCCGCGCTCGCGCGTTCGTTCGGGAGCTCGGCGCAGGGGCAGTCGCGTTCGAGGATCCGAGCGACCTGCTCGCGGCGACGAGGGATCCGGACGACGACTATCTCGTCGCCCTCGCCTGCGCCGCAGGTGCGCACTTCATCGTCTCCGGCGACCGCGACCTCCTCGAATCCGACGTCCGGCCGCCGGTCGTCACGCCCCGGGAGCTGCTCGGCCTGGTTCAGCCCTCGTAGTACTCGTCCGCGACAGCGAGCGCGTCATCGAGGATCGCGATCCCCTCATCCACCTCGTCCCGCGTGACCGTGAGCGGCGGCACCGCCATGACGACGTTCCAGTGCGTCATGAGGTAGAGCCCCTTCTCCAGCGCCGCCTTCGCCATCCGCGTGACGGGGAGCGCAGCCTCTCCGCCCCCGTTGAAGGGAACGAGCAACTCCCGCGTCTCGCGGTTCTTGACCAGCTCGATCCCCCAGAAGCAGCCGAGCCCGCGCACCTCGCCGATCGACGGGTGGCTCTCCTGCAGGCCGCGCAGCTGCTCGCCGAGGTACGCGCCGACCTCGGCCGCGTTCTCGACGACGCCCTCCTCGCGGAACGCCTCGATCGAGGCGACCGCGGAGGCGCAGGCGAGCGGATGCCCCGCGTACGTGAGCCCGCCCGGGAAGAAGCGCCCTCGCACCCACTCCCTGAGCGGCTCGCGGATGATCATCGCCCCGAGCGGGACGTAGCCCGAGTTGAGCCCCTTCGCGACCGTGAGGATGTCCGGGACGACGTCCCAGTTCTCGCACGCGAACCAGCGGCCCGTGCGTCCGAAGCCGGCCATGACCTCGTCGCAGATGAGCAGGATCCCGTGCCGGTCGCACACCTCGCGGATCGCCTGCAGGTAGCCGTCGGGCGGCGGGATGATCCCGTTCGTCCCGGTGACCGTCTCCAGGATCACCGCCGCGACCGTGTGCGGGCCTTCGTACTCGAGGATCTCCTCCAGATGCGGCGCGCCCGTGCAGACCGGGCAGGGGTCGGGGTGCCCGGCCGGGCAGCGGTACGTGTACGGGTCGAACATCCGCACGACGCCGCCCATGCCCGGCTCGTTGGGCCAGCGGCGCGGGTCGCCGGTCAGCGAGATCGAGCCGTGCGTCGCACCGTGGTAGGAGCGATAGCGCGCGATGATCTTGTGCCGGCCCGTGTACAGGCGCGCGAGCTTGATCGCGTTCTCGTTCGCCTCCGCACCGCCGTTCGTGAAGAACGACATGCAGAGGTCGCCGGGCGTGACCTCCTCCAGCAGCCGGCCGAGGCGTGACCGCGACTCCGAGGCCATCGGCGGGCCGATCGTGCACAGCTTGTCCGCCTGCTCCTTGATCGCGGCGACGATCTTCGGGTGCTGGTGCCCGATGTTGACGTTGACGAGCTGGGAGGCGAAGTCGAGGTAGCGCTTCCCGTCGTAGTCCCAGAAGTAGCGACCCTCCGCGCCGGCGACCGCGATCGGCTGGATCGCGTCCTGCACCGACCACGAGTAGAGGACGTACTCCTTCGCGTCCTCGACGATCTGCGCTCCGAGGTTGGGGTTCGTCTCGATCACGGCCATGTCATCGCTCCTTCGCTCGCTCTCGCTCGATCCTAGCGCCGCTCGTGCCCCGCGCTCCGGGGAGCACGGTGTACGGCGTGAGCGTCGCTCCCGCCGCCGACGCGGCACACGCACCGGGGCTCGGGGGACTGCCTGCGCTCGAGCCGCGTGCCGCCGCTTCTGGTCGGCCGGCCCTCGCCGACGGCGCATCCGTCCGCGACGGCTCCGGGCTCAGCGAGCTCTGGCGGGAAGCAGCTCCTGCCCGAACGCGGCCCGCTCGACGAACTCCCCGATCCCCGGCTCGGCGACGAGCTCACCGCCCTCCACGAGCACGTTCCCGCGGAGCAGGACGATCTCGGGAGTGCCGGTGACCTCCGTGCCCTCGTACAGGTTGTAGTCCGTCTTCGAGTGCTGGGTGGCGGCGGTGATGAGATGCCGCTTCTCGGGGTCGAAGATCACGATGTCGGCGTCCGACCCCGGCGCGATCGTCCCCTTCCGCGGATAGAGCCCGAAGAGCTTCGCGGGATTCGTCGCGAGCAGCTCGACCATCCGGTTCAGGGAGATCCGTCCCGCGCGGACGCCGAACTCGTGGATCATGTGCAGCCGGTTCTCGAGCCCCGGCCCGCCGTTCGGGATCTTCGAGAAGTCGTCCCGGCCCAGCGTCTTCTGTCCGTCCCAGAGGAACGCGCAGTGGTCGGTCGAGATCGCGGAGAGGATGTCCGAGCGCACCGCGTGCCAGAGCACCTCCTGGTTCTCCTGCGGCCGCGGCGGCGGCGTGTACACGTACTTCGCGCCCTCGAAGTCGGGGCGCTCGAGATGCGTGTAGTCGATGAAGAAGTACTGGGTGCAGGTCTCGCCCCAGACGTCCCAGCCCTGCTCGCGCGCACGCGCGATCGGCTCGACCGCCTCCTTGCAGGAGACGTGGACGACGTAGAGCGGCGCTCCCGCGATCCTCGCCAGCTGGATCGCGCGGTTCGTCGCCTCGCCCTCGAGCTCGGGGGGACGGGTCAGGGCGTGGTAGTGCGGCGCCGTGTTCCCGGCCGCGAGCGCCTGCTTCACGAGCACGTCGATCGCGTCGCCGTTCTCCGCGTGCACCATCACGAGCGCGCCGGTCTCGGCTGCGACCTCCATCGTCCTGAAGAGCGTCTCGTCGTCCACCATGAGCGCGCCCTTGTAGGCCATGAAGAGCTTGTACGAGGTGATGCCCTGCTCGGGCAGGCTCGCGAGCTCCTCGAGGGAGCCGCCGTCGTGCAGGTCCGTGACCGCGATGTGGAACCCCATGTCGATGACCTGCTTGCCCTCGCGCTTCGCGTGCCACGCGTCGAGGGACTCGGCGAACGACGTGCCGGGCGCCTGGATGCAGAAGTCCACGTGGCACGTCGTCCCGCCGAAGGCCGCGGCGGTCTGGCCCGACTGCACGTCGTCGATGGTCACCGTCCCGCCGAACGGCATGTCGAGGTGCGTGTGCGGATCGACGCACCCCGGCAGGACGTACTTCCCGGCCGCGTCGAGAACGCGGTCGGCATCGACGTCGAGCGACTCCCCGATCATCGCGATCCGCTCGCCCTCGACGAGCACGTCGCCGACGTAGTCGTCGGCGGCGGTGATGATCCGGCCGCCCCTGATCAGTACCGACACGTCACCTCACCTCTTCTCGTTCGGGCGAGCCCGGACCGGCCGTAGTCGGCCCGGGCTCACGCTCGTCGTCAACGCTCCGTCGTTACTTGCCTCCGGGGGTCACCTTGACGATCTTCTTCTTCCAGCGCTTGCCGTTCACGTCGACGCCGGCCGCCTTCAGCTGCGCGACCGCCTTCGCCGCATACGCGTAGTTCGTCGCTCCCTTCGGCGCCTTCTTGATGACGCCGTACTTCCGCGCGATCGTCGCCGTCTGGGCGACCGCGCCCGGCGGCGGCAGACCGATGCCGCGCGGGTTCGGCCAGATGAGAGCGTTGATCTCGTTCATCATCCAGGTCTGGTGCCCGCGGCCGAGCAGTGACCCGTTCTTCAGAACGACGTTCACGCAGTAGGCCTGGTGGTCACGGCAGTAGATCCAGCCCTCGAGCGACGCCTTCAGGAACTTCACGGCCGTGTCCTGGTTCGCCTTGTCCTTGATCCAGTCGGCCCGGACGAACAGGTTGTCCTCGAGCATCCCCGTGCCCACCTTGGGGTCGGACATCTTGAAGACGTTGAGGTCGGACAGCTTGTAGAGCTTCTTGGTCGCCGGGTTCGTGGTCTCGAGCACCTGGGCGAGCTCGTTGTAGGTCATCGCTGCGGCCGCATCGACCTGCTTCTGGAGGAAGAGGTTCATGTCGAACGGCTGGTTGACGATGGTCACGTCGTTCGGGTCGTGCGGGTCGATCCCGTTCTTCTGGAGCGCGGCGAAGAGCTCCGGCTCGTTGCCGCAGCACCACACGCCCACCTTCTTGCCGCGCATCTTCTTGATGGTGTTGATGCCGCTCGACTTCCAGGTGATCTCGGTCATCCCGCTCCGGGCGAAGACCTGCGCGATCGAGACGAGATTCGAGCCCTTCTCCCGCGTTGCCATCAGGCTCGGCAGCCAGTCGACGCCGAAGTCCGCCTGCTTGCCGGCGACGACCTGCTCGGGGGTGATGCTCGGCCCGCCCACCTTGATCTTGACGTTCAGGCCGGCCTTCTCGTAGTAGCCCTTGCCGAGCGCGGCGTAGAAGCCGGCGAACTGCGCCTGCGTCACCCACTTCAGCTGCAGGGTGACGTTCGTGAGCTTCGGCCGCTCGGGCGCCGCCGAGGCGACGGCCGCCCAGGCCGCCAGACCACCGGAGACGACCACGAGTGCCGCTACCGCCCACTTCCTGCTCATGCACTGCCCCCTTTCCGTCGAGGTGCGGCCGCTCGGGCCGCATCGGTGGCCATTCTGACGCGTCTCACTCCGTCGTGAAGGAACGTGCGGACGGGTGCCAGCTCGTCAGGCGCCGCTCGGCGAGCGCGACGAGCGCGTAGAGCGCGATCCCGAACGCGCTCGCGAGCACGATGCCCGCCCAGGCGCGGGGGAAGTCGAAGAGCTGGGTGTCGTTCAGGATGCTCACTCCGAGGGCGTTCGTCGGGCCGCCGAAGTACTCCCCGACGATGGCGCCGATCATGGACAGGACGGCCGCGATCTTGAGGCCGGTGAACATGAACGGCAGCGAGTTGGGGATCCGGACCAGGCGGAAGGTGGCTGCCTCCCCGCCCCCGTACGAGCGCATCAGCTCGATCGAGGACGGGTGGACGGACGTCAGCCCGCGCAGGGTGTTCACCAGCACCGGGAAGAAGCAGAGCACGGCCGCGATCGCCATCTTCGAGACCGGGTTCAGGAGCCCGAACCAGTTGTTGGTGATCGGCGCGAAGGCGATGATCGGGACCGCGTTCGCCGCGATCGCGAAGGGCATCAGCGCAGCCCCGACGACGCGGAAGCGGGCGAGCACGAGCGCGGCCAGGACGCCGAGCCCCGAGCCGATGACGAACCCTCCGACGGCCTCCTTGAACGTGTACAGGCCGTAGCTCCAGAGCGTCGAGCGGTTCTCCCAGAACGACCGGGCGATCTCCGTCGGCTTCGGGAGCAGGAACGTCTTGACGTCGAACGCCGTCGTCAGGCCCTGCCAGAGCGCGATCGCGACGACGAACACGACGACTGCGGGAAGCCAGTCCCGCAGGCGCCCGCCGATCTCCTTCGCGAGGCCGGACGGGACGGGCTCGACGATGGTGCTCGTCAGTACACCTCCCGAGCACCCGGGCTCCGCGAGCCGGCCTCGCCGTGGCCGACCGCGAGCGCCTCGCGCACGGCCGTCACGAGCTCGAAGAAACGGGGCTCCTCCCGCGTCGCCGTGGTGCGGGGCTGCGGCAGGTCGACCGTGATGACGTCGGCGATGCGCCCGGGTCGCGCGGACATGACCACGACCCGCGTGGAGAGGAACACGGCCTCCGGAATGGAGTGGGTGACGAACACCACCGTGCTCCCCGCCCGCTCCCAGATTCGCAGGAGCTCGAGGTTGAGGCGCTCCCGCGTCATCTCGTCGAGTGCGCCGAAGGGCTCGTCCATGAGCAGGATCGAGGGGTCGAACGAGAGAGCCCGCGCGATCGACACCCGCTGCTGCATGCCGCCCGAGAGCTGCCAGGGCCGGCTCGACTCGAACCCCACGAGCTCGACGAGCTCGAGCATCTCGGCCACCCGCTCCTTCCGGCGCTGGCGGCTCCACCCGAGCATCTCCAGCGGGAGCGAGACGTTGCGCGCGACGGTGCGCCAGTCGTAGAGAACGGCGTCCTGGAAGACGATGCCGTAGTCGTGGTCGAGACGCGCCTGGTGCGCGGACTTCCCGTTCACGAGCACCGTCCCGGCACTTGGTTGGATGAGGTCGCCGACGATCCGGAGGAGCGTCGACTTACCGCAGCCGGACGGGCCGATGAGCGACACGAACTCGCCGCTACCGATCTCGAGGTCGACCTCCTGGAGCGCCGTCGTCCCGGTCTGGAACGCCTTCGTCAGGCTCTGGATCGAGACGACCGGAGTCCCGCTCATACGACGTGCACCGGTGCCCGCCGGACGACGAGGTGCTCTGCGAGGACGACGAGGCCGAAGAAGAGCAGGCCGAGCGCCGCGCACACGACGTTCGTCGCCCACAGGAAGGTCGGCTGCAGGGAGTAGTACTGGTTGAAGTTGACGATGGCGCCGCCGAGGCCCTCCTGGATCGACGCGGGCGTCTCGCCGATGATCGCGCCGATGACGCTCGCGGTGGCGGAGATCTTGAGCGCGGTGAAGATGAACGGAAGCGAGGCCGGCACGCGCAGGCGCCAGAGGATGCTCCACTGGCTGGCGGCATACGACTCCATCAGCTCGACTGCACGCGGGTCGGGAGACTTGAGACCGCGCAGGGTGTTGATGGCGACCGGGAAGAACGTCAGGTATGCAGCGATGACGGCCACCGACTGCCAGCCCTCGATGCCCTTCGACCCGAGACCGACGACGACCATCGGCGCGATGGCGAGGATGGGAACGGTCTGCGACCCGACCACGAACGGCAGGAGGCCGCGCTCGAGCACCGCCACGTGCGCCAGCAGCACGGCCAGCACGAAGCCGATCACCGCGCCCAGGAGGAACCCGGCGATCGCCTCTCGCATGGTGAACCAGGCAGCGTCGAGCAGGGACCGCGCGAGCGGCGGACCGCCGGTCGTGGTCGGCTGCCGGAACGCGTCGGCGATCGAGCTGAGGTGTGGCATGGTCACGTCGTTCACCGGGAACGGCCAGCCCCAGCCCGCCGCCTCCCAGAGCGCCTTGTAGCCCTCCCAGAAGGCGGCGAGGGCGGCGAGCACGAGGAGGAAGGTCGCGAGCCGACGGACCCAGCCCGCCTGCTTCTTCTCCCCCGCCCGCGCGACCGCAGCAGCCTCCATGGGGCGCATTCCTTACCACACTCCGCGACGAACGAGCGGAGTAAGCTCCCCCGCGTGGGGCTCGAGCCGAAGCGAACCGTCGCCGAGCTGAAGGAGCTCCGCGAGCTGACGGGCGACGAGGCAGGGGCGCAGCGGGTCGCCTGGACGGAGACCTGGGAGCGCGCGCGAGAGATGCTGCGCGGCCTGGTCTCGGAGACGGGGGCGATCGAGACGATCGACGCCGCCGGCAACCAGTGGTTCACGCTCGCGGGCGAGTCCGAGCGCGCCGTGCTCCTGGGCGGGCACATGGACTCGGTGCCGAACGGAGGCTGGCTCGACGGCTGCCTGAACGTCTTCGCGGGGGTGGAGGTCTTGCGCAGGATCGCCGCGGAGGGAAGACCGCCAGTGACCGTCCGCCTCGTCAGCTGGGCCGACGAGGAGGGCGCGCGGTTCGGCCGCAGCCTCTTCGGCTCGAGCGCGGCCGCCGGCTCGATGGCGGACCAGGACGAGCTTCGCCAGCTGACCGACCGCGACGGGGTGGCCCTGCCGGATGCCCTCGCGGAGCACGGCGTCGTGCTCGACCGCACGCTCGACGCCCGTTCGGAGCTCGACTCGGCCGCGGCATACCTCGAGCTGCACATCGAGCAGGGCCCCGTCCTCGAATCCCTCGACCTCCCCCTCGGCGTCGTCCTCGGGACCTTCGGTGTCGAGCGACATCGCGTCACCTGGCGCGGGCAGGCCGCGCACGCGGGCTCGACGCCGATGGACCAGCGACGAGACGCGCTCGCGGGGGCGGCGAAGCTCGCGCTCGAGATCCGCGACATCGCGGCTCGGGTAGGCAACGGCGCCGTCTGCACGTCGGGGGGCGTCACGTGCCGTCCCGGCATCGTCACCTCCGTGGTCGAGACCGCCGAGCAGCTCCTCGACCAGCGGCACCTCGACGCGGCGAAGCTCGCCGAGCTCCTCGCACAGGCGAAGTCGGCGAGCGAGCGCTTCGCGGAGGAGGAGTCGATCGGCGTCGAGTGGGAGCGGATCTGGTCGATCGAGCCCATCCTGTTCGACGAGACGCTCAAGGGCTTCTGCGAGGAGGCGATCCACGAGGTGGCCGGCGTCTCGCACCGGCTCCCCTCCGGCCCGCTGCACGACGCCGCCGAGGTGGCGAGAGCCGGCGTGCCGACCGTGATGATGTTCGTCCAGAGCCTCCGCGGCCTCTCGCACACGCGGCTCGAGGACACGCGCGAGGAGCACCTCGAGCTCGCGGTCGCCGCGCTCGACCGGCTCGCCTCGAAGACGGTCGCCTGGGTCGCCGGCGGCGGGCGTTGACCGCCGTCGCGCCGCGAAGCGCTCGAGGACGTCCCCACGCTCACCGCGCGCCGGCAGTGGCAGGCGAGAAGACCGCCGAGCTTGTCCCGTACGAGACGCGCGGATCTGCTCGGGCATCGACGGAAGCGAGCGACCGGCAACCCGCGGGCGGCGATGCTCCCGCCCACCCGGCGGGCATGTCGGGCTGATGCTTCCAGCCCCTCTTCGGCGGCGTCTCGAGTCAGTCGGCATCGTTGTTCATCGTCGGCAGAACCTGCGGTTCGGCGTCGACGAGCTACTCGATGTCGAGCGTCTCGTGCCGCGCGTCGAGGTCGTTCTCGACGTCGGTGCGAACGACGGCAGGTCAGCGATTCCGTTCGCCCGCGCGTTCCGAAGCGCCCGGATCTACGCGTTCGAGCCGATACCGAGCACCTTCTCACGCCTCGTCGCCGCAACGGCAGGCGAGCCCCGCATCGAATGCTTCGAGCTCGCGCTCGGAGCGCGCGAAGGCAGCGAGACGGTCCGCCTCACGTCGAAGAGTGGCCACAACTCTCTTCTCAATGTCGCCGAGCCGGGGGCCGCGGGATCCGTGACGGTCTCCGTCACGACCGGTGACGCCTGGGCTTCGGCGCATGGCGTCGAGGACGTCGACCTGCTCAAGGTCGATACCGAGGGATACGAGCTGGAGGTCTTGACGGGCTTCGAGGGCCTCCTCGCCGACCGCAGGGTCGCATGCGTCCTCGCCGAGTGCGAGTTCGAGCGTGTCACCCAGGAGCCGCATGCCTCGTTCTTCGACCTCTATGCGCACCTCACCGCACGCAAGCTCGCGCTCGTCAGCGTCTACACCGACGCCGTCTCGTCGCTGCGCTTCGCGCGCGGGAACGCCCTGTTCGTGCGAAGCGTCGCGTGACGAGGTCGCGGCTCGGCATCTTCGCGGGTCTCTCTGTCGGCGCCTGCCTGACCTGGAACGTCTCCAACGTCGGAGCGGTCGCGGACCCGATGGCGGACACGTACGGCGTCTCGCTGGCGGAGGTGGGGCTGCTCACGACCGCGCTCTTCGTGACCCTTCTCCTCGCCCAGCTCCCGGCTGGCTGGGCCGCGGATCGGCTCGGCGCGCGGACCGTGGCCCTGGGCGCGATCGCCTTCGCGGTGGCCGGCAACGGCCTGCTGCTGGCCGACGACACGTTCTGGCCCGCGATCGTCGGCCGGCTGATCGTCGGCCTCGGTGCCGGCGCGGGCTTCGTCTCCGGCCTCGACCTCGTGCGCGCGGGCGGCGGAGGCCCGGCGCTGCTCGGTCTCTACGGCGGCGCGACGATGGTCGGCGGCGGGCTGGCGCTCATGGTGGTCCCCCCGCTCACGGACGCGACGAGCTGGCGCGCGCCGTACTGGAGCGCGGCGGCACTCGCCCTCGCGGCGGCCGTGCCGACGCTGCTCGCGGTCGGGCTGCAGCGAGTCGGCCACGCGGGCGAGTGGGTGCTCCGGGACCGGCGCCTCCTGCCGCTCGGGATCCTGCAGGCGGCGAGCTTCGGCGTCGCGGTCGTCGCCGGCAACTGGGCTGTCCCGCTGCTCGAACGGCGGGGCGTCGGCTCCGCCGCGGCCGGCTTCGCAGGCGGGCTCATCCTCTTCGGAGGGATCGCCACGCGCCCGGCCGGCGGCCTGCCGGCAGCGAGACGAATGCGGCGACGGCTGACGGCGCTGTCCCTGGTCGGGTCGGCACTCGGAGCCACGCTGCTCGCCGTGGACGCGGGCTACGGGCTGGCCGTGGTGGCCGCCGCTCAGCGGATGCGGCCGGACGCTCCGGGCGCGGCGAGCGCGCTCGTCAACGCGTGCGCCGTTCTCACCGTGGTCGTGGGCACTCCGCTTGCCGGCCTCGCGTTCGAGCTGCCCGGGGAGGGATCGCTTGCGTTCGCGGTGATCGCCGGCCTCGCGGCCCTGTCGCTCGTCGCCCTGCGCCGGGCGCAGTTGTAGATAATCGAGCCTGCGAGCGAGAACGACAAGGAGATGACATGGCACTGACCTTCGGAGTCACCGTTCTGCCCGATCCTCCGTACAGGCGCTTCGTCGAGCTGATCCAACTCGCGGAGTCCCACGGCTTCGACTACGGCTGGACGTACGACTCCCACGTGCTCTGGCAGGAGTCCTTCCCGCTCCTCACGCTCGCCGCGCAGGCAACGACGACGATGAAGCTCGGCCACTGCGTCACGAACCCGGGAACGCGAGAGCCGACGGTGCTCGCGAGCGGCTACGCGACGCTGCACGACATCTCCGACGGCCGCATGGTCATGGGTATCGGCCGTGGCGACTCCGCCCGGCGCTACATCGGCCAGCAGCCGGTCAAGGTCGCCGAGTTCGAGCGCCGCTGCCGGATGATCAAGGACTTCATGAACGGCCGCGAGGTCGACTGGAACGACAAGGAGCTCCAGCTCAAGTGGGTGCGCTCCGAGCTGCCCGAGATCCCCATGTACGTCGGGGGCTACGGGCCGAAGGCGCTCGCCGTCGCGGGTCGCGTGGGAGACGGCGTGATCATCCAGCTCGCCGACCCGGACATCATCCGCTGGATCATGGACACGGCGCGCAAGGCCGCCGAGGAGGCCGGGCGCGACCCGTCCAAGCTCGAGTGCATCGTCTCCGCGCCGAGCCACATCTCCGACGACATCGCCGACGCGCGCGAGCAGGTGCGCTGGTTCCCGGCCATGGTGTCGAACCACGTCCAGGACCTGGTCGAGCGCTACGGGACGGACGGCAGCGTCGTCCCCCAGACGCTGACCGACTACGTCGCGGCCCGCAAGTTCTACGACTACGACGAGCACTCCCGGGTCGGAGCGAAGCACGGCGAGTTCGTGACCGACGAGATCTGCGACCGCTTCTGCGTGCTCGGGAACGCCGAGCAGGCGACCGCGAAGCTCGAGGAGCTCGAATCGATCGGCGTGACCCAGTTCAACATCTACCTCATGACCCACGGCCAGGAAGACGACCTGGCCGCGTACGGCCGCGACATCATCCCGGCGTTCTCCGCAGCAGCCGGGACCGGCTAGCGCTGCGGCGGCAGGGCGGCTCGGTAGGGCCCTGAAGGGCCCTACCGGCCACCGCAGGCTGCAGCGGTGGGGCCCCTCAGGGCCGAGCGGTCACCGCAGGCTGCCCAGGTAGGGCCCTTCAGGGCCCTACCGGTCACCGCAGGCTGTAGCGGTGGGGCCCCTCAAGGCCCCGGGGGTCGCGACGGGCTGCAGCGGTAGGGCCCTGAAGGGCCCTACCGGCCACCGCAGGCTGTAGCGGTAGGACCCTTCAGGGCCGAGCGGTCACCGCAGGCTGCCCAGGTAGGGCCCTTCAGGGCCCTACCGGTCACGTGCTCAGAGAATCCGCTTGCCGAGCGCGCTCGCCACGAGCTCGACCGCGGTCTCGGCCGTCGTGTTCTCGCTGTCGAGGATCGGGTTCACCTCGACGACCTCGAGCGAGCCGATGAGCCTCGCCTCCGCTGCGAGCTCGAGCGCGAGGTGCGCCTCACGGTAGGTGAGTCCTCCCCGCACCGGTGTCCCCACCCCAGGGGCGACGTCGGGGTCGAGCACGTCCAGGTCGAGGGACACGTGCACGAAGCGGGCGCCTGCGATCCGGTCGAGCGCCTCGCTCATGGCCCGCTCGACGCCGATCCGGTCGATCTCGCTCATGGTGAAGACGCGGACTCCGGCTTCGCGGAGCAGTGCGCGCTCGCCGTCGTCCAGCGACCGCACGCCCATGAGCGCGACCTTCCGGGGGTCCACCGCGGGGAGCGGCCACGCGTCGCTCTCGAAACCCGGCCCGGCGAGCCCGAGCGCAGCCGCGAGCCCCATCCCGTGGACGTTTCCCGTCGGGCTCGTAGCCGGGGTGTTGACGTCGGCGTGCGCGTCGATCCAGAGCACGCCTCCCGCGCCGTGCGCCGAGGCGAGCCCGCCCAGCGTCCCGAGAGCGACCGAGTGGTCGCCGCCGAGGACGAGCGGCAGTGCGCCCCGCCGTACGGCGTCAGCGACCCGGGAAGCCACCCGCTCGCACGTCTCGCGGATCTCGGGCAGGAAGCGCGCGCGCTCGTCGTGAAGCGCGGTCGCCTCCTGAACCGCCGTCTGGACGTTGCCTTCGTCCCGTACGACGTACCCGAGGCTCGTGAGCCGGTCCTCGAGCCCCGCGTACCGGAGGGCGGACGGGCCCATGTCCACGCCGCGCCGGCCTTGCCCGAGATCGAGCGCAGCACCGATGATCGCGATCTCGCGCAGCCGGTCGGAGCTCACGGCCGGGAACCTACCGCGTGACGCGGCTACACTGAGACGCCGCGGCGAGGTAGCTCAGCTGGTAGAGCACACGGCTGAAAACCGTGGTGTCGCCGGTTCAAGTCCGGCCCTCGCCACTAACCCACGCATCGACTTCTCGTCATAAACGTCACGAGGGCGTGATGCGACGTACCGCAACACTGGCCGTCCTGGCGATCGCCACTGCAGGGGCCGGACCATCCGGCGCGGAGAGCTCGGCTCCCGTCACGCTCGTTCGCTCGTCGGCAGTGCTCGCGATAGTCCCTGCAGACGCCCGGGACTACACGCGACTCGCCTGGCTCGATCCGGCGACGCTGAAGCAACTGCCGCGCGGCTCGGTTCGGCTGCCGAGCGGTGCGTGGAGCCCCGTATCTTCCCCGGCACGGCGTTACGTTGCGCTCGGCGGCGCCGGAAGCGCGGGTATCCGCATCGTCGACCTTCGATCGATGACGATCGTCGCGCGGGTTGCCCGCCAACCGTGGAGCCGTAGCGTCAGGCCTCTCGCGTGGCCGGATCGCCGACGTCTGCTGGCGCTCGAGTACCCGCAGAACGCCGCCGGAGCTCCCGAGGCGCTGCTTGCAATCGATCCGGTCAGGAAGCGCGTCCTCGGCAGAACGCCGCAACGAAGCACGGGCAAGACATGGACGGAGTGGGCCACGGCGGGACGCCGGCTGATCACGCTCATCCGCTCGCAAGAAGGCTTGGCATCGGCCCGACTCGTCGTCTTCGACCGCGACGGCACGACTCGGTACGCGACGGACGTGGGCGTCGTCGCCGGTATCTGGCCCGACGGCCCTCCCAACGAGCGGATCGCGGACCCGGCGCTGGCAGCGGACCCGGAGGGCAGCACTGCCTTCGTCGTCGATTCCCGGACCCTCGCGCAGATCGACCTCGACATGCTGGACGTGACGTACGCACCGTTGACCGAAGCTCGGTCCCTCTCCTCCCGTTTCCTGGGATGGCTCGAGCCCACCGCGCAGGCGAAGCTGATCGGAGGCGGCTTCTCGCGGAGGGCGACGTGGCTGGGTGATGACTCGCTGGCGCTCTCGGGCGCGACCATTGCGGGCTCACGCGCGACCCCGGCCGGGCTAATGCTCGTGGACGTCCGGACCGGGGGGACGCAATTGCTCGAGGCTCGGGCGCGCGCACATCGGGTGTCACAGGGGATCGTCCTCGCGTTCGGAGCCGGTCGTGATCCGGTCACGACGGTCGCGACCGGCATGGGCCTCTCCGCCTACGCGAAGGACGGCAGACTGCTCTGGCACGCCCTCGGCGACGAGCCGGTCTGGGTCGTCGACACCGCCGGTGGATACGCTTACGTCCCGACGCCGGAGGCCCGGTTTCCGGTCGGCGTCCGCGTGCTCGACCTCGAGACCGGTCACGTGCTCCGCACCGTCCGGGGAGAGATGCCCACGTTCGTGACGATGAGCTAGCGGAAGCCTGGTACGGTCGCCGGGATGGAGCTGGCGTTCCTCCCGGCCGTCGAGCAGGCGCGCCTCGTCCGCTCCGGAGAGATCTCGAGCGTGGAGCTCGTCCGCACCTATCTCGAGCGGATCGAGCGGATCGACCCGTCGCTCAACTCGTTCGTCACGGTCCGGCCGGAGGAGGCGCTCGAGGAGGCGAGAGCGATCGACGCCTCCTCGGGCGAAGCCCCGTTCCGGGGAGTCCCGATCGCCGTCAAGGACCTCACCGCAACCGCTGGCATCCGGACCACCTACTCCTCGCGCGCGTTCGAGCACTTCGTCCCCGACTACGACACGGCGGTCGCACGCCGCCTCCGTGCGGCCGGCTTCGTGTTCCTCGGCAAGACGAACACCCCGGAGTTCGGGACGACCGCCTTCACCGAGTCGGAGCTGAACGGGGCGACGAGGAACCCGTGGAGCCCCGAGCTCACAGCCGGAGGCTCGAGCGGTGGCGCGGCGGCTGCGCTCGCGGCGGGTCTCACACCGCTCGCGCACGGCTCCGACGGCGGCGGCTCCATCCGCATTCCGGCCTCGTGCTGCGGCGTGTTCGGGCTCAAGCCCTCCCGCGGACGGGTCTCCGCCGCTCCCTTCATGTCGCTCGAAGGGCTGTCCACCGCCGGTCCGATCGCCCGCACCGTCGAGGACGCAGCGGCGCTGCTCGACGTTCTCGAGGGCTACGAGCCGGGCGACCCCTGGTGGGCGCCGCCCCCGGAGAAGCCCTTCGCGGAGTCGGTGCACGAGCCGCCGGGACGGCTTCGGATCGCGGTCACCACCGAGCCGCCCGTCTCGACTCCGGTGGATCGCGAATGCGAGGCCGCCGTCCGCGGCGTGGCAGACCTCCTCGCCGGCCTGGGCCACGAGGTCGTCGAGGCGGCCCCGGACTGGCGGGAGCCCGACCTCTTTCACACCTTCCTCGAGGTGTGGCAGGTGGGCCCGGCGCTCTTCCCCATCGACGACGCCTCCCTCATGACGCCGCTGAACCGCGGTCTCGCCGAGTCCGCGCGGGCGAGCTCGGCGGTCGACTACGCCCGGGCCGTCGCCCGGCTCGGCACCCTCGCCCGGCGTACGGTCGCGTTCTGGACGGAGTACGACGTCGTCCTCACCCCGACCCTCGCGCTCCCGCCCGTCCCGATCGGCTGGCAGGAGAGCGTCGAGGGAGCCATCGAGCAGCTGCTCCGCTCCGTCGTCTTCACGCCGTTCACGGCGGTCGCCAACCTCACCGGGCTACCCGCCGCGTCCCTGCCGCTGCACTGGACCGAGGCCGGCCTGCCCATCGGCGTCCAGGCGATCGGCCCGCCTGCGGGAGACGCGCTCGTGCTCCGGCTCGCCGCACAGCTGGAGGCGGCGCGGCCCTGGGCGGCACGGCGGCCTCCGATCTCGTAGCTGCCGTCAGCGCACGAGCGAGATGCGGATCTCCTGCCCCGGAGCCGCGTGCAGCATCCGGGCCGCGTTGCCGCGGGAGATGGCGATCGCCATGTTCTTGTAACTGTCCTCGTAGAGGATCACGTCGCCGGGTCGCGCGTCGGCGAACGTCCTCGCCATGACGGCGTAGTAGCGCTCGCCGGCATGCTCGATCTCGAGTCGGGTGCCGGAGACGATGCCGAGCGGCTCCAGGTCGTCACGAGCCATGTTCAGGGCGATGTTCCCGAACCCGTCGATGTAGAGCGAGGTCGCGGTGATGGCCCCGTCGCCGACGTCGAGACCCGGCACCTCGATCCGGACGAGCGCGTCGAGAGCGAGCGGCGGGCCGAGCTCGGCGAGCGGGACGCCTCGCGCAAGATGCGCTGCTGCGGGGCTGAACAGGTCACGCCCGTGAAACGTCCGCGAGATCGACTCGAGCGCGTACGCGGGGTTCACGATCTCGTGTGCCGCCGTCACGCCCGCCCGTCCCGCCGCGGGCAGGAGCAGCCCGTTGTCAGGTCCGACGTAGAAGCGGCCCTCGGCATCCCGTAGGGCCAGCGAGCGCCGCGGCCCGCCGACTCCCGGGTCGACGATCGCGAGGTTCACGCCGACGGGCATGTACGGCACGGTGTTCGCCAGGACGAGGGCGCCCTGGAGCACGGCCTGGGGAGGGATCCCGTGCGTGATGTCGATGACCTGGGCTTCCGGGGCGATCGACTTGATCACGCCGTGGCACGTGCCCACGAAGCCGTCCTTGAGCCCGAAGTCGCTCAGGAACGTGACGAACACGTCGTGAGACTAACGCCGCGGCGACCGTGCCGGAACGCACCGCCGGCGGCCCAGCCGCCGGATCTCACCGCAGCGGTTCCGCCCCACGGGACGGATCCGGACGAACGCGGTCGGCGCCTGGAGCGGGAGCGGGCGCGTGACGAGGGGCGGGCGGGTCACCTCGTTCGGCTCTCCCCTGTCGCCACTACGAGCACGTGCGCAGCATAGTCCTGCCCACGGCCGTTCACGACTCCGCGCGGGCGAGCTCCTCGTCGGGCACGCCCCCCCTGCCGCGGACGAGCTCGGCGAGCTCGGCCGTCTCGCGCTGCAGCCGGGCGAGCTTCGCCGCGATGATCGCGACGTAGGCGAGGATGAACACGAACACCACCCCGTACGCGGCCGCCACCAGCTCCTCCTGGCTGAGGCTCACGCGAGAGCCTCCCGGAGCGAGCGGAGCTCGGCGTCGAGGCGCTTGCCGGCGAGCTCCACCCGATACAGCACGTAGGCGAGGAGCGTGACCGCCGCCCAGGAGATGCAGAACGTCGCGAACATGAGCCCGGTCATCTGCGGCCCTTCACGGGTGAACACCGTCGGGTGGACGAAGTCCTCCGCGAGCCGGATCGCCAGGAAGCTGACCGGGATGAGCGCGACTCCGAAGAGCGCGTACACCGCCGAGGAGCGCGCGCGCCGCGGGCCCTCCTCGAGCGAGAAGCGCAGCATGAAGTAGGCGCAGTAGAAGAGGAAGAGCACGAGGAAGAGCACGAGCTGGTTCGAGCTCCACGTCCACCACACGCCCCACGAGGCCTTCGCCCAGATCGAGCCCGTGATCAGGGTGAGCGCGCCGAAGATCGTCCCCTGGTGAATCGCGACGTAGCTCTCGAGATCGTGCCGATCGTCACCAGTCCAGAGCAGGAGCAGCGCTTTGAGGGCGCCGAGGCCGAAGCAGAAGTACGCCGTGAGGGCGATGGGCACGTGGATGTAGAAGATGCGCTGGGAGATCCCCTGGTTGGCGTCCTCGGGCGCGACGATCAGCGCGAGCGCCAGCGCGACGCCCATCGCCGCGGCGGCGAGAGCGGCGAGGAGTGGAAGGCTGCGGGTCGCGGGGAGGCTCACGTTGACTCGGTGACGACGTACTCGAACGACGCCCACGAGAGTACAGCGAAGACGCCGTCGTACAGGGCGAGAAGCAGGAGGTAGCGGCTCCCCTCGGGCGAGATCGCGGCGCCCACGCCGCCGACGACGAGCGGGATCGCGAGCGGGAGCACGAGCAGCGGGAGGAGCACCTCCCGCGAGCGCGAGGCTGCGGCCATCGCGGCCAGCAGGGAGCCCACGGCGCAGATGCCGATGTCGGCCAGGAGCACGCCCGCGAGCGCGGTCGCGTCGAGCGGCGCGAAGAAGACGACGAACGCGGGGAGCGCGACGGCCTGCGCCGCGAGCAGGAAGGCCAGGGTCGCGAGCGCCTTGCCGAGCCAGATCGCGCTCCTGTCGCACGGGGCGAGGACGAGGCCGTCCAGCACGCGGTGCTCGTGCTCCGGCACCCAGGCCCGGGCGAGCCCGAGCAGCGCGGTGAAGACGATGGCGACCCACAGGAGCCCGTAGGCCGCGTCGTCACCCGTGCCCGCGGGGAGCGCGAAGTGGAACACGACGAGCGTCGAGAGGACGAACAGGAGCATCGCCGGCAGGGTGTCCCGCGCCCTCAGCTCGACCCGGAGGTCCTTCCGCGTGAGCGTCACCACGTCTCCGACGTACCTCATGCGAGCGCCAGCCTGTCTCCGGCCAGGGCCTCCAGGCGCTCCGGGTCATGGGTGGCGACGACGAGCGTTCGCGTGCCCGCGGCGGCCAGCGTCGCGAGCTCGGCGTCGAGGAGCTCGGCACCGGCCGTGTCGAGAGACGAGTACGGCTCGTCGAGGAGCAGGAGATCGGGGTCGTGGAGGAACGTCCGGCAGAGCGCGAGGCGCTGCGCCATTCCCCGCGAGTACGCCGAGACGAGCTCGTTCCGCGCGGGCCAGAGGGCGAAGCGCTCGAGGAGCATCCCGCTCCGCTCCCTCCGTTCCGGAACACGGTACAGCCGGCCGTAGAGGTCGAGGTTCTCCATCCCCGTCAGCTCCCGGTACACGAGCGGCTCGTGCCCCAGGTAGCCGATCCGCGACCGGTCGACGTCCACCCTCAGCGAGCCGCCGGTGGGCGCCGCGAGGCCGGCGAGAAGGCGGAGGAGAGTCGTCTTGCCGGATCCGTTCGCACCGGTCACGAGCGCGGTCCCGCCGGCGGGAAGCACGAGATCGACGGAGGCGAGGACGCGCTTCCGCCCGTACCGCTTCTCGAGGCGGCGAGCCTCGATCACCCGACCAGCACGTCCAGGGCCACGAATCCGAAGAAGACGACGCTGATGACGCCGTTGACGGTGAAGAACGCCGCGTCGAGCCGCCGCAGATCGCCCGGCCGGACGATGGCGTGCTCGTAGCCGAGCAGAGCAGCCGTCGCCGCGACGCCGAGCCAGTACCAGACGTCCACGTCGAGGCCGATACCGGCGAGCGCGAGCAGGGCGACCGTCCCGGCGTGGGTGGCGCGGGCGCCGAGGAACACGCCCCGCTCGCCGAACCGCACCGCCCACGAGCGCAGGCCTTCCCTCCGGTCGTGCTCGAGGTCGAAGAGCGAGTAGAAGAGGTCGAATCCCGCAACCCAGAGGAGCACCGCTCCGCCGATCGCCCACGCCTCCCACGGAGCCGTTCCCGCCACGGCCAGCCACGCTCCGATCGGAGCGAGCGCGAGGCAGGCGCCGAGCCAGAAGTGGCAGGCCCACGTGAAGCGCTTGAGGTACGGGTACACCACGAACATCGCCACCGGGATCGGCCACAGGTAGCGCACGACCGGGTCGAGCTGCCACACGGCGACGAGGAAGACCGCGAGCGCGAGAGCGCACAGCGCGAGCACCTGCACCCGCGTCAGCGCCCCGGACGGAAGCTCCCTCTGCGCGGTGCGCGGGTTCCGGGCGTCGAGCTCGGCGTCCACGAGCCGGTTGAGCGCCATCGCGAGCGTCCGCGCCCCCACCATGGCGAGCGTCACCCAGACGACCTCGGAGACGCCGGGCCACCCGTCCACCGCCAGGAACGCACCGACGTACGCAAACGGGAGGGCGAAGACGGTGTGCTCGATCTTGACGAGCGAGGCGAACCGCCTGGGGAGCGGGGCGGAGGCGACGCTCATGTCTGCCGGTGAGGCGTCCCCGTGACGCCCGCAGCCAGCTCGAGACCGTGGCGCAGCGCCGGCCTGAGGACCGCGAACCCGTCACGGCAGCCCCCGGGCGACCCCGGAAGGTTGACCACGAGCGTGGCGCCCCTGAGCCCCGCGACGCCCCGCGAGAGCAGCGCGTGCGGCGTGCGGGACAGAGCATCGGAGCGGATCGCCTCCGCGATCCCGGGCGCCTGCCGGTCGAGCACGGCGAGCGTCGCCTCGGGAGTCACGTCCCTCGGAGCGAAGCCGGTGCCGCCGGTCGTCACCACGAGCGCCGCGCCGGCCCGGGCGAGCTCGGAGATCGCCCCGGAGATGTCACCGGCGTCGTCGGCGACCACCCGGCGCAGGACGTCGAAGCCCTCGTCCTCGAGCAGGCGTGCGAGCTCGTCGCCGCTCCGGTCCTCGCGCACCCCTGCGCTGACGCCGTCGGAGACGGTGAGCACCGCCGCCTTCACGCGGGCTCCTTCGTCTTCTCGAGCAGCCGCACGTCCTCCACGACCATGCCCTTGTCCACGGCCTTCGCCATGTCGTACACGGTGAGCGCCCCGACGCTCGCCGCGACGAGCGCTTCCATCTCCACGCCGGTCCGGGCAGTGGTCTCCACCGACGCCTCGACCACGACCGCGTCGTCACGGACGTCGAGCGCCACCGACACGTGCGAGAGCGGGAGCGGGTGGCAGAGCGGGATCAGCTCGGACGTGCGCTTGGCCGCCTGGATCCCTGCGAGCTGCGCGGTGACGAGCGCGTCTCCCTTCGGCAGGTCCGCGAGCCGGGACGCCGTCCCGGGCGACATCCGGACGACCGCACGCGCCACGGCGCGGCGCCGCGAGAGCGGCTTCGCGCCCACGTCCACCATCCTCACGTCGCCGGAGGCGGAGACGTGGCTCAGGTCACCGGCGGGCTCGGTCACGGCGAGATCGTAGACGCGGTGCGCGCACGATCGTTTTCACGTGAAAACGGCGGAGACGGGTCCGGCGCCTCCGCGCGCGGGAGGTCGAGCGCGAAGACGGTCGGGCTGCCGGCGGACTCGAGGAGCACGTCGCCGCCCATGAGCCGCGCGAGCTCGCGGGCGATGGCCAGGCCGAGGCCGCTTCCCGACGCCATTCCGCTCTCGGCCCGGTAGAAGCGCTGGAACACCGCTTCCCTGTGCGCTGCCGGGATTCCGGGGCCGTCGTCCTCGACCGTCAGCTGCGCGCGTGCCCCGTCCGTACGCGCTCGTACGACGACGCGGGTGCCGTCCGGGGTGTGGACGAGCGCGTTCGAGACGAGCGCTCGGCCGATCTGCAGCACACGCGCCTCGTCGGCGAGGCACCACACCGCGCCGCCCGCCGTCTCCGACTCGAGCACATGACCGCTCGCTGTCGCGAGGCGCCCGAGCTCCTCGACCAGCAGCTCGGCGCTCTCCCCGAGGTTCACCGCCTCCACTGCGACGGTGAGCTGACCCGCATCCACCCGCGACAGGTCGAGGAGATCGGTCGAGAGCTTCGTGAGCCGCTGCACCTGGCCCTGCATGGCCGCGACGAAGTCGCGCCGGGTGCCCTCCTCCAGGTCCTCGTCGGCGAGCAGCTCGAGGAAGCCCCCGAGCGAGAACAGGGGTGTGCGAAGCTCGTGCGAGGCATTCGCGACGAACTCCTTCCGCGCGGTGTCGAGCCGCTCCAGCTGGACGCGCATGCGGTCGAACGTCCTGGCGAGGTCGCCGATCTCGTCGCTCCCGTGATCGATGATGGGCTGGTCGAAGTCGCCGCCCGCGATGCGCTCCGCAGCCGTCTCCAGGCGCAGGAGCCGGGCCGCCAGCATGCCGGCAGCCGTGATCGCGAGCACGAGCGCGAGGATCAGCGCGAACGCCGTCGCCACCAGGAGCCGCTCCCGCACGAGCTCCACGGTCGCCAGCGAGTCGGCGAGCGGCGCCTGGAAGAGCACGACCGCCTCGCCGTCGAGCGGGACCGCGACGTTCGCGAAGTCGCCCTCCTCGCGCACGACGCGCCCGTGCTCGACGTTCCCCGACACGAGAGCCGCGAGAGCCACCGGGTCGTTCGCGACGTCGCGTGAGCTCCGCGTGCGCGAGTCGGCCACCACCGCCAGCGCGGGCTGGTTCCGCGACAGCACGTCGAACGCGACGACGCGTGAGTTCGTGCGCACGGCGAGCTCCTCCACGCGGTCCTGCCAGAGCAACGTGTCCTCGGGCAGTGTCGGCGCGAGGAGCGTCGCCGCCCGCTGCAGCTGCTCGATACGGGCGTCCACGAGCCGCCGCTCGAGCGACGGCACCACGATCAGGTAGGCAGCTCCGAGAGCGCCGGCGACGATCCCGACGACGACGAGAGCGATACGCGTCCGGATGCCGCCCGGAAGGCCCACGGGCTACTCGGGCCGGAACCGGTATCCGGCGCCGCGCATGGTGAGGATCAGCTCGGGGTTCGCCGGATCGGCCTCGATCTTCTCGCGCAGGTGCCGGACGTGAACGTCGATCGTGCGTGGCTCGCGGTAGTCGGCGCCGCCCCGCAGGCGCTCCAGGAGCTCCCTCCGCGAGAAGACGACGCCGGGGCTGGAGGCGAGCACGACGAGCATCTCGAACTCGATGAACGTGAGCTGCACGGGCTGCTCGCGCACGGTGACCGTGCGGCGCGGCAGGTCGATCCGAAGCTCTCCCCGCTCGAGCACCTCCTCACGGTCGCCTGCCAGGTGCGGCGAGGCCGCTCGCCGGAGCAGCGCACGGACACGGCTCCGGAACTCCCGGATCGAGAACGGCTTCGTGATGTAGTCATCGGCGCCGAGCTCGAGGCCGAGCACCTTGTCCAGCTCCTCGCCGCGAGCCGTGAGCATGATGATGGGCACGTTGCTCTGGGCCCGCAGACGCTTGCACACCTCGAGGCCGTCGAGGCGGGGAAGCATCACGTCGAGCACGACGAGGTCGAAGCCCTCCTCCGCGAACTTCGCCAGCGCGTCCTCGCCGTCACGCGCTTGTACGACCCGGTAGCCGTCCCGCTCCAACGGGTACGTGAGCAGGGTCTGAATCGATTCCTCGTCGTCGACGAGGAGGATTGACGAGGCGGTGGGCATGGCTGTTGGGACCGTCCGGGGGCCGCGGGCGCGCCTACTATAGCCCCGGCATGGAAGCGGCTCGGCCCCCGAGGCGTGAACGCCGGTCGAGCCGCAGCGCCGCCGACACGGCGGGCCACACGCGGCTCGTCCGGCTCGGGCTCCTCGTGGTCGCGCCCGCGGTCGTCGCGCTCTTCTTCGCGGTCTCGACGCCCGGGGTCCTGCCGCCCGCGCCGCTCGAGCCCCTCTTCGACGGCGCCGCCGCGGCGGAGCTCGCGGCCACCTTCAGCACGGAGTATCCGTCCCGAGTGCCCGGGACTCCCGAGGCCGAGGGCGCGGCCCGCTGGTACCACGAGACCATCTCCGCGCTCGGCCTCCGCACGGTGGACGACACCTGGGAGCAGAGCCTCCCCGACCTCGGCCGGGTGACGCTCCGGAACGTCGTGACGGTCGTGCCGGGGAGGTCCGACCAGGCCATCGTCGTCGTCGCCCACCGTGACAACGCCGGCACCGGTATCCGTGAAGCCGACAACGCAGCCGGCACGGCTGCGCTCGTCGAGCTCGCGAAGGGATTCGCGCCGCAGGAGCTCGGTCCCGACCCCCGGCCGCAACGCACGCTCGTCTTCGTGTCCACAGACGCGGGCGTATACGGGGGCGCCGGCGCGCAGCGGTTCGGCGACACGTCGCCGTACGCCGCCAAGGCCGTTGCGGCGGTCGTTCTCGACGGGCTCGGCGGCGCGGGGCGGCCGACCCTGGAGATCGCCGGGGACGCGCCCGTCTCGTCCGCGCGGGCGCTCGTCGGCACCGCGTCCGCCCGCCTGGCCGAGCAGACCGGCTCACCGGCGCTGTTGCCCGACGTGGCGACGCAGCTGGTCGGACTGGCCGTGCCGCTCGCCGTCGCGGAGCAAGGCCGGCTCCTCGCAGACGGCGTCGCGGCCATCACGCTCTCGACCTCCCGTCATCGGGGCCCGGCCGGTGCCTCGCCGCAGCAGCCCTCACCCGACCACATCGAGAAGGTCGGGAGCGCCGCCGAGGAGCTCGTGGACTCGCTCGACCTCAGCGTCGGCGCGCCGTTCCGGACGACGGACAACGTCTACTTCTCCGACCGCGTCGTCAGCGGCTGGGCGGTCCGCCTGACGCTCGTGCTCCTGACGGTCCCCTTCGCTCTCGGGCTCGCCGACCTCGTCGCCCGCGCCCGCAGGCGACGGCTGGCGCTGAAGCCGGCACTGCGGGGCATTCGCACTCGCGCGCTGATCTGGCTCTTCGGTGCGCTCCTCGTCGGGGTGGGGGCGCTGACCGACCTCTTCCCGACCGGCGACGCCCTCCCCCTCCCGCCGTTCTCGAGCTACGTCACGAGCCCGAGCGGCGCGGGGCTCGGTGTCCTCGCCGTCGTCTTCGGCGCCGTCTGGCTCGGCGGCCGCCGGCACCTCGTGCCCTCGGGAGAGGTGACGCTCGACGACCGGAGCGCTGGCCTGTTGGTCGCTCTGGTGATGCTCGGCGCCGTGGCGCTCGTCCTCGCGCTGGTGAAGCCCTACGCGCTCGTCCTCGTGCTCCCTTCGCTCTATGCATGGCTCTGGATCCGCCCGGAGAGACCCGTCTGGAGTCGTACGACGCTGTTCGTCGCCGGGCTCGCCGGCCCGCTCGCCGCGATCGTCCTGATCGCGAGGGCCCTCGACCTCCCGCTCGCTCGTGCGCCCCTCTACCTCGTCGATCTCGTCACGGTGGGCTACGTGTCTCTGGCCTCGTTCCTGCTGGCGGTCGCCTGGATGACGGCCGCCGCGCAGGTCGGGGCCGTGGCGCTCGGACGCTACGGGCCGTACGCCGGCGGCGCCGAGCCGCCGCCTCCGGGCGCGCTTCGGCGGGCGCTCGAACGCGCTGTGTCCGCGCGTCAGTCCAGCCGCAGGTAGCGGACCGGGTCGCCGGCGGCGATCTCGCCCTCGCCGCGCCGAACGTGCAGGAGCGAGTCGGCGGCCGCCGCATGGACGATCATGTGCGAGTCCTGCCCCAGGAGCGGCTCGAGCGCATGCCCGGCGTCCTCGCGGCGCCTCCTCGCGCGCACGAACTCGTCGCGGTGCGGGTTGCGGCGGAGCGGTGCGGAGGTGACGCCCGCTTCGTACGCCGGCAGCGGGTCCTGCTGGCCCTGGAGCCCCAGGAGCGCAGTCCTGACGAAGACGGCGGCTCCGACGAGCGAGGACACCGGGTTGCCCGGCAGGCCGAAGACCAGCGTCGCGCCCCGAACGCCGAAGGACAGCGGCTTGCCGGGCTTCACGGCAACCCCCCAGAACACCTCGTCGACACCGAGCTCCGCGAGGGTGCCGCGCACGAGGTCGTGCGGCCCTTTCGACACGCCACCCGACGTCACGAGCACGTCGGCGGCAAGACCTCGCTCGAGCGCAAGGCGATGGGCAGACGGGTCGTCCTCCACCACCGGCAGCACGTCGACCACGGCGCCCGACTGCGCAACGACGGCCGCGAGCAGCGCACGGTTCGACTCGTAGATCTGCCCCGGGCCGAGTCGCTCTCCCGGCGCGCGGAGCTCGCTCCCGGTCGCGACGATCGCCACCCGCGGGCGCGCAGCGCACGAGACCTCGGCGATTCCCGCCGCCGCCAGAGAGCCGACGTGCTGCGCACGCACGCGCTCGCCGGCCTCGAGGACCGTGTCGCCGGCGTGGACGTCGCCGCCCCTGAGGCGTACGTGACGACCCGCAGTGGTGGCGTCGGGGACGGATATCCGGTCGCCGTGGTCGTCCGCGTCCTCGACGGGCACGACGGCGTCGGCGCCGTCGGGGACGACTCCTCCCGTTGCGATCCCGGCTGCCGCCCCCACCGGCAGCGCGTGCGGAGGCGGCGTGCCGGCAGGCACGCGGAACACGATCGGGAGCTCTCCCGGGGTGTCCGCCGCACGAACCGCGAAGCCGTCCATGGCCGAGCTCGCGAACGGAGGCAGATCGGTGCAGGAGAGAGCCGGATCGCTCAGGATGCGCCCGGTCGCCTCGGCGACGGGGACCGGCTCGGCCGGGAGCGGGACGACGTGCTCGAGGATCCTCCCGAGGGCCTCGTCGACGGTCAGGAGCGGCACCTGGCACTCACCTGTTGCCACCCTCGCGAGCGCCCGGCGGCCGCGCCACCGGCGGCGGCGTCGGCGGTGTCTCCTCGGTGGTCGTCGTCTCGAGCTCCGCGCTCGGGTCGTAGTCGAGCGCGTACTCACCCCGGGTGAACGGCTTCCACTCGGGCCAGACGGCGGGCTCCGGGAACGCCTTCGCCTCTCTCCTCTCGAGCGCCGGCTCCATGAACAGGCGCCAGATCTCCGCGGGGAAGCTGCCCCCGCTCACGGAGATCCCGTGCACGTTCTCCATGGGGATCTCGCCCTTCGTGTAGCCGACCCAGGTGACCGTCGCCAGGTCCGGCGTGTACCCGGCGAACCAGGCGTCGGCATGCTCCTCGTTCGTCCCGGTCTTTCCGGCAGCGGGCTTTCCGAACGCAGCCCGCGTGCCCGTCCCGTACTGGATGTTCTGCTCGAGGATGCGCGTGACCACCGCGGCGGTTCCCTCCGAGAGCACCCGCTTTCGCTTCGGAACGCCCCAGCCCGCGTCCCTGTCCTCCTCACCGTCGGCCAGGATCACCCGGCGAATGGCGGTGGGCTCGGCGTGGACGCCGCCCGCAGCCAGCGTCGCGTATCCCGACGCGAGATCGAGAGGCGAGACGGCGATGGAGCCGAGCCCGATCGAAGGAACGTACGCGCCGTGGACGTCGAGCGGCGACTCGACGCCCATCTTGCGAGCGACCTCGGCGACCCGCTTCGGGGTCACGTCGAGCGTCAGCTGCGCATACACGGCGTTGTCCGAGCGAATGGTCGCGCTGCGGATCGAGCTCCAGCCGTAGTAGTCGTTCGCGTACGTGTGCACGCACCACCAGGAGCCGTCGTCGCAGTTGCCGGCCGGGTGCACCTTGTACGTGAACGGGGCCGAGACGTAGAACGTCGAGTCCGGGTTGACGCCCATCTCGACGGCAGCGGTGAGGACGAAGGTCTTGAACGTCGAGCCCGGCTGGCGCCGTGCCTGCGACAGGAGGTTGAACTCGTTTCCGGGCCGGTTCGGCACGACGGCGGTCATGGCACGGATCGCGCCCGTGCGGGGGCTGATCGAGACGAGCGCCGACGCGGGATCGTTCGGCTCGTCGAGCGTGTCGCGAATCGCCTTCTCGGCGAGGCGCTGGTAGCGCGGGACGATGGTCGTGTAGACGGAGAGGCCACCCGACCGGACGGTCTCGGCGCCGTATGCCTCGATGAGCTCGTCGCGGACGTAGCCGAAGAAGTACGGCTCCCGGATGTCGGTATAGAGGCTTCCGGGACGGAGCTGCAGCCCCTGCGCGGAGGCTCGCTCGTACCGGTGGCTCGAGATCCGCCCGGTGTCGCGCAGCGCCTGCAGCACCTCCTGGCGCCGGGCCAGAGCGCGGGCCGGGCTCGTGAACGGGTTGTACGCGGACGGCGCCTGCGTCAGGCCGGCGAGGAGAGCGGCCTCGGAGAGCGAGAGCTCGCTGGCGTGCTTCGAGAAGTACGTCTGCGCTGCGGCCTCGATCCCGTAGGCGTGGTTGCCGTAGTAGACCTGGTTGAGGTACGTCGTGAGGATCCGCTCCTTCGGCCACGCCCGGTCGAGCTTCGTCGCGAGGCACGCCTCCTTCACCTTTCGCTGGACCGTCTGCTCGCGAGAGATGTAGAGGTTCCTGACCAGCTGCTGTGTGATCGTCGAGCCACCCTCGACGATCCCGCCTGCTTCGAGGTTCTTCACCGCGGCCCGGGCGATGCCCTCCAGGTCGACGCCGCCGTGATCGAAGAAGCGCCGGTCCTCGATCGCGATCGTGGCCCTCCGCATCCAGGGCGACATGTCCTGCGCGGAGACGGGCTGCCGGTTCTTCTCCGCCGGAATCGAGCCGAGCAGGCTCCCGTCCGACGCATAGAGGAACGTGTTCTGGCCGATCCGCGTGGGCTGGAGCGAGCCCAGGTCGCACGACGAGCCGTAGGCGAGAACGCCTGCGGTGCCGGCGACGCCGCCGATCGCCGCGAGGAGTGCGATCCCCGCGAGCGCGGCCGCGGCACCGTGCCTCCGGCGCCGGCGCCTCGCGGCGCGCTGCTGCCGGCGACGCGGGCGCAGCGTGTCGGGCTCGAGCAGGGAGCGCCTGCGCCGAGGTGGGCTCATGGCGTGATGCTAGCCACGGATCCCGGTTTCGACCTGCTCCGATCGGGTCCTTGCGCACACCCCGCCCCGTGCAGGTTGAATCTCGCCGTGGAGAGCAGCACCTTCGCCAGGCGCCACCCGAAGCGGCTCGTCTTCTGGCTCGTGTTCGTCATCTCGTTCCTGGCGCTCAACGTGGCGAGCCGGGCCTCCGGCACGGATCCGCCGGACGACCTCGCCTACCGCTACTCCTCGTCGATCGCGGCGGCGATCCAGTTCGCGCTCATGCTCGGGATCCTGCTCCTCATCGGGCTTCACCTGCCGAAGCGCGAGCTCTTCGCGCTGCGTCGACCCGCGTCCTGGAAGCGCTCGCTCGCGCTCGCGGCCCTTGCCCTGGCGGCGATCTACGCTGCGGCGTTCGTCTACGCGCGCGTCCTGGCCCTCTTCGGCGACTGGGACGCCACCGAGGAGCAGCGCCTCGTTCCCGACGGGTGGGACTCGAGCCGCGCCGGTGCCTTCGTCGCCTTCTTCCTCGCAGTGACGATCCTCGCTCCGATCGTGGAGGAGCTGACGTACCGGGGGGTCGGCGTAACGCTGCTCCTGCCTTACGGGACCCTGCTCGCGGTGCTGCTCGCCGGCGCGCTCTTCGGCGGCGCGCACGGGCTGCTCGTGGGGCTCCCCGTCCTCACCTTCTTCGGGATCGTGAACGCGTGGCTGCGGATCCGGACCGACAGCATCTTCCCGCCCATCCTCGTGCACTCGACCTTCAACGCCGTCGCGCTGATCGCGTCGGTGACGGTCTCCGGCTGAGGCGCCTAGGCGGGCTCCTCGTCCTCGTCCTCGTCCTCGAGCTCGTCCTCCTCCTCGCCGTCCTCGAGCTCCTCGAGGCTCGAGGCGAACTCCTCCGGCGTCACCGTCTCCAGGAACTTCCGGAACTCGGCGGGATCGAGGTCCGAGAGGCTGGACGCCATGACCAGCCCGACCTCTTCCTCGTCGGCGTGGAACTCGATGCCCGACTCGTCCACCACGTCGTCCGTGGCGAAGATCGGGGCCTCACAGCGAACGGCGAGCGCGAGGGCGTCCGAGGGCCGCGAGTCGATCTCGACCTCACGGCCGTCCTGGACGATCGTGATCCGCGCGTAGTAGGTGTTCTCCCGGAGCTCCGTGACCGTCACGCGCCGGACCTCTCCCTGCAGCTCCGTGATGATGTCGGTCACGAGATCGTGGGTCATCGGGCGCGGCGGGCTCGCGCCCTGCAGCTTCATCAGGATGGCGGCTGCCTCGGGGTGCCCGATCCAGATCGGCAGGAAGCGCTCGTCGTCCACGGTCTTCAGGAGCACGATCGGCTGCTTGCCGATCGGCTCGAAGCTCACGCCGTAGAGGGTCATCTCTCGCATCGCAGGCCCCTCCCCATCTTAGTCGGGGGGCTGCGCTAGAGTTCCCGTCCCCGCGGGCGATTAGCTCAGTCGGTTAGAGCGCCGCTCTGATAAGGCGGAGGCCCCTGGTTCGAGTCCAGGATCGCCCATGTTTGCCCGCAGGCCGAAAACCGCCGAGCGGTTTCCCGGCCGCGAGGATCCCTGAGGCAGCGCCTGCTCGCCCAGGCGCTGGTGTTCGTGACAGTCGACCGCGTTCGCGGCCGTCAGGCTCAGGCGGCGCGGTCCCCGGCGGTCGCGGGTGCCGCCGCTTCCTCGAGC
>CAZMUG010000005.1:0-27557 GCA_964569165.1 uncultured Gaiellales bacterium
CTTCTGGATCTTCCCGGTCACCGTCATCGGGAACTCGTCCACGAAGCGCCAGTAGCGAGGGATCTTGATCGTCGCGATGCGGCCCTGGCAGGCCGCGACGAGCTCCTCCTCGGTCGGCGCAGCCCCTTCGGCCGGCCGCACGAACGCCATGACCTCCTCCCCGTAGCGCGCGCTCGGCACCCCCACGACGTACGCCTCCGCGACCTCCGGGAGCGTGATCAGGAACTCCTCGATCTCGCGCGGGTAGATGTTCTCGCCGCCGCGGATGATCATGTCCTTGATCCGCCCGACGATCGCGACGTAGCCCTCGTCGTCCATGGTCGCGAGGTCGCCCGAGTGCATCCAGCCGTCCGCGTCCACGGCCGCCCGCGTCGCGTCCTCGTCGTTCCAGTAGCCGAGCATGACGTTGTACCCACGCATGCACTGCTCTCCGGCGGCACCGTGCGGGAGAGTCTCGCCGGTGGCCGGGTCGATCACCTTGACCTCCACGTGCGGATGTGGCCTGCCGACGGTCGTAACGCGCTTCTCCACCGGGTCCTCCGGCGCCGTCTGCGTCGCAAGCGGCGACGTCTCCGTCATCCCGCAGCCGATGGTCACCTCGGCCATGTGCATCCGGGACCGGACCTGGTTCATCGTGTCCACGGGGCAGGGTGCCCCGGCCATGATCCCCGTACGCAGGGTCGAGAGGTCGAACTCGTCGAAGCGGGGGTCCTCGAGCTCTGCGATGAACATCGTGGGAACGCCGTACAGCGAGGTGCAGCGCTCGGCCTGGACGGTCTCCAGTACCGCGACGGGGTCGAAGGCCTCGCCCGAGATCACGACCGCAGCGCCGCGGGTCATGCAGGCGAGCGTCCCGAGCACCATCCCGAAGCAGTGGTAGAAGGGCACCGGGACGCACACGCGGTCGTCCTCCGTGTACCTGCACACCTCGGCGGCGAAGTACGCGTTGTTGAGGATGTTGTCGTGCGAGAGCGTTGCGCCCTTGGGGAAGCCCGTCGTGCCCGACGTGTACTGGATGTTGATCGCCTCGTCGGGGGTGAGGGTCGCCTCGACCTCGTCGAGCTCGTCCCGGTCGAGGGCGCGGCCGGCAGCGAGGAGCCCCTCCCAGTCGTCCTCGAGCACGAGCGCCCGGCGGAGCTCGGGGCATCCGTCCCGGACCTCCGCGAGCAGCGAGACGTAGTCGGTCTGCCTGAAGCCGCGCGAGAGCACGAGCGTGCTCACGCCGGCCCGCTGGAGCGCGTACTCGAGCTCGCGGGCCTTGTAGGCGGGATTGACGTTGACGAGGATCGCGCCGATCCGGGCCGTCGCGTACTGCGTGAGCACCCACTCGTACCGGTTCGGCGCCCAGATGCCCACCCGATCGCCCTTCTCGACGCCGTGCGCGAGCAGCCCGCGAGCGGCGAGGTCCACGTCGTCCCAGAGCCGGGCCCAGGTCGCGCGATAGCCGTGACTGCGATCGACGAGCGCTTCCTGCTCGGGGAACCGCGACACGGTCGCCCGCAGACGGCGACCGATCGTCTCGTGCAGGAGCGGCACGCCGGTCGCGCCGCGTGCGTACGAGAGCGTCGGGTCGAGGTCGGAGAGCGCGGTCATCTGCTCCGATCGTCATCCGCCCTCGGGGGTGCGGCATCGGGCCCGTCCCGGAGCGGGCATCCGTAGCCTTCCGCAGGTGAAGATCTTCACCGTCGTCGGGAACCGGCCCCAGTTCATCAAGTCCGGCCCCGTGTCCGCCGCCCTGCGCGACGGCGGGATCGAGGAGGTCGTCCTCCACACGGGACAGCACTGGTTCCACACGCTGTCCCAGGTCTTCTTCGACCAGCTCGCCCTCCCGGCGCCACGGCACCGGCTCGACCTCCGCTCCTCGGACACGGACGCGATGCAGCCGGCGATCGCCGACCGGATCAGGAGCGAGTCGCCCGACCTCGTGCTCGTCTACGGCGACACGAACTCCACGCTCGCGGGCGCGAGAGCTGCCGCAGACGCATCCATACCCCTCGCCCACGTCGAGGCCGGGCTTCGCAGTGGCGATCTGGAGATGCCGGAGGAGCGGAACCGGATCGAGGTGGACCGCATCTCGTGGCTCCTCTTCTGCCCGGACGACCGCTCACAGACGACGCTCGAGGAGGAGCGCGTGCTGGGGCGCATCTACGTCGTCGGCGACGTGATGGCCGATGCCAGCAGGATCTTCACGCCGGTCGCGCAGGCCCGGTACCCCGTCCCGTACGAGCGGGCCTCGTACGTCGTGGCGACGATCCACCGGCAGGCGAACGTGGAGCAGCCCCGGCTGGGACGGATCGCGGAGGGCCTGAGGCGGCTCGACCAGCTCGTCCTCTTCCCCGTCCACCCTCGGACTCGCGCGCGGCTCGAGGAGGAAGGGATCGACCTCGGCCCGAACGTGCGCCTGATCGAGCCGCTCAGCTACCTCGAGTTCGCTTCGCTCGCGTCCCGGGCCCGCGTCATCGTCACGGACTCGGGGGGGCTGCAGAAGGAGGCCTACTGGTACGGCGTCCCCTGCGTGACGCCGAGGCCGTCCACCGAGTGGGTGGACACGGTGACGCTCGGGGCGAACACCCTCGTGGACGACGACCCGGATGCGCTCGTCGAGGCCGTGCTGCACGCGTCGATGCCGGCCTTCCGTCCCGTCCTCTACGGAGACGGGCACGCCTCGGAGCGGATCGCGCAGGTGCTGCAGGCTACGATCCCGAGCCGATGAGCCGCGACGTCGCCATCGTCGGGGCCGGGTACGTCGGCCTGCCGCTCGCGCGCGTGTTCGCCGACGCCGGCAAGCGCGTGCTGCTGGTCGACGTCGACGCCGACCGCGTCGCCATGCTCAACCGCGGCGAGAGCTACATCGAGGACGTGCCGACGGAGGTCCTCGGGCCGCTCGTCGAGTCCGGGCTCGTCGCCGCGACGACGGACTACGACGAGGTGCGGGAGACCGACGCGATCCTCGTGGCCCTCCCCACGCCGCTCTCCAGGCAGCGCGAGCCCGACCTCAGGATCCTCGTCGCCGCGACGAGAGAGATCGCGAAGCGGCTGCGAAAGGGCCATCTCGTCGTCCTCGAGTCGACGACCTACCCGGGGACGACCCGCGAGCAGGTGCAGCCGCTCCTCGAGGCCGGGAGCGGGCTGGAGGCGGGGACGGACTTCCACCTCGCCTTCTCGCCGGAGCGCGTCGATCCGGGCCGCGAGGACTGGACGACGAAGAACGTGACGAAGGTCGTCGGCGGCGTCTCCGAGGCGTCCACGGAGGCGGCGGCGGCTCTGTACGGGTCGGCGATCGACCACATCCATCCCGTCTCGTCCCCCGAGGCGGCGGAGCTGACGAAGCTCCTCGAGAACATCTTCCGGTCGGTCAACATCGCGCTCGTCAACGAGCTGGCGATGCTCTGCGACCGCATGGGCATCGACGTGTGGGAGGTCGTCGAGGCGGCCGCGACGAAGCCGTTCGGCTTCATGTCGTTCAAGCCCGGCCCCGGCCTCGGCGGGCACTGCATCCCGATTGACCCGTTCTACCTCACCTGGAAAGCGCGGGAGTTCGGGTTCTCCACGGAGTTCATCGAGCTTGCCGGGAAGGTCAACGAGGCGATGCCCTACTTCTGCCGCTCGCTCGTCTCGCAGGCGCTGAACCACTCCAAGGAGCGCTCGCTGAAGGGCTCACGCATCCTCGTCGTCGGCGTCGCGTACAAGCCGGACATCTCGGACGTGCGCGAATCGCCCGCCGTGAAGATCATCAGCCTCCTGCAGAACGCCGGCGCGGACGTCGCCTTCCACGACCCGCACGTCCCGGAGCTCGAGGAGAACGGGATCGTGCTGTCCTCCTCCCCGCTCGTGCCAGCCGAGTACGACTGCGTCGTCATCGTGACGAACCACTCCGCGCTCGACTACGACCGCCTCGTCGAGGAGTCGTCGCTGGTCGTGGACCTCCGTAACGCGACGGGAGCGAACGGCAAGCGCTCGGACAAGGTCTGGAAGCTGTGACGCGCGTCGCCCACGTCGGTGTCGGCGGCTGGGGCAAGAACGTGGTGCGAGTCGTGGGCGAGCTCGCGGAGCTCGCGTGGATCATCGAGGTGGACGAGGACCGGGGTGCCGCGTTCGCCGAGCGCTACCCCTCCGCGCGCACCGCGGGCGACGTCGGGAAGGCGCTCGCCGACGACTCCGTGGACGCCGTCGTGATCGCGACGCCCGTGCCGACGCACTTCGACCTCGCGAAGCGCGCGCTCGAGGCGGGCAAGCACGTCTTCGTCGAGAAGCCCCCGGCGATGCGGGGCGAGGAGATGGAGGAGCTTCTGTCGCTCGCGCGGGCCGCGGGCCGCGTGCTCATGCCCGGGCACCTGCTCCTCTACCACCCGGGGCTCCGCAAGGTGAAGGAGCTCGTGGACGCGGGCGAGCTCGGCGACGTGGCCTGCATCTACGGGAACCGGCAGAACCTCGGCGTCATCCGCTCGAACGAGAACGCCCTCTGGTCGCTCGGGGTGCACGACCTCTCGGTCATCCTCTGGCTCCTCGGAGAGGAGCCGGACGAGGTGGTCGCGCACGGTCTCGACTACCTCCAGGACGGGATCGAGGACGTCGTCTTCTGCTTCCTCCGCTTCCCGTCGGGGAAGGTCGCGCACATGCACCTCTCGTGGCTCGACCCGCACAAGATGCGGAAGCTGACCGTGGTCGGCCGCGAGAAGATGGTCGTGTTCGACGACATGGAGCTCGAGCGCAAGGTGACCGTCTACGAGAAGGCGCCGTGGGAGCCGGCGGAGACCTACGGCGAGTGGACCACCCGCACCGGTGACATCTCGAGCCCGAAGGTCGCGAACGACGAGCCGCTCAGGCTCGAGATCCAGCACTTCCTGGCCCTGTGCGAGGAGGGCCCGGGCGACTTCCGCGAGGCGCGCGACGGGCTCGCCGTCGTACGTGCGCTCGACCGGCTCACCACGTCACTGAGGACCGGGGCGCCTGCGTGAGCGCGGAGGTCCACCCGACCGCGATCGTCCACCCCGGGACGGTGCTCGGGGAAGGCGTGAAGGTGCTCGAGCACGCCGTCGTGGGCAAGCAGCCGTCGCTCTCGCCGCGCTCGACCGCGAAGCGCGAGCCTCTCGCTCCGACCGAGATCGGCGCCGGGACGATCGTCTCCACCGGCGCCATCGTGTTCGCCGGGTCGCGCATCGGCGCGCGCGTGATCCTCGGCGACCAGTCGTGCGTTCGCGAGCGCGTCTCGATCGGCGACGACGTCGTGCTCGGCCGCGGCTCCCTCGTCGAGAACGACACGACCGTCGGCGCGATGACGAAGATCCAGGCGGACGCGTACATCACCGCCTACTCGACGCTCGAGGAGCACGTGTTCGTCGCCCCCTGCGTCGTCACCACGAACGACGACTTCATGGGCAGGACCGAGCGGCGCCACGAGCTGGTGAAGGGGCCGACCATCCGCCGCGGCGCCAGGATCGGGGGCGGGGCGATCCTCTGCCCCGGGGTCGAGATCGGCGAGGAGGCGTTCGTGGGAGCGGGCGCGGTCGTCACGAAGGACGTGCCGCCGCGCGTCGTGGTCGTCGGAAGTCCCGCGCGGGTGCTCCGCGACGTGCCCGACGACGAGCTCCTGTAGCCCCGCTCAGCCCTTGATGACGGTCAGCCGGTAACGGGCCGTGCCCGGGCTCGACATCCGTACCTGGACGAAATGCCTGCCGGCGGCCGTCGCCCGGAACGAGAGGTACTGCCGTGACCCCGCCCGAGCCGAGACCTTCGCGCGGTAGCGAAGGTCGTGCGCGCTCGTGATCGACCGGGCTCCCGGCAGCCAGAACGCAAGGCTGACGTCGGCGCCGGTGGACGGGCCGGTGAGCCCGATGTACACGGGCTGGCCCTTCGTCAGGCGGATCGCGTACACGTCGTCCTGGTCGTCCCAGAAGTCCAGCGTGGCGTTGATCCGGCGCGTCTCGCCGGAGAGCGAACGGGCGCGGGGCCCGGCGTCGTCGTTCGCCTCGAAGGCGTCGCGCGGTGGGAGCGGCGCGTCGAGCGCCGCGAGTGCCGCCGCAACGTCGAGCCTGCCCCAGCCGGAGAGAGCGTCACGCCCCGTCGGGCACTCCGAGCAGCCGGTCTGGGTGTCGAGGTCGCGGGCCGTGCTCTCGAGGATGCGCGTCACCTGCTCCGGGCGCAGGGTCGGCCGTACGCTCAGGAGGACGGCCGCCGCGGCCGCGACCTGAGGCGTGGCGAACGACGTGCCCTGCGCCTCCCGGTACTCCTCGGGCCCGCAGCTCGAGTAGCCCTGCTCCGAGCAGGCCGGGAACCGCGCCGTCAGGGGGCGCGGAAGGATGGAGAGGATCTCGAGCCCGGGAGCGGCCAGGTCGTTGTAGACGGCGTCACGGTTGGAGAACTTCGGGATCCCGCCCGTGTCATTGGTGGCGCTCACTCCGAGGACGTGCGGGAGCGCCGCCGGGTAGCTGGCGTACTTCCACGGGCTCGAGGGCGCCTGGTCGCCGTTCCCGACTGCGGCGACCACGACGACGCCGTTCGAGACCGCGTACGCGACCGCGTCGGCCTCGAGCTGCGAGTACGTGTCCCGGCCGGGGTTCAGCGGGTCGCGGATGCCGCCGAGGCTCATGTTGATCACCCGGGCCCCGTTCTCCACCGCCCACCGGATGGCCTTCGCCTCCGCATCCACCGGGATCGAGCGCGAGGGGGTCACCACCTTCGCGACGAGAAGCTGGGCGGAGGGCGCGAGCCCCGCGATGCCGATGCCGTTGTCCATCCCGGCAGCGATCAGCCCGGCGACGAACGTGCCGTGGCCGAACGAGTCCGTGCGGGCCGATCCGCCGACGAAGCTCTTTGCGCCGAGGATCCTCCCCACGAGCTCGGGATGTCCGGCATCGACGCCCGAGTCGATCACCGCGACCGGCACGGGCTCGAACGCCGGAAGCGTGACCCACGACTGGTAGAAGCCGCTGTAGGTGAGGTACCACTGCTTGGGCACGAGCGGGTCGGTCGGCGTCATGGCGACATCGCGCGTCGCGAGCGGCTCCACGTACCGGATCCCGCGGATGCCGGCGAGCGACGTCCCGGCCGGCAGGCGCGCCAGGAGCGCCGGCACCGGCGCCAGCGACTCGGGCCGTCTCCCGGTCCTGCGCTCGATCGCCCGGGACACGGCGTGCGCGTCCGCGCCTCGCGAGATCCCGACGGCCACCCTGCTCTCGGCCTCGCCGTGCCCGCGCGCCGCCGACGCGGCACTCGCGAGCGCGAGGACTGCGGCTGCGCAGGCGGTGAGCGCGAAGCGGCGGCTCATCCGGTCACCTGCAGCACCGGCGAGACCGCCGCGCCGAGCCCACTCGTCGCGCCGATCCTCGCGCGGTACGCACCCGGCGTCAGCGCGAGCTCGACGCGGAAGCTGCCGTTCGCTTCCACGGCCCCGTCCCCGACAGCCGCCCACGAAGCCCCTTTTCGCCGCTCGAGGGTCACGACCGCTCCCGAGAGCTTCGGCCGGACGGTGCCGGTGAGGACGTCCGGCTCCGGAGGCTGTGCGAGCTGCAGCCGGGGGGAGACCTGCACGAGCTGCGCCGGCGACGCTGCCTCGCCGACCTCGACGCGGTAGCGCGTCGTCCTCGTGGGCTTCGCCTCGAGCGAGAAGGCTCCCGACGCGTCTGCTTCGAGAGGCGAGCCGCCGGTCCACCGCGTCCCGTCGGCGGAGGTCGCCAGCGTCGCCGCGTGGAGGCCGCGGACGAGACCGGCGAGCCGGACGCGGGAGCCGAAGACGACGGCGCCGGAGGCCGGTCGGTCGAGCCGGAGGACACCGACCGTGACCCAGGTGGACCTCAGCCCGAGGGCGCTGCGCAGCAGGGAGGCGGGCACCGTCTCGGAGCCGCTCCCGGTGATCAGGACGAGCGAGCGGACGCGGCCCGACGGGGTCGAGGTCACGCGGGCGTCGATCACCCGCTCGTCGGCGCCGAGCTTCGACTGCACCGTCCGCGCGCCGAAGAGGAGCGGTCCCCAGCGGAAGTAGGGGGATCCCTTGTCCCACGGATCGGGGCGCGAGACGAGGTAGGGGATCGACGTGCCGAAGACGTCGGCCGCGCTCGCAGTCCTTCCGCCCGAGGACGAGAAGTAGAGCGTCGAGGCCACCTTGCCGGCGTACGTGACGACCTGGCCGGCGGTCGCCTTCACCGCCGCAGTCGTGCTCGGCTTCTCTCCGGCGACCCCGGAGTAGACCTGGCTGCGCACGTCCGCGTAGAGGTCGAACGGCTTTCCCTTCACGAGGTTCGCGAGCGCGTACGAGCGCGCGGCGACCGCCTGCGCCTCGAGCGCCTCGGACGGCCAGCCGAAGGGCATCTCGCCGGCGACGACGCCCTGGAGGTAGCTCTCGAGCCCGACCACGTTGACGACGCGCAGGTATCCACCCTGGACCGCGAGCTCGAGCTTGCCGCGGTACTGCCTGCCGTCGAGCGAGAGGGGCGCGGACGCCTTCCCGGGGACCACGAGCAGCGGAGGCACCGGGTCCGGCTGCTCGAACGAGGAGCCCTCCGCCGGCGTCTGGAGCTCGAGGGTCGGCCGGAGCGTGAGCGGGCCGGGGGCCAAACGGTACGTCTTCCCCGCGGCATCCGTGATCCGAAAGCGGGCCGCGGAGCCGATCGTGACCGCGCTCCTGCCGTCCGCGAGCAGGACGCGCACCTCCTTCGCGGGCGCCCGCCCGAGCTCCGTGCCCGAGTAGTAGTGGGCGAGGATCTCGTCGTAGGTCCGGCCTGCCTTCGCCTGCCCGAGGGCGCCGTACTGGCTCATCCCGACCCCGTGCCCGTACCCGCGCCCCGACACGACGAAGAGCGCCTCCCCGTACGCGGCCGGCGGGCGCGGTGACTGCGCCGACGCCGCCGCGACGAGAGTGGCGGCGAGCGCGAGGGCGACGAGTGGCGTGCGCACGGGAATCAGGCTAGCTCCGCAGGGTTAACCAATTGTGTTCTCGGCTCGTGGGCGCAGGCCTTGAGCCGGATCGGCGCTCGTCAGCGCCAGGCGGACTCTTCGACCGGGGCGCGCGCCTTCAGCGGCTCCCACCACGCCCGGTTCGCCGCGTACCACTCCACCGTCTCCGCGAGGCCTTCGTCCCACCCGTGCGCGGGCGCCCAGCCGAGCTCCTCGCCGATCTTGCTTGCGTCCAGGAGGTACCTGCGGTCGTGTCCCGGCCGGTCCGGAACGATCGTCTTGAGCGACTCCGGCTTGCCCGTGTGGAGCAGCACGAGGTCCGCGATCTCCTCGATCGTCGCCTCGACCCCCGAGCCGACGTTGTAGGTCTCTCCCGGCCGGCCGTCCCGGAGGACGAGGTCGATCGCCTCGCAGTGGTCGAGGACGTGCAGCCACTCCCGCTTGTTCTTCGTCGACGCGTACATCGGGAGCGGCTCGTCGTCGAGAGCGTTCGTCGTGAACAGCGGGATGACCTTCTCGGGGAACTGGTACGGGCCGTAGTTGTTCGAGCAGTTCGTGATCGTGACCGGGAGGCCGAACGTCTCGAAGTAGGCGCGCACGGCGTGGTCCGCTCCCGCCTTGGACGCGTTGTAGGGCGTCCGCGGCCGGTACGGGGACTCCTCGGTGAAGACCTCGTCCGCGTCGAGCGGAAGATCGCCGTAGACCTCGCACGTGGACACGTGGTGGAAGCGCTCGACCCCCGCCGCCCGCGAGGCGTCGAGCAGCGTCTGCGTCCCGAGGACGTTCGTCCGGAAGAACCGCGTCGGATCCACTACGGCGAGCGAGTTGTGCGACTCGGCCGCGAAGTTGACGACCACCTCGATGCTCTCCTCCCGCAGGGTCGTCTCGGCGAGCTCGCGATCGCAGATGTCACCCTGCACGAAGACGATCCGCTCCTCCACGTCCGCGAGGCTCTCCCGGTTGGCCGCGTAGGTGAGCAGGTCGTAGACCACGACGTGGTCGTCCGGATGGCGGTCGAGCCAGTAGTGGGTGAAGTTCGAGCCGATGAAGCCGGCTCCCCCGGTGACGAGAAGGCGCATGGGTGAAGGCTAGCGCCCCATCTGGGCGAGGCAGGCTCGCAACCCGTCCCGCCAGTGCGGGAGCACGGGAGCTCCCGGCCGCTCGCTGCGCAGCACCGAGTACGCGGGTCTCGCGGCAGGGCGCGCCAGCTCGTCGGTCCGGATCCTCCGAACCTCGCAGCGAAGACCGGCCTCCTCGAAGATCGCCTCCGCGAAGCCGGCCCACGTGCACTCTCCGTCCGCGGCCACGTGCCACACCCCGCGCTCGAGATCCCCGTCCACCAGCTCCCGGACCGCAGTCGCGAGATGCCCGACGAAGGTCGGGCACCCGCGCTGGTCGTCCACGACGGCGACCTCGTCGCGCTCGGCGCCGAGCCGGAGCATCGTGCGCACGAAGTTGTGACCCGTCGGGCCGAAGAGCCAGGACGTCCGCACGATCCAGGCTTCCGGTCCCGCCGCGCCCTCGGCGTGGAGCTTCGTCCGGCCATAGGCGGACAGCGGGCTCGCGCCGTCGGACTCGACGTACGGCCGCCCCTTGCGTCCGTCGAACACGTAGTCCGTCGAGAACGTGACGAGCGGCGCTCCGAGCGCCGCAGCGCTGGCGGTCCCGCCCACGTTCACGGCCGCGGCGCCCTGGGGATCGGCCTCGGCCCCGTCCACGTCGGTCCACGCCGCCGCATGGAGCACGAGGTCCCACCGGGCTCGCGCGACCGCCGCGCCCGGAGGGCCGGTGACGTCCCAGTCCCGGCGAGTGAGGGCGGTGACCGCCTCGTCCCCGAACTCCGCCGCGAGCGCCCGGCCGAGCTGGCCGCCCGCACCGGTGATCAGGACCCGGCGGCGGCGTCCCGCGCGGAGAGAACCGGTGTGCTCGAGCTCCATAGGTGCACGACTCGCGGGTCGCTCCGGGGGACCGTGTGCTCGTCGGGGCCTTCAGGATCGCAGCCGCGCTCGTCCTCGAACCGGCAGAGCGGGATGCTGAAGAGGCCCTCGATCACGGCGCCGGCTACCTGTTCGCGCCGGTCTCCTCGATCCGGCGCCCGATCTCCGAGAGATGCTGCCAGTGCTTGCCCGCGTCCTCCCACCAACCCTGGACCTCGCACGCGTCCAGCCGGTGCGCCTGCGCGTAGTGGCGGTTCACGTCCGTGATCTCGAGCTCACCGCGTGAGGACGGAGCGAGCCTCGCGATCACGTCGAAGACATCCCGCGGGTAGCAGTAGAGGCCGACGACGGCGTGGGACGAGGGAGGCGAGTCGTAGCGCGTGTCCACGACCCCCGCCTTCTCGACGATGTCCGCGACACCGCCCTCCTCGTCGTACACGACCACGCCGAAGTTCTCCGGGTCGGCGACCTCCTTGACGAAGATCCGCGCGCGGCTCGGATCCTCGGCCCACTCGCGGAGCGAGGCCGACTGCGCGAGCTCGAAGATGTTGTCCCCGAGAACGACGACGAGCGGCGCTCCGCCCGCGAAATCCCGCGCCATCCCCACGACCTGTGCGATCCCCCCGGGCTCCGTCTGCACCTTGTAGGTCAGATCGAGCTCGAGGATCGGGTCGCCGCCCCCGCGCGGCGCAAGCCGTCCGTCACCGAGCAGGTCGATCATCTGCCCCGCGTGACCCTTGCCGGTGACGAGGAGCACGTCCGTGATCCCCGCAAGCTGCAGGAGCTGGAGCGGGTAGTAGATCATCGGCCAGCTCCCGACCGGCAGCAGGTGCTTGTTGGACACGCGCGTCAGCTCGCCGAGGCGCGTCGCCTCGCCGCCGGCACAGATGAGACCCTTCGGCTGCACGCGCGTGGATGCTAACCGCGGTGCGGCCCGCCCTACCGGCCGTGCGCGGGAAGCGACGAGCGGTGCACGCCGAGCGGTGACGGCTCCACGCGCACGAGCCGGGCGACGCGGGCCGGCATCCACCAGTTCCACCTTCCGAAGAGCTTCATCGCGCTCGGAACGAGCAGTGCCCGGACGATCGTCACGTCGATGAGGATCGCCGCCGCCAGGCCGACGCCGAACTGCTGCAGCCCGACGATCGATCCGGCGGCCAGCCCGAGGACGGCGACGAACATGATCAGCCCCGCGGCCGTGATCAGGCGGCCCGTCCGGGTGAGCCCGATCACGACGGCCTCCTCGTTCGTCGCCCCCGCATCCCACGCCTCGCGCATCCGGGAGACGAGGAACACCTCGTAGTCCATCGAGAGCCCGAACACGACCGCGAACAGGAAGACCGGGATCCAGCCCTCGATCTGCCGGGTCTGGACGAGCCCGGCCCACTCGCCCGCGCCCCACCTGAAGACGACCACCATCAACCCGTACGCCGCGCCGATCGAGAGCAGGTTCAGGACGATCGCCTTGAGCGGCAGGACGAGCGACCGGAACGCCCGCAGGAGCAGGAGGTACGTCGCCACGAGGACGGCGAGGACGAGCCACGGGAACGCCGCGTACGTCCGGTCGAGGAAGTCCCAGCCGCCGGGCGGGCCGCCGCCCGCGTACACGCTCGCCGACTCGGGGAAGCCAGCCGCGGGAACGAGCTCGCCGCGCAGGCGCTCCACGAATCGCAGGCTCTCGGGCCGCCCGTAGTCGCTCCGGCCGATCGCCTCGACGGTGAGGTAGCGGCCCGTCTCGTCCACGTGCTCGGGCGTGCGGTCGAAGCGGACGGCCGCGATCTCGGGATCGGCCTCGAGGGACCGGCGCAGCCGGGCGACGGCGTCCTGAACGGCCGGATCCTCGACGCCGCCCGGCTCACCGGTGTCCACGACGATGACCGTGGGGGCCGTCGCGCCCGCGCCGACTGCGGCGGCGAGCACGTCGAAGCCGTCCACGGCCTCGAGGCCGCGCGGGATTCCTTCGTTTCCACCCGGCCCGAGCTCCAGCTCCAGCACGGGCGCCGCGAGGAGGAGGAGAAGCCCGGCGGTGACCGCGGCGACCACCTTGGCGTGCCGCATGATCGCGCGCGCGAGCCACGGCCAGAACCCCTGCTCGTGGCCGGCGCGCCGCGCGAGCCAGCTCGCAGGGAGCAGCCGCACGCGGTCCAGCCTGGCACCCGCGAGCGACAGCAGCACCGGCAGGAACGTGAGCGCAGCGAGGACCGAGACCGTCGGGATGATGAGCCCGCCCAGCCCGAACCCGCGCAGGAAGGGGAGGGGCATGAAGAGGAGGAGCGCGAGCCCGATGGCGACCGCGGTCCCGCTGAACACGACCGCGCGACCCGCAGTGGCCATCGTGCGCACGATCGCCTCGTCGGGGTCGCCCTCGCGGCGGAGCTCCTCGCGAAAGCGGTGCACGACGAGCAGCGAGTAGTCGATCGCGATCCCGAGCCCGATGAGCGTGACCATGTTCTGGAGGTAGGTCGCCAGCTCCATGACGTTGGCGAACGCCCAGACGAGCGCGAGCGCAGCCGGGATCGTGACGAGCGCGAACGCGAAGGGGACGAGGAAGGCGAGCGTCCCGAAGGTGACGAGCAGGATGGCGAGCGCGATCGGGACGGCGATGAGCTCACCCCGCGTGAGATCGTCGGCGAACACCGGGTCGAGGCCGTGCTCGATGGCGGCCTGGCCCGTGAGGTAGACATCCGCGCCGTCGATCTCCCCGATCGCGCGGCGCATGTCGTCCGTGCGCCGCTTGGAGTCGGCGGGATCGAGCCGGGACACGATCTGCGCCACCACGACGTCGCTCGACACCGGTGTCACGGACACGAGCCGGCCGCCGGGCAGCTCCGACGCCGCGCGCTCGGCGGCAGCGCGGGCCTCGGGGACGAGCTCCGCTGCGCGCCCCTCGCTCCGGACGACGAGCGTGAAGGACCCTGCAGAGCGCTGACCGAACCGGTCCTCGAGAATCTGCTCCGCACGGCGGGTGTCGGTTCCCGGGAGCCGGAACCGGTTCGTCAGCAGGTCTGACAGCTGCGACGACGCCGCGACGGAGGTGACGAGGACGATGGCCCAGGCGGCCAGCACGACCCACCTGCGGCGGAGGACGAGACGGGTGAGCCGCTCCACCTACGTCGCGTTCTGCGTTCGCCCGGGGCGGTTCTTCCACGCCTCCCGGGCCTCCGCCTTGCGACGCCGCACCCCGGGCACGGCGCGAACCGCGGCGACCCACACGTAGCCGATCGCGGCGAGAGTCCCACCGATCAGCGCCAGCAGGCGCTTCGGGTGGAAGAGGAAGAACGTCACCCCACGCACCCGTTCGATCGTAGCCGACATACTTCAGGCTGAGTCGAGGAAAGGTGGAAAGGACATGGCGAAGACGAAGGAGAAGCCCATCGTCGCCGCGGATGCGCTGAGACCGTATGTCCAGCGCGCGATGACGGACCCCGAGCTCCGGGAGGACCTGGTCGCGGCCTTCGCGATCGCCCGTGCGCTCTACGGCCAGCTCGCCAAGGGCAAGGGCGTGAAGGAGCGGGCGGAGAAGATCTCCGAGAAGGACTTCCAGAAGGACGTCCAGGAGCTCATCGCCGGCCTCACGGACGCCACGGAGCGGCTGCAGGGCAAGGCGAAGAAGAAGAGCCACAAGGTCCGCAACCGCGTTCTGCTGCTGACCGGCGTGACGATCGGCGTCCTCTACAACCCGTGGACGGGCCAGGCGACGCGCGACTGGATCATGGACCGGGTCGCGGGCGGTGACGGCACGGGGATCGACGAGCTCGAGCAGCTCCAGGCCGATCTCGCAGCCGACTCCGCGGCCGCGACGGAGACGGCCGAGGCCGTCGTCGCCGAAGCGACGGCCGGGAACGGCAGCGAGAGCTAGGGAGTCGGCTCGGGCGTGGCCGGGAGCCGCTCAGGCGGGTTCCGGCCGCGTCACCTCTCAGCGCTCGAGCGCGTGCTCGAGCGCCCCAGGCTCGAGCCCGCTGGTGGAGGCGATGTCCTCCGCCTCGAGCAGGACCGCCCCCGGAGGCGGCAGCGTGGTCGCCCCATCTCGCCCCGCGGCCGTGTAGACGCGCCCCGCTGAGAACGAGATGTCGTCCGCACGCCTCCAGGCGAGCAGGATCGGATACGGAGCCACCACGCCGTCGTACCCGAGCCCCAGCATCGAGGCCGGGTGGATCTCGAAGTGGAGGTGGTACGTCCCCTCCGCATCCCCCGTGTCCCCGACGAAGCCGATGACGTCGCCTGCCCGGACGCGCTTCCCCTCGACGGCGAGGGGCGAGTAGGCGGAGAGGTGCGCGTAGTAGAACTCGTTGCCGTCGTCGTCACGAAGCCACAGGCGGTAGCCGCCGATCCTGTTGAACCCGATCGTGTGGAGCGTCCCGTCCGTGACCGCGAGGAGCGGTGTGCCGGGGCGGGCGAAGATGTCCTCCCCGTGGTGCCACCCGCTCTCGATGTCCGGTCTAGGCCCGCCGAAGCTGTCGCCGAACGACGCCGGGCCGTAGATGGGGAACACGAAGCCACCGCTCGACAGACGCGCCGAGACCTCGGGCGAGACCCTGACGGGGCCGCCTGCCACGTCTCCGCCGACGTCGGGCTCGGGAGCGGGCGGCAGGACCGACGGCCTGGCCGGGTTCGCCCGGTCGCCCGCGCCGGCGGGCGTGGCCCGCGGCTTCGGCGGCGGAGCCGAGACATCCGCGACAGCGGTGGCGGCGACACTCCCGATGACGATCTCGCTCCCGGCCGGGAGTCCTGCGGGGTCGGCCGTAAACCTCACCCGCCGGCCGGTGGTCGAGGCCTGCGCGCCCGGGGGAGCGGTCTTGCGGACGCCGCTCGTCTGCGAGAGGACGGTGAGCGTGCCCCAGTCGCCGAGCGCCAGGATCCCACCCGGCGAGGGCGCGACGTCCTGTCCCAGGACCCGGAGGCCCTGCACCGAGGACGCAGACGCGTCGGCCTTCGTGGACCTCGCGCTCGCGCTCGCCGACACCGAGGCCGTGACCTGCGCGGCGACGACCTCTCCGCCGAAGAGCGAGAGGACGATGACGTTCGCCCGCGCCTGGGTGGTCGCAGCCGAGCCCGGCGAGGCGAACACCTTGGCCTGGGAGCGGCCGATGCTCACGATCGAGCCCGAGTCCGGGTACCGGAACGACTGCACGTCCGCGGTCGTGCTCGTCGGCCACTCGAGCTCCCCGAGGGAGACGGGGACGATGCCGGGGCCGCTGATCCGGAGGAGCGAGGCGCTCGCTCCGGTCTCGGCAGTGGCGGGAGGAGGGGCGGCGGAGGCGAATGCCGTCGAGAGCGCCAGCGCCGTGAATCCCGCTGCGAGCAGGCGAATCACGAGGAATCAGAGTAGCGGCGGCCGGAGCGGCGCGTACGCCAGACGAGCTGCGCCGCGACGACGAAGAGCAGTGCGCCGAACAGCCGGCGCAGAAGCGTCTCGGGCAGCTCGGTGGCCAGCCGCGCGCCCGCCTCCACGCCGACGACGGACGCGACCCCGAGGACGAGCGCGGTCCGGGCGCGGAGGTGGCCGTAGCGGCGCTGATTCCAGAGCCCCGCGGCAACCGTGGGCAGGATCGCGAGCAGCGACGTCCCCTGCGCCTCGAGCTGGCCGAGGCCGAGCAGGACCAGGGTGGGCACGAACAGGATGCCGCCACCCACCCCGAATAGCCCCGCGAGGACCCCTGCGGTGAGCCCGAGCATGATCGCGAGCAGGATCGTCGTCGCGCTCACGTGGCGAGGAGCCAGGTTCCGAGGACCACGAGGAGGCCGGCGAAGCCGTAGGTGAGCGTGTGCACGTGGATCCGCTGCTGGAGCGTCGTCCCGGCGAGCGCCCCAACCGCGGCGGGGAGACCGACCAGCGCCGCGTACGCCGGCTCCACCTCCCCGCGGACGGCGAAGACGAGGACTCCGGCGGACGCGGTGATCGCGATCATGCCGAGCGAGGTCGCGGTGGCCGCGCGCTCGGGCAGGCCGGCAGCGAGGATGAGCAGCGGAACGGCGACGATGCCTCCGCCCACCCCGAAGAATGCGGAGAACACCCCGGCCGCGAGCCCGATGGCGACGAGGCGCACGCGCGTATCGTACGAGCATGAGGTGTCGGGACCTTCTGATCGTCCTGCTCGCCCTGCCGGTCACCCTCGCGGTCGCAGCGCCCGCAGCGAGCGGGCCGCGACCGCTGCAGGCCGGTAGGACGATCTTCGTCGTCCAGCCCGATCCACGGCTGTGTCCGTCTCCCCTGTGCGGCGGCTACTGGGTCGCGAGAGCGAATCACGCCCGGACCCGCTGTCACGACGGCCTTCTCCGCCCACGGTGCTACGTCGCACGCACCGCCGGCTGGCCGAGCGGAGAGGAGCTCCCGCGGGGTATTCCGGCCAGGAGCCTGGTGCGCGCGGCTCTCGGCGCGGAAGACGTCGCCGGCGTCGGGACACTGGGCGTGCTGATCGTGAGGGACCTCTGGACGCCCCTGTCCGCGAGGAGCGCTACCGGGAGCTACTTCCGCATCCGCGATCTTGGAATCCGGTGTATCCGAGCGCCGTGCTTCTCGCTCCTGGCCCGGCGCGTGAACCGGGGGTACTCGGTGACGATCTCGGATCTCGATCTCGCCGTCGCCGGCGCGGACGCGAAGGCGCTCCGGCAAGCCGAGGCCGCGCTCGCGACACCCGAGGGGTTGCTCGTGACGGGCCGCGTGTCACGCACGCCCGCGAACGGCAGGCTCCTCGACGCGTCGCAGGTCTTCCTCAGAGAGCAGCTGCCTCGCGCCTGAGCACGTCCCAGGCGAGGCGGACGTCCTCCTCGGTCGTCCGGAAGTTGCCCACCGCGAGCCGGAGCACGTAGCGCCCGTCGAGCCGGGTGTGCGAGATGAAGATCTCGCCGCTCGCATTCGCCCGCTCGAGGATCCGCTCGTTGAGCTCGTCGGAGCCTTCGCGGCGAAAGCAGACGACCGAGAACGGCCGCGGAGCCACGACCTCCCAGCCGCGCTCGGCGCGGACGAGCTCCTCGAAGAGCGCGGCGAGGCGGACGTGCTCCCGGATGACGCGCTGGAGCCCTTCGCGCCCGTAGCAGCGCAGGACCGCCCACAGCTTCAGCGCACGGAAGCGCCGCCCGAGCACCTGCGTGTGCTCGCTCAGGCTGGCCACCTCCTCCGCCACGCGCAGGTACTCCGGAACGAGGCTGAACGTGTCGCGAAGGACGTCCGGGCGGCGCGTCCAGAACGTCGAGCAGTCCGTGGGCACGCCGAGCCACTTGTGCGGGTTCACCACCACCGAGTCGGCACGCTCCCACCCGGCGAAGCGGTCCCGGAGCTCCGGGCAGACGGCGGCGGCCCCGGCATACGCCGCGTCCACGTGCAGCCAGGCCCCGGCCTCCTCGCAGCACGCGGCGATCTCCGGCACGGGGTCCACGGACGTCGTCGAGGTCGTGCCGACGGTGGCGACGACCGCGCAGGCGCCGTCGAGGTCGAGGAGCTCCGGGCGCAGCCGGAACGCGCCGTCGGCCGGCACCTTGCGCAGCTCGAGCTCGAGCAGCTTCGCAGCTTTGTCCACCGACGAGTGCGCATGCTCGGAGCAGACGACGATGCGCTGTCCCGGCCGAGCATGGCGAGCGGCGGCAAGCGCGACGAGCGTGCTCGTGGAGGCCGTGTCCTCGATGTGCCCGTGGAGCCCGTCCGGCAGGCCGAGGAGCTGCGCCAGCCAGTCGAGGGTCACCTCCTCGAGCTCCTGCAGCGCGGGCGAGGTCCGCCACAGGATCCCGACCTGGTTCAGGGCCGCAGCTACGAGCTCCGCGAGGATCGCCGGCTCGGACGCCGTGGTCGCGAAGTAGGCGAAGAACCGCGGGCTCTGCCAGTGGGTCAGGCCCGGCGCCAGGACCTCGTCGAGATCGCGCAGTACTGCGGCGAACGTCTCGGGCTGCTCCGGCGGCGAGGCGGGCAGCGCGGCCCGGACGTCCCCCGGCTCCACCTGCGCCAGAACGGGCTCCCGGTCCCGGATGCCCTCGAGGTAGGAGGCGACCCAGTCCAGCGCCGCCGCGCCGTCCTCGCGGAAGGCGCTCATTTCCGCAGCTTCGCGATCTCCCGCCACGGCCGGGTGTTGAGGACCTGCTCCCTGGTCAACCACGCACGGCGTGCCGTCGCGACGCCGAACTCGGCGTAGGCGAGCGCGTCGATCGAGTGCGCGTCGGTCGTGACCGCGATCCGGACACCGGCCTCGCCCGCGAGCCGCGCGTGCGTGTCGCGCAGGTCGAGCCGGTTGGGCTGCCCGTTGATCTCGAGCGCGGTCCCGGTCTCGACCGCGCGCTCGACCACGCGCTCGACGTCCACGAGCGCTCCCTCGCGGGTGAGGAGGCGCCGTCCCGTCAGGTGCCCGATGCAGTCCACGTGCGGGTTCTCGATCGCTCCCAGGATGCGCTCGGTCGGGCTCCGGTCGAACGAGGTGTGGAGCGACGCGATGACCCAGTCCAGCTCCGCGAGGGTCTCGTCCGCCACGTCGAGAGCGCCGTCGGCGCGGATGTTGGCCTCGATCCCGCGCAGGACGCGGAACGGCTTCACGCGCGCGTTCACGCTCTCGATCTCCGCCCACTGGGCCTCCAGCCTCCCGTCGCGCAGGTTGTGCGAGTGGTCGGTCAGGCACAGGTACCGGTAGCCCCTCGCCCTCGCCCCCCGGGCCAGGTCGTCGATCGAGGCCGTCCCGTCGGCCGACCACGTCGAGTGGCAGTGCAGCTCACCCACGAGGTCGGCCGTCTCGACGAGCGCGGGCAGGGTGCCGTCCCGCGCCGCGGCGATCTCCGCCGTGCCCTCGCGCAGCTCGGGCGGGACGAACGCGTACCCGAGGTACGCGTACAGCTCCTCCTCGGACGCATGCGTGACGACCTCGCCGGTCTCCACGACGGTGACGCCGTACTCGGAGACGGAGAGCCCGCGGCGCTGCGCCTCCTCCCGGAGCGCGATGTTGTGGTCCTTCGAGCCGGTGAAGTGCTGGAGGACGTTGCCGTAGCACTCCGGCGGCACGACGCGGAGGTCGAAGCGGAGCCCGTCGTGCCCCACGACCGTCGCCTTCGTGTCGCCGCGCGCCGCGACCTCGGCGACCCAGCGGGCCGCGCAGAACGCCTCGATCAAGGCAGGCGCGTCGTCGGAGGTGGCCACGAGGTCGAGGTCCCGCACGGTCTCCTTGCGCCGGCGGACGCTCCCCGCCTCGGAGGCGGCCAGCGCCGAGGGATGCGACCGAAGCTCCTCCACCACGCGCCGCACGGCCGGCAGAGCGGCACCGAGCCTGACTCGCTGCTCCGGCTCCTCGCCCGCTCCGGCCTCGAGCGCGCTCAGGATCTTCTCCTCGCTCCTCGCTCCCAGCCCGGAGAGCTCTCGCAGGCGCCGATCGCGGGCGGCGGCCTCCAGCCCGGTGAGCGTCGTCACGCCGAGCTCCGTCCAGATGCGGGCCGCTGTCTTCGGACCGACTCCGGGCAGGCGCAGGAAGTCGACCACCCCCGCGGGGACGAGACCGCGGCGCTTCGTCAGCGCCTTCATCTCCCCGAGCTCCGTGACCTCGACCGCCTTCGCCTCGATCGTCTTCCCGATGCCCGGGAGGTCCTTCGCCTTTCCCTCGAGCGCCAGCTCCGCGATCGGAAGCGGTGACTCCCTGATCCGCAGTGCGGCTCGGCGGTACGCGACGACCTTGAACGGCTCCTCCGCCAGGATCTCCGAGAGGTCCGCGAGAAGGTCGAGCTGGTCGGCGATCTCGGCGTTCCGGGGCAGAGGCTTCGCCATCCCGCGATGATAGGGGCGTGCCGCGGGCCGTCGTCTGTCTCCCGACGTACAACGAGCGCGAGAACCTCGAGGCGATGATCCGCGCGCTCGGGGGCGTCCTCGACACGGCGCGCGACCGCGTGCTCGTCGTGGACGACGCGTCCCCGGACGGGACGGGCGAGATCGCCGACCGGCTGGCGTCGGAGCTCCCGTGGGTCGGTGTCCTCCACCGCCCCGAGAAGGAGGGCATCGGCCCGGCGTATGTCGCCGGCTTTCGCCGTGTGCTCGCGGAGAGCGCCGAGCTCGTCCTGGAGATGGACTGCGACTTCTCGCACGACCCGGCCGACGTTCCCCGTCTGATCGCCGCCGCCGAGGAGGGCGCCGACCTCGTCCTCGGCTCGCGGTACGCGCCGGGCGGCGGCACGCGGAACTGGGGGCTGCTGCGGCGCGTCGTCTCCCGCGGCGGGTGCCTCTATGCCCAGGCCTTCCTCGGGATGCGCGTGCGCGACCTGACGGGCGGCTTCAAGTGCTTCCGGCGGGCGACCCTGGAGGCGATCGACCTCGGCGCGCTCTCGGCACACGGCTATGCGTTCCAGATCGAGACGACCTACCGCGTGCGCCGCGCCGGGCTCCGCATCGTCGAGGTGCCGATCACGTTCGTCGAGCGGCGCGCCGGAGCGTCCAAGATGACCGGCTCGATCGTCCTCGAGGCGATCTGGAAGGTCCCGCTGCTCCGGCTCCGCGCTCTCGCCGGCCGCCTCTGAGTACGCTCGCGCCGTGGACGACGTGAGCGACGCCACCTTCGCGGAGGAGGTCCTCGCCTCCCCGATCCCGGTCGTCGTCGACTTCTGGGCGCCCTGGTGCCGCCCGTGCGACGCGATCGAGCCCCACCTCCGGGCCCTCGCGAGCGAGTGGGAGGGTCGCGCGCGCTTCGTGCGGCTGAACGTGGACGAGAATCTCGGGACGTCCGGCCGGTACGGGGTCCTGTCACTCCCGACGGTGATGCTGTTCGCAGGCGGAGAGCCGAAGGCGACGGTGCTCGGCGCACAGCCCCGGAGCCGCTTCGAGCGCGAGCTCGGCGCGTTCGTATGAGAGCGACCGTGGTACCGTCGCCCGCGTGAGCGTGACCCCCGATGTCGGGGAGAGGCTCCTCGCAGCGATCGCCGGGCGCAGCTACGGCGAGATCGAGGAGTGCTTCGCCGAGGACGCCAGGATGCGCGTGCTCACGCCCGGGCCGCTCCGTGAGTTCGAGGGTGCAGCCGACGCCGCCGGCCGCTTCCGGTTCTGGCTCGAGCCCCTGCAGGAGTTCGAGCTCCTCGAGAGCGGCGTGAGGGTGATCGCCGACCGCGTCCGGATCCGGTACCTGTTCCGGGGACGGGACCCGGAGAAGGGCTGGCAGCTGAACGAGCACACCGGGTACGCGGAGGTCCGGGACGGACGCATCCGGGCGTTGAACGTCACGTGCGCGGGATTCCGGCCGACAGCGGCCCCGTAGCCGGCTGGGACGACCTCCTCGCCGAGGAGGAGGTCGCGTACCGCGGCGTGGAGCCGGCCAGGGCGGGGCGCTCCGAGGGCCTTCCGGACGACCTCGACCCGCGGGTCGCGTCGAGCCTCGTCGCGACGGGAGTCACGTCCCTGTACCGCCACCAGGCAGAGGCCTGGGAGGCGGCTCGCCGGGACGAGAACGTCATCGTCACCACCGGCACCGCCTCCGGGAAGTCGCTCGCCTTCAACCTTCCCGTCCTCGACGCGATCGCGCGCGAGCCGAGGACGCGGGCGCTCTACCTGTACCCGACGAAGGCGCTCTCGCAGGACCAGGCCCGCTCGCTCGCCGCGCTCCGCCTGAAGGGGCTCCGGCCGGCCATCTACGACGGCGACACGCCCGGCGAGCGCCGCTGGCAGATCCGCAAGTGGTCGAACGTCATCCTGACGAACCCGGACATGCTCCACGTGGGCGTCCTCCCCCACCACGACCGTTGGGGAGACGTCCTCGCGAACCTCCGCTTCGTCGTCGTGGACGAGGCGCACGTGTACCGCGGCGTCTTCGGCTCGCACGTCGCGAACGTGCTCCGAAGGCTGCGCCGCCTCGCGCGCCTCTACGACTCCGAGCCGCGGTTCCTCCTGGCCTCGGCGACGATCGCGAACGCGGGCGAGCTCGCGTTCGCGCTCACGGGAGAGCCGGCCACGGTCATCGACCGCGACACGTCGCCGAAGGCCGAGCGGGAGGTCGTGATCTGGAACCCGCCGCTCCTCGACGCCGAGCTCGGGCTCCGCGCCAGCGCGCTCGGAGAGGCGTCGCGCCTGCTCGCCCAGCTCACCTCGCGCGGGCTGCGGACGATCTGCTTCGCGAAGAGCCGTCGGGCCGCAGAGCTCATCCACCGCTTCGCCTCGGAGCGGGTGGACGCCGGGACGGCGAGCAGGCTCGCTCCCTACCGCGCGGGCTACACGCCCGAGCAGCGGCGCGAGCTCGAGCGCCGGCTCGTCGAGGGCGAGCTCCTCGGCGTGACCGCCACCGACGCGCTCGAGCTCGGCATCGACATCGGCCTCCTCGACTGCGCGATCTCGGTCGGCTTTCCCGGAACCGTGGCGTCGCTCCGCCAGCAGTGGGGACGCGCCGGGCGACGCGGGCGCGGGCTCGCCGTGCTCGTCGCGAGCGACGACGCGCTCGACCAGTTCTTCGCCAGGGAGCCGGCCGCGCTCCTCTCCCGGAGTGTCGAGGCGGCGATCCTCGACCACGCGAGCCCACGCATCCTCGACCCGCACGTCCTCGCCGCGGCCTTCGAGGCGCCGCTCGACGAGGCTGATGCGGAGACGCTCGGAAGCGAGGCGCTCCGCCGGGCGGAAGCGCTTCCGGAGCTCGAGCGGACGAGTGCCGGCTTCGTCTGGACGGGTCGTGACTACCCGGCCGGGCGAATCTCGCTCCGGTCCGGCGACCTGGAGGCGTTCACGGTCGTCGAGGCCGGCACGGGCTCGCTGCTCGGGCTCGTCGAGCGCGACCGCGCCTACGCGACCGTCCACGAGGGCGCCGTCTACCTCCATCTCGGCGAGCAGTACCTCGTCGAGTCGCTCGATCTCGACACCCGGGTCGCGCTCGTCGCGCCGGCGAGCGTCGACTGGTACACGCAGCCGAAGAAGGAGACCGAGACGGCGATCGAGGAGGCTGCGCGCGTCGAGCGGCGTGCCGGGGTGGATCTCTGCTTCGGCCGCGTCTCGGTGACGGAGCAGGTCGTCGGCTATGCCCGCAAGGCGGTTCGCGACGGTGCGACGATCGACGTCGTCCCGCTGCTCATGCCCGAGGTGACCTTCGAGACCGAGGCGGTCTGGTTCTGCCCCGAGCCGGAGCACCTCGAAGGCCTGGAGCAGATGCCGACGCTCCTCGGTGCGCTGCACGCCGCCGAGCACAGCCTGATCGCGCTGCTCCCGCTGTGGGCGATGTGCGACCGCTGGGACATCGGCGGGCTCTCGACCAACCTCCACTTCCAGACGGGACGGCCGACGATCTTCGTCTACGACGGCCACGCGGGCGGCGTGGGGATCACCGAGCGTGGCTTCGACCGGTTCGAGGAGTGGGCCGAGGACACCGCACGCCTCCTGCGCCGCTGCCCGTGCGCCGCCGGGTGCCCCTCGTGCGTGCAGAGCCCCAAGTGCGGGAACCTCAACGAGCCGCTCGACAAGGCGGGCGCACGGACGCTGCTCGAGCGCATGCTCGCCGCGCGCGACGGCGCCGGCGCCTAGTCGAGGCCTCGCAGGGCGAGCTCGACCGCCTCGGCCGCGCCGCCGGCGACGAGCGCCCCCTTTACCTCGGGCGCGCCGGCGAGCGACACGACCGTGCGCCCGAGACGGAGCGCGAACGCCATCTCCGCGATCGTCCCGTAGCTCCCCCCGACGGCGATGAGCGCGTCGCCCGAGGCGGCCACGGCCAGGTTCCGGGCATGACCGATGCCGGTGACGACCACGTGGTCCGCCCAGGGATTCGCCTCGGCCCGCGCCTCGCCGGGGAGGATCGCGATCGTCGTTCCACCCGCGGACTTCGCACCACGATGGGCGGCGGCCATGACCTCGTCGAGCCCGCCGGTGACCACGACACAGCCCCGCTCGGCCAGGAGCCGTCCCACCTCCTCGGCGTCCGCCTCCCACTCGGCACCGCTGCCGACCACTGACACCTGACGCGCCACGTGGTAAGCATGACCGGTGGAGCTCAGGCAGGCACGCGGGGGAACGCTCGTCGTCGGCGGCGGGTTCGCGGGGAGCTACGTCGCCCGCCTGCTCGGGCGGCGTGGCGCCACGATCGTCTCGCCGGAGAACTTCATGCTGTACACGCCGCTCCTCCCGGAGGCCGGGGCGGGCACGCTCGAGCCGCGTCACGTCGTCGTCCCGATCCGCCAGATGTGCCCGCACGCGGAGCTCCTCCTCGGGCACGCGACGGGCCTCGACGAGGAGAGGCAGGTCGTCACGACCGACACGCTCGCGGGGCCCGTCGAGATCTCGTACGAGCGCCTCGTCGTCGCGCTCGGGGCCGTGCCCCGCACGCTCCCGATCCCCGGCCTCGCCGAGCACGGCGTCGGCTTCAAGGACCTCGCGGACGCGATCGCGCTCCGAAACCGGCTGCTCCTCCAGCTCGAGCGGGCGTCGATCCATCCGGACGATCCGTCCGAGCTCGGGTTCGTCTTCGTCGGCGCCGGCTATGCGGGTGTCGAGGCGCTGGGAGAGCTCAACGATCTCGCCCACGCCTCCCTCCGCTACTACCCCGCGATCCGCCGAGTGCCGCAGCGCTGGGCCCTGGTGGACGCAGCGCCGAAGATCCTCCCAGAGATCCCCAGGCGCCTGGGGGAGTACGCGGCGAAGCGCCTCCTGCAGCGCGGGATCGAGATCCACGTCTCCACGACCCTCGAGTCGTTCGACGGCAGGGAGGCGATCCTCTCGAACGGCGTGCGGATCCCGGCGCGGACGCTCGTCTGGTCTGCAGGCGTCCGCGCCAGCCCGGCGCTCGCTCGGTTCGGGTTGCCGCTCGACGAGCGTGGCCGCGTGGAGGTGGACGAGCTCCTGCGCGTCCGCGGTCGCGACTCCCTCTGGGCGCTCGGCGACTGCGCCGCGGTCCCGAACCGCCGGACGCCCGGCGTGCTCGACCCGCCGACGTGCCAGCACGCGCTCCGGCAGGCGCGGCGCCTCGCCAAGAACCTCACGGGCACGCCGAAGCCGTACGGCTACCGCATGCTCGGGCAGGTGGCGACGCTCGGGTACCACAAGGGGATCGCCGAGCTGCCCGGCCACGTGCGGCTCCGTGGGTTCCTCGGCTGGTGGGTCGCGCGGACGTACCACCTGTACCAGCTGCCGCTCGTCTCCCGAAAGCTGCGAGTGGTCGCCGACTGGACGCTTGCGCTCGCCTTCCGCCGCGACACGGGGGCGCTCACGATGCTCGGCCACCCGCGGCGGCTGGACGACTAGCGGAGCGCCCGGAGCGCCTTCTTCAGCGACTGCCGGCCGCCGAGCACGCCCGCGAAGACGTCGCCCCGGCGGGCCACGCGCTCGAGCACGACCTCCATCGTGAAGGCCGCGGGATCGAGGCCGGGCGCAACCTCGTCCCAGCGCAGGGGCGTCGATACCGGCGCTCCCGCCCGGGGCCGGACCGAGTAGACGGACGCGTTCGTCTTCCCCGGTCCGTTCTGGTTCGCGTCGACGAGCACGCCGCGGCGCTTCTCCTTCACCCACTCGGTCGTGACGAGGCCGGGATGCGCCCGGGCGAGCGCGCCCGCGACGATGCCCGCGAACTCACGCGCCTCGGCGTGCGAATGCCGGCGGGCGACCGGGACGAGGACGTGGATGCCCCGCGAGCCGGACGTCTTGGGGAAGCTCTCGAGCTCCAGGAGCTCGAGCGTCTGCCGCACGAGCAGCGCCACCTCGACCACCTCGGCGAAGCCGGCGCCCTCCGACGGGTCGAGGTCGAACATGACCCAGTCCGGCCGCTCGGGGCGATCCTTGCGGGCAGCCCACGTGTGCAGGTCGATGCAGCCCATGTTCGCCATCCACAGGAGCGCGAGCTCGTCGTTCACGAGCGCGTAGTCGATGACCTTCCTTTCCCCCTCGCGCGTGGACGCGGGAAAGGCCGCGCGCTCGATCCAGTCTGGCATGTGCGAGGGCGCCTGCTTCTGGAAGAAGTGCTTGCCCTGCCAGCCGTCGGGGTAGCGCTTCATCGTGAACGGGCGGTCTCTGAGGTGCGGGACGAGCACGGGCGCGACGTCGCGGTAGTAGCCGACGAGATCGCCCTTCGTGATCCCCTCCTCGGGCCAGAAGGGCTTGTCGAGGTTCGAAAGCCTCAACACCCTGCGACCTCGAGAGATCGTGGAGGGCACCGGCTCGGGGTCGCGCCGCACCTCGCCGGGCAGGCGGTCCTCGCGCAGCCGCACGTAGACGGGCGCGCGCAGGCGACCCTCGTGCGTCCACTCCGCGAACTCGACCTCCGCCACCAGGCGCGGCTCGACCCACACGACGTCCTTCTTCGGAACGCGGGGCATTCTCGGCTCTTCCGCAAGCGGGGAGCGCTCACGAGCGAGCGGTCGGAGCCGCTCGAGGAGGTCGTCGACCACCGCGCCGGAGAACCCCGTCCCCACGTTCCCCGCCCAGCGGAGGCCGCCGGCGCCCTGAACCGCGACGACGAGCGCGCCGAACCCGGCGGCACGGCGTCCCTGCCCGCGCGTGTAGCCGACCACGACGACGTCCTGCGACTTCCGCAGCTTCACCTTCTGCCAGTCCGGGCTTCGCCGCCCCGGCCGGTACCGCGAATCGACACGCTTGGCCACGACTCCCTCGAGCTCCTGCTCGCGCGCTGCGGCAAGGAGCGCCTCGCCGTCCTCGAACTGGGGCGAGACCTGGACGCGAGGGCCGGGCCGCACGAGCTCGAGCAGCCGTCGCCGGCGCTCCCCGAGGGGCACTTCGAGCAGGCTCGTCGAGTCCACCTCGAGCAGGTCGAACAGCACGAGAACCGTCGCGCCCGCCCCCTCCTGGAGCAGCGAGAACCGCGA
>CAZMUG010000005.1:27657-39555 GCA_964569165.1 uncultured Gaiellales bacterium
GCCCAGGTGCCGTCCAGCCGGTCGCCGTGCAGGCGGACGGTCAGCCCCCCGTCCCGCTTCTCCTCGATGAGCTCGTAGGTCCCGCGATCCCAGATCTCCACGGTTCCCGCTCCGTACTGCCCTGCGGGGATGACGCCCTCGAAGTCCGCGTACTCGAGCGGGTGGTCCTCCACGTGCACCGCGAGATGGCGCTCTCCCCGCCTGAGAGGCACCCCTTTCGGCACCGCCCAGCTCGCGAGGGCGCCGCCCCGCTCGAGGCGGAAGTCGTAGTGCAGCCGGCGAGCGTCGTGGCGCTGGACGACGAAGCGCGGGCCTCCGGCGCCCGGGCGCCCGCTGCCGTACGGCTCCGGCGTGGCGTCGCGGCGCCGCTTCCGCCGGTACTCGTCCAGGCTCATCTGTGGATTGTCGCCGGAAGCGCAACACGAACTTCACCAACAGGCTGCACGTCGGGCCTTTTCCCTGCTCAGACGGGTTTCGAGGGCGGGGATAAGCCTGTGGAATCTGTTGAAAACCGCTCTTTGCGGAAAGACGGCGCTCAGAGGGAGGTGAGAACGCCCATCGCGCGGTACTTGGCTCTCCGCTGCCGCCGGCGCTCGCCGGGAGCGAGCTCCTCCACGTCCTCGAGGGCCGCCAGGATCGCCCTCCCGAGCAGCGCGGCGGCCGCGTCGGGATCCGCCTGGGCACCGCCCTCGGGCTCGGCGACGATCCCGTCGATCACGCCCAGCTCGAGGCAGTGAGCGGCATCGGGCTTGAACGCTGCGGCCGCCTTTCGCGCCTCGCCGGCGTCGCGCCACAGGATCGCGGCACAGCCCTCCGGCGAGATGACGGAGTAGATCGCGTTCTCCTGCATGAGCACGCGGTCCGCGACCGCGATCGCGACCGCGCCCCCGGAGCCCCCCTCGCCGATCACGCACGCGACCGTGGGCACCGCGAGCCGGACCATGACCGCCTGCGAGCGGGCGATCGCCCCTCCCTGGCCGTGCTGCTCGGCCGCGACGCCCGGGTAGGCGCCCGGCGTGTCGATCATCGTCACCAGGGGAAACCCGTGGCGGTCTGCGAGCGACATCGCGCGCATCGCCTTCCGGTAGCCCTCGGGGTAGGCCATCCCGAAGTTCCGGTCCGTCCGCTCCTTCAGGTCGCGGCCCTTCTGGTGCCCGACGAGCACGACCGTGCGGCCCTCGATCCTTCCGAGGCCGGTGACGATCGCGTGGTCGTCGGCGCGGCCCCGGTCTCCGTGGAGCTCGAAGAAGTCCTCGAAGATCCGCTCGACGTAGTCGAGCGTGTACGGACGGTCCTGATGGCGTGCGAGCTCCACCGACCGCCAGATGTCCTCCGCGCTCGGCTCCTCGCGGAGCTGGTCGAGCTGCTCCTGGAGCCTCGCGAGCTCGCCGGTGAGCCGCGTCCCGCGGAGGAGCTTCATGCCGCCGAGCTTACTGAGCCGCTCCCGCAGCCGCATCTCCGCTTCCGAGGGCACTACGCCTTCCCGAACAGCCGCAGGAGGCGGGCGATCGTGACGCGCAGGTCGGAACGGGCGACGATCGCGTCGAGATGGCCGAAGCGAAGGTTCGACTCCGCGCGGCCGAAGTCGTCCGGAAGCTTCTCTCGCGTGGTCTGCGCGACGACGCGGGGGCCCGCGAACGACATCAGGGCACCGGGCTCCGCGATGACCACGTCGCCGAGGCTCGCGAAGCTCGCGAGCACGCCGCCCGTCGTCGGATGCGCGAGAACGGAGAGAAACGCGCCGCCGCTCTCGTGTAGCTCGTCGATCGCGCAGACGGTCTTCGGGAGCTGCATGAGCGCCAGGATCCCCTCCTGCATCCGCGCGCCGCCGGATGCCGAGACGGCGACGAGCGACGAGCCCGAGGCGGCCGAACGCTCGCAGGCGCGAACGAACTTCTCGCCCACGACGCTTCCCATCGACCCCCCCATGAACGCGAAGTCCATCACCGCCAGGCGGCAGTCCTCGCCGTCCACGCACGCCGTTCCGCAGACGATCGCATCGCCGAGACCGGTCGCCAGCTCCGCCTCCGCGAGGCGCTCTGCGTACGGCCGGAGGTCGAAGAACGAGAGCGGGTCGGCAGAGCGCAGGTCGGCGTCCTCCTCCGAGAACGAGCCGGGATCCGCGAGCTGCTCGATGCGGTCCCGCGCGAGGACGGGGAAGTGGTGCCCGCACTGAGGGCAGACGCGAAGCGTCTTCGCGAGCTCGTCGTCGCGGTAGTGGGACCCGCACCCGGGGCACGTGTTCGGGTGCGCCTTCGCCGGTACCTCCTCCGGACGCTTGCTCTCGACCTCGACGTCGATGCGACCCTGCCCGGAGGACATGGGCTGGATACTAGAGGCAGCCCGGAGTGGCCTCCGGTGTCACGACGCCGTGCCGGCGACCTCGTCGAGCGCGTCGGCGAGGCCCTCGAGCGAGCGCAGCGTGCGCGCGGGACGGGGGTCGGCCGGTTCGCCGAGCCGGTTGATCCAGATCGCCGGGATCCCGAGCTCGGCCGCGGGCGCGACGTCGTGGTAGAGGCTCTGGGCAACGTGCACATGAACGGCGGTATCCGCTCCGGCCAGCTCGCGGAACACGTCCCAGTGGCGGCGCGCAGGCTTGTACGACCCGATCTCGCCGGCGACGACCGTGAGGTCGAACGGGACGCCGATCGCGACGAGCGAGCCGTCGATCAGGTCGCGGTCGGTGTTGGACAGGATCGCGAGGCGCCAGCCGCGCCCGCGGGCCTCGACCAGCGCGGGGCGAACGTCCTCGAACACGGGCCAGTCGGGCAGCGAGCGCGCGAGCGCGCTTCCCTCGCCCTCGGGAAGGGTGAGGCCCGCCTCGCCGGCGAGGCGCTCGAGCGCGATGGTCAGGACCTGGCGATAGGAGGCACCGGGATTGGACGCCTGGATCTCGGGCTCGAGCTCGTGGTAGCGGAGGAGCAGCTCGTCGGCGTGACCGGTGCCGATGAGACGCTCGATCCCCGACCGGATGCCCGCGTTCCAGTCGACGAGCGTTCCGTAGCAGTCGAAGGTCGCCCACCGCTCCACGCTCCCAACCCTACTGCGATCGCGGCCTCCGGGCTGCTAGCTCTCGTTCCAGCGGCGGAGCACCACGCAGGCGTTGTGCCCGCCGAAGCCGAATCCGTTCGAGACGCCGATCTCCACCTGCTGCTCGCGCGCGACGTTCGGGATGTAGTCGAGGTCGCACTCGGGATCGGGCTCGAACTGGTTGATCGTCGGCGGCAGCACGCCGCGCTCGAGCGCGAACGCCGTGAAGATCGCCTCGATCGCGCCGGCCGCGCCCAGGCAGTGCCCCGTCGCCCCCTTCGTGGAGGAGACCGGGGTCCGGTACGCCTGCGCCTCGCCGAGCGCGAGCTTGAGGACCCGCGTCTCGGCGGAGTCGCCTGCGGCGGTGGACGTCCCGTGCGCGTTCACGTACCCGACCTCCTCGGGCTCGATCCCCGCATCGGCGAGCGCCATCTGCATCGCGCGGGCGGGATTCGCCCCGGTCGGGTCGGGATCGGACACGTGGCTGGCATCGGACGAGCAGCCGTAGCCGAGCACCTCCGCGTACACGCGGGCGCCCCGCGCTCGCGCGTGCTCGAGCTCCTCGAGCACGAGCACGGCGCCCGCCTCACCCATGACGAACCCGTCCCGCCCCGCGTCGAACGGGCGCGACGCCGTCCCGGGCTCGTCGTTCCGGCGGGAGAGCGCGCGCATCGCGGAGAAGCCGGCGAGACCGACCCGCGTGATGGGCGCCTCGGTACCGCCGCAGAGCATCACGTCCGCCCGCCCGAGCCGGATCGCGTCCAGCCCGTCGCCGATGGCCATGCTCGACGCGGCACAGGCCGTGCACTCGGCCATGAGCGGTCCCTTCGTACCGAGCTCCATCGACACCCAGGCCGCGGCCATGTTCGGGATGATCTGGACGATCGCGAACGGCCGTGTGCGGTCCGGGCCGCGCTCGAGCAGGCTCTGGAAGCAGTCCTCGAACGCGTACAGGCCCCCGATCCCGGTCGCCACCGCGGCGCCCACGCGCTCGGGCTCCGCGGCGATGTCGATCCCGCTGTCGGCCTCCGCCATGCGCGCGGCCGACAGGGACATCTGCGAGAACTTGTCCATGCGGTGCGCCTGCTTGCGGTCGATCCACACGGTCGGGTCGAAGCCCTTCAGCTCGGCCGCGACCTTCACCGCGTAGTCGCTCGTGTCGACGTGCGTGATCGGGCCGGTTCCCGAGCGGCCCGCGAGGAGGCTGTCCCAGGTCGTCTCGGCGTCGTTGCCGAGGGGCGTGACCATCCCGACGCCCGTGATGACGACCCGCCGGCGACCGTTCGTGCTCTCGGCGCTCACCGCTCCCTACATCCCCAGCCCGCCGTCGACGAGGAGCACCGCCCCCGTGACGAAGGATGCCTCGTCCGAGGCGAGGAACCGTACGGCCCCGGCCACGTCCTCGGGATCTCCGAGCCGTCCCAGCGGCGTGGACTGGAGCATCGCGTCGGTGGCCGCCTCCGGCAGGACGTCCGTCAGCTGCGTCCTCACATATCCGGGGACGACGACGTTGGCGCGCACGTTGCGGCTCCCGAGCTCGCGGGCCAGCGCCTTCGTGAACCCGATGATCCCGGCCTTCGAGGCCGCGTAGTTCGTCTGCCCCCAGTTCCCGTGGATACCGACGATCGAGGAGATGTTCACGACCGCTCCCGACCGCTTCTTCATCATCCCGCGAGCGGCCGCGCGGCACGTGTAGAAGCACGACGAGAGATTCGTCTCGAGGACCGTCTGCCAGTCCTCGTCGGGCATGCGGACGAGCAGGCCGTCTCGGGTCACGCCCGCGTTGTTCACGAGGACGTCCACGTCCCCGGCCGCCTCGACGAGCGCCCGCGCCGACTCGGCGTCGGACACGTCCGCCTGGACTGCGCGGCCGCCGATCTCCGCCGCGAGAGCCTCCGCCTCCTCGGCTCCGGTGCGATAGGAGAGGACGACGGAGGCGCCGGCGCTCGCGAGCTCGGCGGCGATCGCGCGGCCGATTCCCCTCGATGCTCCGGTGACCAGCGCGTTCTTGCCCGCGAGCGAGCAGAAGTCCGCGCTCACCGCGCGAGTGCCTCCTGGGCCCGCTCGAGGCTCTCCAGGCTGTTCACCGAGAACGTCTTGACGCTCCGGTCGATCCGCTTCACGAGACCGGAGAGGACGTTGCCCGGCCCGACCTCCACGAACGTCGTCGCTCCGCTGCGCACGAGCTCGGTCGCGGCCTGCGTGAAGCGAACCGGGCCGGTCAGCTGGTCCACGAGCAGCGAGGCGATCCGCTGCGCGGGCTCGATCTTCGCGGTGACCGTGGACATGAACGGCGCGAGCGGCTCGGTGAAGCGCGCCCGCTCGAGGGCCGGCCGGAGCCGGTCGGCCGCACGGGCGACGAGCGGGCTGTGGAACGCACCGGACACCTTGAGGACGACGGCTCGTCGGGCGCCGAGGCGCTGGGCCGCGGCGCCGCACTCCACCACCGCAGCCTGCACCCCCGAGACGACGATCTGGCCGGGGCAGTTGTAGTTCGCGGGCCAGACGCCCACGATCCTCCGGCAGAGCTTCTCGACCTCCTCGTCGTCCAGCCCGAGGATCGCGGCCATCGCCCCGGGCCGCTCGCGCGCCGCCTCGGCCATCGCGAGCCCGCGCTCGCGCACGAGGCCGATCGCCTCGGCCGTCCCGAGCGCGCCCGCGGCTGCCAGCGCGGAGAACTCCCCGACCGAGTGCCCCACGACGACGTCCGGCGCGATCCCGCGCTCGCGGATGGCCGCGAGGATCGCCAGGCTCGTGGCGACGAGCGCCGGCTGCTGCACCTCCGTCTCCACCATCTCCTCGAGCGGTGTCTCGAAGCAGAGCTTCTCCAGGTCGAGGCCCGACGCAGCCGACCCGGCGCGATAGACCTCGAGCGCGGACGGGAACGCCCCGGCGATGTCCTTCCCCATCCCGACCTCGAGCGATCCCTGCCCCGGGAAGCAGAACGCGACCTTGGTCATCTCGAGCCCCCGTCGGCCCACTCGAGCAGCGCCGAGCCCCAGGTCAGCCCCGCTCCCATCCCCGTCATGAGGACGAGCGCGCCGTCGCGCAGGCGCCCTTCCTCGCGCGCGTCGGCGAGCGCGAGCGGGATGGACCCCGACGAGGTGTTTCCGAAACGCTCGACGTTCACGACCGTCTTCTCCATGGGCACGCCGAGCTTATCCGCTGCGTAGTCGATGATCCGCTTGTTCGCCTGGTGCGGAATGTAGACGTCGATGTCGTCAACGGTCTTCCCGCACTCCGCGAGGATCTGCTGCGCCGAGTAGACCATGATCCGCGTCGCGAACTTGAAGACCTCCCGGCCGTTCATCTTCAGCAGCGCACCCGGGTTGTCGAAGTGCCGCGAGCCCGACCCCGGGTACCAGAGGAACTCCCCTCCGCCACCGTCCGCGCCGAGCTCGAAGCCGATGAAGCCGCCCTGCTCGACGTGCTCCATGACGACGGCGCCAGCGCCGTCGCCGAACAGCACGAGGGTCGAGCGGTCGCTCCAGTCCAGGATCTTGGAGAGCACGTCGCCGCCGACGACCAGGGCCTTCTTCGCAACCCCCGAGGCGAGCATCCCGTAGGCCTGCGCGACCGCGTAGACGAACCCCGTGCAGCCGGCGAGGAGATCGAAGGCGGCGGCCCGCGGCATCCCGAGCTCGTCCGCGATCAGCGCTGACGCCGTCGGGAACATCATGTCCGGCGTCACGGTCGCGCAGATCACGAGATCGATCTCACGGGCATCCACGCCTGCGTCGGCGAGGGCGAGCTTCGCGGCGGGCAGCGCAATGTCCGTGAGCGCCTCGTGCTCGGCCGCCATGCGCCGCTCGCGGATCCCCGTGCGCTCGCGGATCCACTCGTCCGACGTGTCCACGGCCTGCGCGAGATCGTCGTTCGTCACGACGCGCTCGGGCACGTGCACGCCGAGGCCCGTGATCCCGATGCGCGCGCCGGACGTCGCTCCGAGCACGCCTACCGCTCCACCGCGAAGGTCAGCGTGCCACGCGCTGCGAGGGTGTCACCGACGTGCGCCGTCGCCTTCCCCCGGCCGATCGGGCCGCGGACCGTGTCGATCTCGCAGGCCAGCGTGAGGACGTCTCCCGGCTCGACCACGCGCTTGAACCTGCAGTCGTCGATCCCCGCGAAGAACGCGATCTTCCCACGATTCTCCTCTTCCACGAGCACCGCGACCGCGCCGGTCTGCGCCATCGACTCGACGATCAGCACCCCCGGCAGCACGGCTCGCTCGGGGAAGTGGCCGGGGACCCAGAACGCGTCGTCGCGGATCGCCCACGTCGCGACGACGCGGCGGCCCGGCTCGAGCTCGAGCACCTCGTCGATCAGGAGGAACGGGTCGCGGTGCGGAAGGATCGACTCGACGACGTCCTTGCCGAACGGGGCGGCGGGCGGCTGCACGCGCCGAGTCTACTGGGCGGGTTCGCGTCCCCTTGGCCGGATCCTGAGAACCGGTGCGCTCGCGTTCCCCGCGGCGTCCCGGGCGACGACGCGGACGCGCGCCGCGACACCCGGCCAGCGAATGCGGACGATCCCGCCCCGGACGACCTCCCGGCTCACGGTCTGCCCGTCGATGCGCACGGTGAGCGATGCCGGCTCGCTCACCGCCAGGCGGATCCCCCGCCCCGGGAGGAAGCGCACCCGCGGCGCGGTCGTGTCCACGACGAAGGGCGCGGCGAAGGAGACCGTGCCGACCGCGTCGGTCACCTCCACGACCGCCGCGTACCGTCCGTCGCGGAGCGTCCCGCTCGAACGGGTGCCGTCCCAGGACAGCTGCTGCTGACCGGCTTGCAGGCTCGCGAGGAGAGGAGTCGCCACCCACCGGCCTTCCCGCTCGACCCGGACCCGCACGGACGCCGGAGCGCTGAGCGAGAACGCCACCAGGAGCCCGTCGTTGCGGCCGTCGGCGTTCGGCGAGAACGCGGGCGGCGAGACCGACACGAGACCGAGCGTCCGGCTGACCGTCAGCGCGGCCGTGGCCTCCGTGGCCTCCCCCGCGGGCGTCTGGGCGTGGACGGCGACCGTGTACGCGCCGTCCGGGAGCCCGTCGCCCGCGAGCTCGACCGACCGTACCCCCGCGCGTCGCCAGGCCCGCTCCTGAACGGAGGTGACCGGAGCACCGAAGGCGTCCGCCACGGTCACGGTGACGCTCGCCGCCTTGGACAGGCGGTACGTCACACGTGCCGAGTCGCCCTGGCCGTCACCGTTCGGCGTGAGCCCCTCCGGTTCGACGGTGAGCTCCGAGACGGCCAGCGCTGTCGAGGCCGCTCCCGCCTCGACGGATCCAGCGGCAGGAAGCGCCGCACCGGCGGAGATGCTCCAGGAGTAGGTCCCGGCCGGCGCCGCGGACGCGTCCCACGTCCAGTCCACGGCCGAGCCCGAGCCCGAGCCACGCGCGACCTCGAGGGCATCGCCGTCGGCGACGACCACGGGCCACGGGCCGGGCCGGGCGAGCCGGGCGCGGAAGCGCACGCTCGCGCCGCTCGCCTCGACGGCGGGGTCGAAGACCTTCTGGCCGCCGAGCGCCCGTGCCGCCGCGGCGATCGCCGGCAGCCGCGCGTAGAGGGCGTTCCCGGGGCACTGCGTCGCTCCGGTGTCCCGGTGGCCGGACACCGACCGCAGCTCCACCTCCGCGCCGCTCGGGTACTTCTCGCTCCCAGCCGAGACGAGCGTGGCGGTGCCGATCGGGTCGACGTGCGCGACATCGAGCCTCCACGCGATGAGGCGCGCGATCGCGTCCTGCGCGGCAGACGGGGGTTTCGTCGTCCCGTACGTGCCGAGGAGGGCGATCCCGACGGAGCCGGTGTTGAACCCGAGCGCATGGGCCCCGACCACGTTCCGGTCCACGCCACCGTAGCGCCCCTCGTAGATCGTCCCGAAGCGATCGACGAGGAAGTTGTAGCCGACGTCGTTCCAGCCGTTGGACTTGACGTGGTAGAGCTGGATCCCGCGCACCACGGCCGGCGCCTCCGACCGCGAGTAGTCGTTCGTTCCCGCCGTGTGATGGACGAACGCGACGCGCACGGAACGCGCGTAGACAGGGGGCCCGCGGCGGATCGACTCGTCCGCGCCCCAGGCCGCGCGCGGCACGATCGTTGGAGCTTCCGTCGCCGACGTGTGGCGGTAGGGGATGCGCCGCTCCGGGCTCCACACGAGCTCGGCGCGGACGCGCCGGACGAGGCCCGTCACGCGCACCTGGATCCCGTTCGACTCCCCCGTCCACCACGGGCTCCCGACCCTCCAGCCGGGGACGCCCTCGCCAGAGAGGGGATCCGGGCCGTCCTCGCTCTCCGGGGCCCCCGCGCGCCAGGAGCTCCACCCACCGTGCACGGACCTCGTCCTGAAGCGCACCTCTCCGGTTCCCCTCCAGTGGATGCCTGCCAGCGTGAAGCGAGGCACCGACGCACGGGGCACGAACGCGTCCCCGCGCCGCGAGAGCTCGACGGTGCTCACGGGGGCCGGCCCGGCGAGGGCCGGTGCAGCCGACACGAGTGCGGCGGCGAGCGCCACGGTGAGGAGGAGGAGTCGATGCACGGGACCTTCCAGGGTGGCCCTCGACGGGTTCGCGGACAAGGGCGAGAATCCCTCGCTGATAGAATCCTTACACCGGTGACCGGGCGCATTTTGCGGGGATTTCTCGTCCTCTCGCTCGTGATTGGAGCGTTGCTCGGCGCCCACGGCGGGCTCGCCCAGAGCGAGCGGCCGAGAGCTCTCGCGGTCCATCTGGACAACGACATCAACCCCGTCACCCAGGAGTACGTCGAGCAGGCCGTCGAGCAGGCCGAGGACGACGGAGCGGCTGCGCTCGTCCTGGTGCTCGACACGCCGGGAGGCCTCGCCTCGTCCATGCGCGGGATCGTCAAGGCGTTCCTCGCTGCCGAGGTCCCCGTCGTCGTCTACGTCGCTCCCCCCGGCTCCAGCGCCGACTCGGCCGGCGCCGTGATCACGATGGCCGCGGACGTCGCGGCCATGGCGCCGCAGACGAACATCGGGTCGTCCACGCCGATCTCGCTCGGCGGCGAGGACATCTCGAAGGACCTCCGGCGCAAGGTGGTGAACGACGCCGCCGCGTACGTCGGCGAGCTCGCGCGGGAGCACGGCCGGAACGCCGAGGCGGCCGAGAGGATGGTCACCGAGGCGGCGAACTTCGGCGCGCGCGGGGCGAAGGCGATCGGGCTGGTCGAGGTCGTCTCGCCCACGCTCCCGGCGCTCCTGCGCGAGATCGACGGGATGAAGACGGTGCCGAAGGGCTTCGTGCTGGACACCGCGGGGGCCGAGATCGTCGAGGTCGAGATGAGCTTCTGGCAGCGCGCGCGCGACTTCCTCGTCGACCCGAACCTCATCGCGCTGATGCTCTCCATCGGGCTCATCGGCATCGTCGTCGAGCTCTGGAATCCCGGTCTCGTCTTTCCCGGGACGGTCGGCGCGATCTCGCTCATCCTCGGGCTCTACGGGCTGCAGGTCCTGCCCGTCTCGCTCGCGGGCGTCCTGCTCATGCTCCTCGCCGCTGCCTTCTTCGTCGCAGAGGCGTTCGTGATGTCGCACGGCGCGCTGACGCTCGCGGGAGCGATCATGTTCGTCCTCGGGGCGATCATGCTCTTCGACCCCGCGGGCGAGGCGTACCAGGTGTCGCTCCCGGTCGCGATCGGCATCGCCGGGACGCTCGCGCTCCTGCTCGGCGTGGCCCTCACGCGAGTCGTGAAGGTCGCGCGGCGGCCGGCTGCCGTCGGGGTGGAGGGACTCGTGGGCCACGAGGGCATCGTGCGTCGTGACGGGCAGGTGCAGGTGAACGGCGAGCTCTGGCGCGCACGGTCCGGCGACGGCGCCCCGCTCGTCACGGGCGAGAGCGTTCGCGTCGAGGAGGTCGAGGAGGATCTCCGGCTCGTCGTAGGATCCGTCCCGTCACCCACCCGAGAGGAGCAGAGCTGATGAACGTCTCCGCAGGACTGATCGTGCTCGTCGCAGCACTCGTCATCGTCCTGCTCTTCCTCTTCGCCGCGGTCAAGGTCCTGCGCGAGTACGAGCGCGGCGTCATCTTCCGGCTCGGACGGCTCCTCGAGCACCCGAAGGGCCCGGGGATCTTCCTGCTCATCCCGGTCATCGACCGGATGGTGAAGGTGGACCTGCGGACGGTGACGCTCAACGTCCCGCCGCAGGAGGTCATCACGAAGGACAACGTGCCGGTCCGCGTGAACGCGGTCGCCTACTTCCGCATCGTCGAGCCGAACGCCGCAGTGACGCAGGTCGAGAACTACATGGCCGCGACGTCGCAGATCGCGCAGACGACGCTCCGCTCGGTCCTCGGCCAGCACGTCCTCGACGAGCTCCTCTCGGAACGGGACAAGATCAACACGATCCTGCAGTCGATCATCGACGACGCGACCTCGCCCTGGGGCATCAAGGTGTCGGTGGTCGAGGTGAAGGACGTCGAGATCCCGGCCGGCATGCAGCGGGCGATGGCGCGTCAGGCCGAGGCCGAGCGCGAGCGGCGGGCGAAGGTCATCTCCGCCGAGGGCGAGTTCCAGGCGTCCGAGCGGCTGAAGGACGCCGCCGCGATCATGGCGCAGCAGCCGATCACGGTACAGCTGCGCTACCTGCAGACGCTGCTCGAGATCGGCGCCTCGAACAACTCGACGGTCGTCTTTCCGATCCCGATCGACCTTCTCACCGCCCTGTCGAACCTCGCGGGCGGCTCCGCGGAGCCTCAGGCCTCGGGCGGAGCCTCGGGCGCGGCTTCGACGGGCTGACCGGCCTCGACGGCCTCGGGGTCGTCGTCGGGCTCCGCACCGACGACGGGCGCGAGCGTCGCCACCTTCTCCCCCTCGCGGAGGCGCATGACGATGACGCCCTGCGTCGCGCGGCCGGCGCGTC
>CAZMUG010000006.1:0-17702 GCA_964569165.1 uncultured Gaiellales bacterium
GGAGAAGGGCGGGTTCGAGACCTTCATGCTCAAGGAGATCTTCGAGCAGCCCGAGGCAGTTGCGGAGACGATCGGCGACCGCGTCCGGCATGGCCATCTCGTCCTGGAGGGGCTCGGCATGAACGACGCGGAGATCAGGGACCTCCGCCGGATCGTCCTCCTCGCCTGCGGAACCGCCTACCACGCGTGCGTCGTCGGCCGGTACGTCATCGAGGAGTGGGCGCGCGTCCCGGTCGAGTTCGACATCGCGAGCGAGTGGATCTACCGGAACCCGGTGATCAACGAGCACGATCTCGTCATCGGGATCACGCAGTCGGGGGAGACGCGCGACACGATCGGTGCGCTGAAGCTCGCGCGCGAGCGCGGCGCGCGGACGGTTGCGATCACGAACATGATGGGCTCGCAGGTGACGCGCGAGGTCGACTCCGTCCTGTACACGCGCGCGGGCCTGGAGATGGGTGTCGCCGCGTCCAAGACGTTCACGGCGCAGGTTGCGCTCCTCTACCTCGTCGCGCTGAAGCTCGCCCAGATTCGCGAGACGCTTCCCCCCGGCGAGATCGAGTTCATCCTCGACTTCGTCTACAAGCTCCCCAGCAAGATCCAGTCCTTCCTCGACGGCGACCACCCGATCGAGGAGATCGCGCGCCGGTACTCCGACGCGCACTTCTTCCTCTACCTCGGCCGGCACATCGGCCTCCCGGTCGCGCTGGAGGGCGCGCTCAAGCTGAAGGAGATCTCGTACATCCCGACCGAGGCGTACTCGGCGGGGGAGATGAAGCACGGGCCGATCGCGCTGCTCGACGAGGCGACGCCGGTCGTCGTGGTGGCGACCAACATCCACGTCTACGACAAGATCGTCTCCAACATCCAGGAGGTCCGCGCGCGCGGCGCGCACGTCATCGCGATCGCGACCGACGGGAACGAGGACATCCAGCACCACGCGGACGACGTGATCTACGTGCCGAAGACCCCCGCCTTCCTCCAGGTCGTGCTGGCGATCCTCCCGCTGCAGCTCCTCGCGTACCGCATCGCGCGCCTCCGCGGCCTGAACGTCGACCAGCCGCGGAACCTGGCCAAGACCGTCACGGTCGAGTAGCGGATCTGAGCCGGATCGCGGGCGGGTGTGCCGCCGACGCCGGGCGAGGTCTCCGCTGGCGAGAGCCGCTCGCGCAGGCATCGACAGTAGCGGGCGGCTCCGTGCTGCGTGAACGGGTTGCCGAGACCGCTGAGTACGCTTGGCGCATGAGCGGCGAGCGACCACCCTCGCAGACCACGCGCGGTGTCGACGCGCTCCGCCTCCCCGGCAGCGTGGGCGAGAGAGACGTCCTCGCCGTCGAGGAGCCGCTCGAGCTTCGGATCGGGGGCCAGCCGATCGCCGTCACCATGCGCACGCCGGGGCACGACGAGGAGCTCGCGCTCGGGTTCTGCGTGACGGAAGGGCTGGAGCCGATCGCCGCCCGGTTGACCGACGACCTCGCCGCGAACACGGTCGAGGTCGATGTGAACGGCTTCGACGCCGAGCGCCTGCGACGGAACTTCTACACCTCCTCCTCGTGCGGTGTCTGCGGGAAGGGCGCGATCGAGGCGGTTCAGGTGGCCGCGCCGCGCGTCGAGAGCCGCCTCCGGCTGCCGCTTGGGCTCGTCGCCTCACTCCCCGCCAGGCTGCTCGCCGGACAGCAGGTCTTCGCGGCGACAGGGGGCCTGCACGCGACGGGGCTCTTCGACGGGGCCGGCGAGCTCGTCTGCCTGCGCGAGGACGTGGGCCGCCACAACGCGATGGACAAGGTCGTCGGCTGGGCTTTCGCCGAGGGGCTTCTGCCTCTGGCGGAGCATGTGCTCTGCGTCAGCGGCCGACTCTCCTTCGAGCTCGTGCAGAAGGCGGCGGTGGCGGGCTGTCCCGTCATCGTCGCCGTGGGCGCGCCCTCGTCTCTCGCGGTCGACCTCGCTTCGGATCGCGGGGTCACGCTCTGCGGCTGGGCCCGCGACGACCGCCTGACCGTCTACACGGAGCCGTGGCGGATTCGGGCCTGACGGGCGCCTCCACCCCTGTGGACAAGGTGTCAGACACCGTCTCGGAGCGCGTGGCTGCGACCGGCGTCCTGCTCGTTGGGGGCAGGTCGGAAAGGTTCGGGTCTCCGAAGGCTCTGGCTCGGTTCCGCGGAGAGACGCTCGCGGAACGCGCCTGGCGCACGCTCGCGGCGGTGTGCACAGAGGTCATCGCCGTCGGCAAGTCGGAGGACGGGCTCGAGCTTCCGTTCCCGGTGCTCGACGACGGGGCGGTCGAGCGGGCGCCGGTGCACGGCGTGCTCGCCGGATTGCGCGCCGCCGGGCACGAGATGAGCATCGTCCTACCGGTCGACTGTCCGCTCGTCACGCCTGCGCTCCTCCGCGAGCTCGCCGCGCCTGCGGCGGTTCCCCAGACGGGCCCGCTTCCCGGGAGCTACACGAAGGCGATGATCCCGATGCTCGAGGAGCGCGTGGGACGCGGGGAGCTCTCGCTGCGCGGTGTGAACGAGAGCGTCGTCCGACTCGAGGAGCGCCTGCTCGCGAACGTGAACACGCGCATGGAGCTGATGTGCGCCGCGGTGGCGGACTGGGCAGCGGAGCGGGACGACGTCGCAGCGTTGGTCGTCGTGGGGTCGCAGGCGCGGTCCGAGACGCCGGCGGACCGCTGGTCGGACCTCGACCTGATCCTGCTCCTGGACGATCCCGGTCCCTACGCGGAAGACTCGGGCTGGATCGCGGACTTCGGTGATCCCGTGTTGACTTTCCTCGAGGCGACGATGGACGGGCACTGGGAGCGCCGCGTGCTCTACGAGACTGGGGAGGACGTGGACTTCGTCCTCTTCCCCGCCTCCGTCGCCGAGCGGGTCGAGACCAGCCAGAACGCCGTCGCGCTGCTCGCACGCGGCTACCGCGTCCTCGTCGACCGTGTCGGGATCGAGGCCCGGCTCGCCCGAGCCGCGGCCGGTGTCGCGTCCCCCATCATGCCGAGCTCGCGAGAGCTCACCGAGCTCGCGAGCGACTTCTGGTACCACGCGCTCTGGACCGCGAAGAAGCTCAGGCGCGGCGAGGTCTACACGGCACTCGACTGTCTCGACGGGTACATGAAGGCGCGGCTCGTCTCGCTCATGGCGCTGCACGCGCGCTCGCTCGACCCGGGTGTCGACACGTGGCATGCCGGCCGCTTCGTCGAGCGCTGGGGAGACCCGGGAGCGCTCGTCGCTCTCGAGTGGGCGTACGCCCGGTACTCGGTGCGCGACGTCGCCCGTGCCCTCTGGGAGACGATCGACCTCTTCCAGGGGCTCGAGGAGGAGACGGCGCGACGGCTCGGGGTGGAGGTCCAGCTCGACCATGCCGATCTCAGGAGGCGCGTGTCGGAGATCGCTCCCGATCCCCGGCGAGGGTCTACTCTGCGGTCGTGAGACACGCGCTCCTCGGTCTCCTGCTGGTGCTCGCGCTCGCCGGCTGTGGCGGGGGCGACGACGAGGCGACCACCGGCACGGAGACGACCACCACGGCTCCCGCCACGACGACGACCGTGCGCGTCTACTGGCTGTACGAGGGCAAGGTCTGGCCGGTCGCGCGCGAGGTGGACGACACGGCGACCGCCGCGACCGCTGCTCTCGAGCAGCTGCTCCTGGGCCCCACGGACGAGGAGGAGGTCCAGTTCGAGTTCTCGTCAGCGATCCCCGACGGCGTCGAGCTCGAGTCGGTCGAGGTGGAGGACGGCGTTGCGGGCGTGGAGCTGTCGGGCGACGTCTCCGAGGAGGCGCTCGCACAGGTCGTGTACACGGCGAGCCAGTTCCCGGCCGTCGAGGCCGTCGAGATCGGCGGTGAGAGCTACACGCGGGCCGACTTCGAGAACCTGACGCCGGCGATCCTGGTCGAGTCGCCGCTCTACTTCCAGGAGGTCGGTAACCCGGTTCGCGCGACCGGGACTGCGAACACCTTCGAGGCGACGTTCCAGTACGAGCTCACCGACACCGACGGCCGGATCGTGGACTCGAACTTCGTCACTGCGACGTCGGGAACGGGCACCCGGGGCACCTTCGACTTCACGACCGACGCGTACGAGATCCCCTTCGACGGCGTCGGCGCCCTCTTCGTCTACGAGCTGTCGGCGAAGGACGGGTCACGGATCAATCTCCGCGAGATCCCCGTCCGCATGTCCGAGTAGAGCCCGACGTAAGCTTCCGTGGTGGCCGACGCTCCCTGGCGCTGCTCGCAGTGCGGTACGGTCAACGCGCCGAACGCCAACGCGTGCCGCTCGTGCGGGCGCTGGCCGAGCCTCTTCGAGCTCGAGGGCAGCACGCTCGAGGAGGAGCCCGTCCCCGGCGAGCCGACCTATCGCGACGACGCGCTGCCCCCGGAAGTGCTCGCCGCTCCCGACGTGGCCGTCGAGCCTGCCGAGCAGGCCGACACCCTCGAGGAGGGCGCGCAGCCTCGTCACGAGAAGTGGCCCGGTCCGGAGGATCCCATGAAGCGGGCAGGTCAGGGCTGGCCGGGACGGCTCGCGTCCCTGCTCGTCCCGATTCTCATCGTGCTCTACATCGTGATCTCGGCGCTCGTCGACCGCTGAGGCGACTCAGCGGACGAAGCCGATCTCGCCCGACTCGACCTCCAGCGTCTCGCCCCCGTCGGTCCGCACCTCGAGCCTCCCGTCACGGTGGATCTGCACCGCCGTCCCGGGCGCTCCGCCTGCGTCCACGCGGCGCCCGCGGAGGAAGTCCCGCGGTCCGAGATCCTCGTAGAGCGCGGCAAGCCCGCCCGCGCCCCACTCGTCATACCTGCGCTCGAAGCGGTCGAGCAGCGAGTCGAGGAGTCTCGCGCGGTCGTACGCCCTGCCGGTGAGGGTGCGAAGCGACGCGGGCGGCGTGGGCGCGTCCGCGGGGAGCTCGTCACGCGCCTGGTTCACGTTGATCCCGACTCCGACGACGACCACGCCCTCGGAGAGCTCGGAGAGGATGCCCGCCACCTTGCGCCGGTTGACCATGACGTCGTTCGGCCACTTCACCTGCGCGGACAGGTCGGCCGCGGCCTCGACGGCCTCGGCCGTCGCGAGCGCCGCGACGAGGGAGAGCTCCGGCAGATGCCGATTCGCCGGCGGGTGGAGCAGCACGGACGCGAGCAACGCCGTTCCCGGCGGCGCGACCCACGGCCGACCGACCCGCCCGCGCCCGCCGCTCTGGTAGTCGGCAACGGCGACGGCTCCCTCGGGAAGCCCGGAGCCGAGGAGAAGGAGCTGCGTCGACTCGCACACGGGCTCGTAGAGGTAAGGGCTTCCGAAACGGCCCCGCCGAACCGGCACGACGGACTCGGGTGCGAGCGAGTCGTGGACGGCCACCGTCAGGGCACCCGGCTCTTCGTGCGGCGTTCCGCGAGGAGCGAGCTCCAGTAACGGTCCAACTCCGGCTTGCCGAGCGTCGGTGGGGCGACGAGCTCCGGGTATGTCCGGACGTATCCGTTCATCTCGGCGCTGCCGCGACACGCCGGACAGTGCTTCGGGTGGTGCTTCGGATCCTCGTACAGGCACCACTCCCCGTCGGGATGGATCCGAAGGTTGAAGGACTCCCCACGCCGCGATGACAGGGTCAGATGCGTGAGCGACCACTTCGGAAGCCACTCGAGCGTTACGTCACGGGTCGATGTGTCGATCCCGATGTTGAGGGTGATGCCCTTGTTGCTTCGGATGCGCTCCTCGACTACCAGCACTTGGGCCCGGGTGAGTTGTTGGGTGGCCACGGGTTGTCGAAGCGAGAGCCGGAGGAGTCAGCCGACGGCGGCGCCGAGCCCGGCGCGGAGCGGCTCAACGCGCACGGCGCTGACCTTGTACTCGGGCGTCCCGATGAGCGGGTCGCCCACGTCGTGGGTGAGCCAGTTGACCTTCTGCTCGGCGAAGTGCAGCGCCATCCAGACCAGTCCCGGGAACACACGGTTCGTGACGCGGGCACGCGCCTGCAGGTCCCCGCGCCTGGATACGAGCCGGGCCCAGTCGCCGTCCGCGAGGCCGAGCGCGGACGCGTCCTCCGCCGAGATCTCGAAGAAGGGATCCTCCTGCTTGTCCGTGATCCCGGACTCGCGCATCGTCATCGTCGCTGAGTTGTAGTGGTAGAGAGTGCGGCCGGTCGAGAGGACGAGCGGGTACTCGGAGTCCGGCTGCTCGATCGGCTCCTGGTACTCGACGGGGTAGAACTTGCCGCCGCCCTGCCGCGCGGGCCCCGGCGCGTGCAGGAACTTCGTGTCCGGCCCGCCGATCTCGGTCACGGGCCACTGGATGCCGTTCTCCTCCAGCCGGTCGTAGCGGACGCCGTACCAGTTCGGGGAGAGGTCGGCGAGCTCGTTCCACACGGACTCCGCGTCGGGGTAGTCCGGCCAGTCCGCTCCGAGCGCCCTCGCCAGCTGGATGACGATCTCGCGGTCCACTCGCGCGTCACCCGGCAACGGCGCCGCCGCACGGACGCGCGAGATCCGCCGCTCCGTGTTCGTGAACGTGCCGTCCTTCTCCGCGAAGCTCGACGCGGGAAGGACGACGTCCGCGTACTTCCGGGTCGTCTCGTTCAGGAAGATGTCCTGCGAGACCAGGAAGTCGAGCCCGCCGATGCCGTGCTCGACGTGGCGGGCGTTCGGCTCGGTCTGCGCCGGGTTCTCGCCGATCAGGTAGAGCGCGCGGATGCGCCCGTCGTGGAGCCCGCTCATCATCTGGTCCAGGCGGTAGCCGGGCTGCTCGGGCACCTCGACGCCCCAGGCTTCTGCGAACTTCCGCCGGATCTCCGGATCGTCCACCGGCTGGTAGCCGGGTAGGTAGGCGGGGTTGGCGCCGGAGTCGTTCAGCCCCTGCACGTTGTTCTGCCCGCGGAGCGCGTTCAGCCCGGTCGACTCGTATCCGAGGTGGCCCGTCATGAGCACGAGGTTCGCGAGCGACCAGATGTTGTCCACGCCGCACGCGTGCTCGGTGATCCCGAGCGTGTAGAAGATCCCCGCCCGCCGCTCAGTCGCGTACTCCCGCGCGGTTGCGCGGATGTCGCCGGCGGGCACGCCGGTCATTCTCTCGGCGTCCTCGGGCGCATAGCGGGCGACGACCTCGCGCACCGCGTCGAAGTCCACCGTGTTGTCGCGGATGTACTCCTCGTTCTCGAGCCCCTCCTCGAGGATCACGTGCATCATCGCGTTCAGGAGCCACACGTCCGTCCCGGGACGGAGCTGGAGGTGGCGCTTCGCGATCTTGGTCAGCCAGATCCTCCGCGGGTCGGCGACGACGAGCGTCGCGCCGTTTCGCACGGCCTTCTTGATGCGCAACGCGAGCACCGGGTGCGCTTCCGTCGTGTTCGAGCCGATGACGAGGAGGAAGCGGGCGTTCTCGATCTCGGGGATCGAATTGCTGCTCGCTCCTCTGCCCAACGACCTGACCAGGCCGTAAAGAGTCGGAGCGTGTCAGGTGGACTCGCACGAGTGGACGGAGTTCGTCCCGACCCCCGTGCGGGCGAGCTTCTGGATGAGGTAGTTCTCCTCGTTCGTGAGGCGCGCCGACGCGAGGAAGCCGATCGACTGCGGACCGTGCTCGGCGATCACCTTCCCGAGACCCGATGCCGCGGTCTCGATCGCGTTGTCCCAGGTGGTGGGATGGAGCTCGCCGTCCTCGCCACGGACGAGCGGCTGTGTGAGCCGGTCGGGGTGGTGGACGAAGTTGAACGCGAAGCGGCCCTTCACGCAGAGGTTGCCCTCGTTCGGGAGGTACTCGTCCCTCGAGGTGCCCTTCACGATTCGCTTCGTCTCGGGGTCGAGGTTGAGGTCGATCTGGCAGCCGACGCCGCAGAACGTGCAGGTCGTGCGCACCTGCTGGAGCGAGCGCTCCGTGCGCGTCGTGCCCTCCTCGAACTTCTCGTAGATCGCGCCGGTGGGGCACACGGAGAGACAGCCGCCGCAGAGCTCGCACTCGGTGTCGAGCCAGGACAGTCCCCAGGTCGGGACGATCCGCGCGTCGCCTCCGCGGCCCTCGAAGCTCAGCGCCGAGCACTGCATGACCTCTTGCGTGTAGCGGACGCAGCGGTTGCAGAGGATGCACGCGTCCGGGTCGTAGCCCAGGAGCTTGTTGCGGTCCGAGTACTCCTTGCGCTTCGCGTCCGGGAGCATCAGCGGCGCCTCCGCTCCGAGCTCGCTCGCGAGGTCGGCGAGCTCGTTCGGCCGGCCGCCGGGCGAGGCGTTCAGGTGCTCCGAGAGGAGCATCTCGGTCAGCGTCCGCTGGAAGCTCGCGATGGGGCCGTTGGTGGAGACGACCATGCCCTCGGTCACGCGGGTAGCGCACGCGGGCATGGGCCTGGGCGCCCCCTCGACGTCGACCACGCACATGCGGCAGCCACCGTACGGGTCGAGCTTGGAGTCGTGGCAGAGGGTCGGGATGAAGGTCCCGTGTCGCGCGGCCGCATGAACGAGCAGCTCGCCCTCCTCGGCGGAGACCGTGCGCCCGTCGAGCGTGAACTCGACCACCCAGCCATCGTACTCACTGGTGTCAGACACCGAAAACCGTCAAGTGCACTTGGCGTCAATATCGACAACGTCTGTCCACAGCGGACTTAGTGGCGTGATGCGGTGTCTACCGTGGCTCGGTGGCACGTCCACCCCGTACGTTCGCGCCCTATGGCATCTACCACGTCTTCTCACGAGGTAGCGGGCGACAAGCGATCTTCCGATTCGACTCCGATCGCGTTGATTTCCTCGCCTGTTTGGGGCGCGTGATCGAGCGACACGAGCTTGGCTGTCTTGCCTTCTGTCTGATGCCGAACCACTACCACCTCGTCGTCGAGACACCGGACGCACGCCTCTCGAGGGCGATGAAGGAGCTCAATGGCCGCTACTCATTGCGGTTCAACCGGCGGTATGAGCGTGATGCGCATCTGTTCAAGAACCGGTTCGGGGCAGTCCTCCAGGAGACGCACGCGCAGTTGCTCTGGACGCTCAGGTACGTCGCTCTGAACCCCGTCGAGAGAGGTCTGTGCGCTCGACCCGACGAGTGGCCCTGGAGCAGTCACCGGGCACTCGCAGGTGTCGATGAGTCGCCGGCGTTTCTTGCCACCGAGCGCGCTCTCGCCTATCTCGGAGACACGTCCGCATCGGCCGTCGCCCGCTATCGGATGCTTGTAGAGCAGTAGCGGAACTTACGCGGTGTCTGACACCGTTGGTGAGAGCGGCACGAACAGCTCGGGCCAGTTCGCCATCGCATTGCGGACCGGCAAGGGCGAGGCCTGGCCAAGACCGCAGATCGACGTCTTCTCCATGGCCAGCAGCCACTCGTCGACCTTCTCGCGCGTCATTGCGGCTCGGCCGTGCTCGAGCTCCTCCACGACGTGGTGCAACGCGCGGTTCCCGATCCGGCACGGTGTGCACTTCTGGCACGACTCCTCCGCGAAGAAGCGCATCGTCCCCGCGAGCAGGCGGAGCGGCGAGTACGAGACAGGGAAGACCTGGACGGCTGCGGACCCCGGGCCGGCACCCCACTCGCGGAGCCCGTCGCGCGTCAGCGGGGCGTCGAGCGCGGCGAGAGGGAGGATCCCGCTTGCCGCGCCGCCCGGCACGAGGCAGCCGACCTCGTCGACGAATCCGCCCGCATGCTCCTCCACGAGCTCGCGCGCCGTGATCCCGTTCGGGGCTTCGTAGCAGCCTGGTCGTGCGACCGCGCCGGTGACTGACCACAACCGCGTGCCCCTGGCGCCCCGCGTTCCGAGCCCGGCCCACCAGGCGCCGCCGTTTCGGACGATCGCGGGGATGTGGGCGAGGGTCTCGACGTTCTGGATCAGCGTCGGCCGTCCGAGGTACCCGACCTCGCTCGGGAACGGTGGCTTCAGGCGGGGCATGGCCCGTCGGCCCTCCATCGACTCGAGCATCGCGGTCTCCTCGCCGGCGATGTCGGCGCCGGCGCCGACGACGATCTCCAGCGAGAGCCCCTCGAGCAGCCCTGCCACGCGGAGCTCGTCGATCGCCTGCTGGAGCCGCGCGCGGGCCGTCGCGTACTCCTCGCGCAGGTAGATGTGACCCTCGAGCGCGTCGAGGAGCCGCATCGCAAGGACGGTTGCCTCGACCATCAGATGCGGCCGAAGCTCCATCACGTACCGGTCCTTGATCGTGCCCGGCTCGCCCTCGTCGGCGTTCACGACCACGTACCGCGGCCCCGGCTCGCGTGCGACGGCCTCCCACTTGACCCCCGCAGGGAAGCCGGCGCCGCCGCAGCCGGCGAGCCCGGAGACCCTCAGCTCCTCGACCACGCGCTCGAGCGCCGGCAGCTCTCGGAGCAGCGCGAGCCCGCCGCGACCTACGTAATCGGCGAGCGTCTCGTCGCGCGAGCCGAGTCCGAGCGCGGGCCCATCGTTCGCCGAGTGCGTGACCGCGGGAACGATCTCATCCCCCCGCGTCAGCACCGGTGCGAGATCACAGTGACCGAGACACGCGACCTCGAGCGCGCCCGGATTGGCAGCCAGGAGCTCCCGCGCCCCGCGGCAGTCGCACATCGGGCCGGTGCACACGCGGACGGCGTCGGTGGGGACCTGCAGGAACGAGTAGAAGGAGACGACCTCGTGCACGTCGCCGCGGCGGATGTTCATGTGGTCCGCGAGCGCGTCCGAGAGCTCTGGCGTGATCGGCCCGAGCTCACGGCGGATCCGGCCGAGGTTGTCGAGCAGGCGAGTGCGTTCCGTCGGAATCCCTGGAGCGAGCTCGGCCAGCGTCGCTGCGTCCACGTCCCCGATCCTATTCCCAGCGCCTCGGCGCCAGCTTGCGCCTTGTGACTTGCTCGGTCGTTTCCCTGGAAACGACGGTTTTCGTCGCTGCCCATGCGGTGCACGGCGGCACGTTGCAACTCGTACCTCGTGCCTCGAGCTGCCCGCGGCGCACACGCTCTCCCGTGTTGGAATCCTGGCAGAGCCTCGTCACGTGTCCGCGGGAGGCCTTCGGAGCTGCTTCGTGCGACCGCGGCGCCGCTTCCTCTCGAGCCGACGCTCGTGGGCTGCCGCGGTCGGCTTCGTCGCGACCCGGCGGCGCGGGACGGCGAGCGCGGCTCGCAGCTTCTCCACGAGCCGCTCGACGGCGAGCTCCCGGTTTCGCAGTTGGCTCCGCTCGTCCTGGGCGATCGCGCGCAGCACCGGGCCCGCCTTGCCCACAACGCGGCGCTTCTGGGCGTCCGTCAGGGCCGTGCACGACTCGACGTCGAGCACCGCCTCGACCCGTGTGGACGACTTCTGCGCATGCTGGCCGCCCGGGCCGCCCGACCGCGAGGCCCGGATCTCGATCTCCGACAGGGAGAGCGTGACGGAACGCGTGACGCGAACCCGCTTCGGCTCGGATGAGTCCGGCACCTTCGCTAGTGGTCGCCTCGGCCCGGGCTGCTGCTCGTAGACTCACGCTTCATGGCGAGCATTCTGCTCGACATCGACGGCGTCCTCCACGTCTCCGGCGAGCCGATCCCGGGGGCGCTGGAGGCCGTCTCGGAGCTCCGCGGGGCCGGGCACACCCTCCGCTTCGTCACGAACAATTCGACGCACCCGCGGTCGCTGCTGGCGGAGGAGCTCCGCCGCCTCGGCTTCGAGCTCGGCGACGAGGAGCTCCAGACGACGCCGGGCGCCGCCGCGCGCGAGCTCGAGGGAAAGCGCGTGCTCGCGCTCGTCATGCCAACCGTGGTCCCCGATCTCGACGCGTTCGAGCTCGTGGGTCACGATGCAGAGGCCGTGCTCGTCGGCGGCTGCGACGAGTCGCTCGAGCCCAACCAGGTCTTCAGCTACATGAACCTTGCGCGCGCGTTCGAGGAGATCCGCTCCGGAGCCGCGTTCTACAGCATGCACAAGAACAAGTGGTGGCAGACGAGCCGGGGGCCGATGCTCGACTCCGGAGCGTTCGTCGCCGGCCTCGAGTACGCGACGGGTGTGGAGGCGACCATCCTCGGGAAGCCGAGCCCGTCCTACTTCGCGGCGGCACTCGATGCCCTCGACGCCGAGCCCGAGCTGACGTGGCTCGTGACCGACGACGTCGAGGAGGACGTCCGCAGCGCGCGCCTGTTCGGGATGCGGACGGCACTCGTGCGTACCGGGAAGTTCCGCCCCGAGACGCTCGAGGTGGCCGATCCCTCGCCCGACATCGTCGTCTCGTCCATCGCGCACTTTCCCCAGCTGCTCGAGGAGGATCTGGCCGGCGGCTGGGCACCATGAGGTGAAGGTCGGCATCGACATCATCGAGATCGAGCGCGTCCGGCGCGCGCTCGCCAGACCCGGCTTCCGCGAGCGCTGCTTCACCGAGGCCGAGCGCGCGTACTGCGACGCGCGCGCGCATCCCGAGCAGAGTTATGCGGCCCGCTTCGCGGGCAAGGAAGCGGTGGGAAAGGCGCTCGGGTGCGGTGTTCGGTTCACCTGGAAGGAGATCGAGATCGTCGGTCGGCCGAAGCCCGGCGTTCGCCTCTCCGGCCGGACGCTCGCCTACGCGGAGCGGGTCCGCGCCGGCGCGATCGACCTCTCGATGACCCATTCGCACGAGATCGCGGCCGCCGTCTGCGTGGTCGAGCCGCTCGGGGACTAGACATGGTGTCTGACACCGTGTCGCTCAACCATGCGTGTTTCGGAGACGCGGGTGTCAGACACCGCCTATACGGGCTTCTCGGCTGAGTTCTTCGAGCCGCTGTACGACGCCGGCGAGATGCGCGCGGCGGAAGAGGGCTACCCCGGGTACCCGGCATCGATCCCGGAGCTGATGGAGCGCGCGGGCGCAGCCGTCGCACGCGAGGCGATGCTCGCATTCCCGGCGGCGAGGAGCTTCGCGTGCGTCTGCGGCGGAGGCTCCAACGGCGGCGACGGGCGCGTGGCCGCGCGCATCCTCCGGGACGCAGGGCACGTCGCTGATGAGGTGACGGACGGCCTCGATGGATACGACGTCGTCATCGACGCGCTCTTCGGCACCGGATTTCGGGGCACTCCCCGTCCGGAGGCGTCGGAGCTGATCGAGCGCATCAACTCCTCGGGGCGGCCGGTGGTCTCGGTCGATCTGCCGTCGGGTGTCGACGCGTCCACCGGGGAGATCGAGGGTGCCGTCGTCCACGCAGACCTCACCGTCACCTTCCACGCCCCGAAGGTGGGTCTCGCCGTCGCGCCCGGCTGCTTCCACGCCGGGCAGGTCGTCGTCGCCGACATCGGCCTGGAGCCGGGAGCGACGGCTACTCGACGCGCGCTACCCGGGCTGCTCGAGGACGTACCGAGGCGAGGCTCTCGCGACACGAAGTACACCGCGGGCTCCGTCATCGTCGTGGGCGGCCACCCGGGCATGACGGGGGCCGCTGCGCTCACGGCGCTGGCCGCGCTCCGCGCCGACGCCGGCTATGCGACGCTCGCGGTCCCGGCCGCCTCCCTGCACGCTGCGGAGGTCCTCGCGCGCGAGCCGGTGAAGCTCGGCTGGGAGGACGAGACGGCGGTCGAGACGATCCTCCGGGCCGCGGAGCGGGCCTCGGCTCTCGCTCTCGGCCCCGGCCTCGGGCGGTCGGACGCCCGGAAGGCTCTCGTCCGCGGCCTCCTGGGCCGCCTCGACCTGCCCGCGGTCGTCGATGCGGATGCGCTCTTCGAGCTCGATCCCGTCGCGCGGAAGGCGCCCACGGTGCTCACGCCGCACGCGGGCGAGCTCGCCGGGCTGCTCGGGACCAGCGCGGAGTGGGTGAACGCGCACCGGCTCGAGGCCGCCCGCGCCGCAGCCCAGCGCTTCGGCGCCACCGTGCTCCTCAAGGGCGCCGACACGATCGTCGCCTCGCCCGGCGGCTCCACGGTCGTCTGCGACCTTGGGCCTCCCGCGCTCGCGACTGCCGGCACCGGCGATGTCCTCACGGGCATCGTCGGGGCCTTCCTCGCGAAAGGGCTGGAGCCCGGCCTCGCGGCAGCGGCGGCGGCGGTCGCGCACGCTCGAGCCGCGGCGCTCGCCCGGCACCAGGCCGGGCTCGTCGCCGGGGACCTGCTCGAGCTCCTCCCGGCTGCGCTCTCGGAGTCGACCAACTAGTCGCTGGACGACTACCCCTCCCGATCTACCTCGTTCGGGGGATGGCTCGGGCCTCCGAGTTGGCGAAGTAGGTCTCCGGACCCCCCCCGAGGCACCCCCTCACCCGACCGAAGGAGCAACCAATGTCCCAGACTCGCACTCGACGCAGGCGTCGGATCGTGCTGATCGTCGCCGCGGCGGCGGCGCTCGCACTCGCCGCCTACGCGTTCACCGCTTCGAACACGGTGCCGGCGACGCGGGCCGGCGACGGCAGCGGCGCCATCACCGGCTACGCCGTCTCGAGCGTCGCCTACGTGCTCGCCACGAACCCGGCGAACATCGACAGGGTCACGTTCACGCTGGACGCCCCCGCGACGACCGTCAGGGCGAAGGTGGTCAGCGCGAGCACGACCTACGACAGCTGCACCAACACCGGTGGCAACAACTGGAGCTGCGACTTCGCCACGGACCCGACCGTCCTCGCGGCGGACGAGCTCCGAGTCATCGCGGTCCAGTAGCCCACGGCCGGCCGGGCGGGGCAGCGGCACCTCGCCCGGCCGACCAGGAGAGCGCGCATGTACCGACGCAGAGAAACCCGAATCGCAGCCCTGACGGCGCTCGTCGTCGCGGGGGTTGCCGCCTGGGTCGTCTTCGCCCCACCCGAGCTCGGAGGCTCGACGAGGTACGTCGTGACGCAGGGCTCGAGCATGGAGCCGGAGCTCGAAGCCGGCGACCTGGCGCTCGTCCGTGCAGGCGCCGACGTGGGGAAGGGTGACATCGTGCTCTACGAGCACCCGCGCCTCGGTGCGCACGTGCTGCACCGGATCGTCCGGCTGGACGGTGGGCGCTACGTGTTGAAGGGAGACAACAACGACTTCCTCGACGACGCCCGGCCCTCGCCGGAGCAGATCGAGGGCCGGCTCTGGGTCACGCTCCCGCGAGTGGGCGCCGTGCTCGTCTGGATGCGAGAGCCGGTGCACCTGGCCGTACTCGTCTTCGCCCTCGCGTTCTTCGCGCTCGGAGGTGGTGCCGCCGTCGCGGCGTCGCGCAGGCCGTCGTCTCCGGCCCGGAGCGGGCTGCGCGCGGCGGATCCCGCAGACGCCGGGAGCCGCCGCGGCGCTGCGCGGGCCATCCTCGCCGTGGGCATCGCCGGCCTGCTCGCGTTCGCGCTCCTCGCCGTGGTCAGCCGCGCGCGCCCGGCCGAGCGAGCCCGCTCCGTCCCTGACGCGTACGCGCAGGTCGGTTCGTTCTCGTACGGCGCGGCGGTCGAGCAGAGCGACGTCTATCCCGACGGCCGCGTCGATACGGGCGAGGCTGCGTTTCTCAGCCTCGTTCCGAGGCTCGGAGTCGCGTTCTCGTACCGGCTCGAAGCCGCCGCTGCGAGAGCCGTTCGTGGGACGACGGCGCTCCGTGCCGTTCTCTCGGACGGAGCAGGCTGGTCGCGAGAGATCCCGATCGCCGAGCAGGCCGCCTTCAGCGGCACCACTGCGAGAGTGACGGGGAGCCTCGACCTCGCGTCACTCGCGGAGATCGTCGAGGAGATGAAGGCGCTCACGGGCTCGGGCACGACCACGTTCGCCCTCGGGCTCACCGCAGACGTGGACGTGCGGGGAACGGTTGCAGGCAGCGAGATCCACCAGTCGTTCTCTCCGACGTTCCCGCTGCTCCTCGACACCGTCAGCCTGCGGCCCGACTCCGCCGGCCCGCCCGACCCGACGGTGAGAGAGGCCGAGGCGGTCGCGGTGGACGTGCCCGCCTCCCTGTCCCTCGGAGCGCTGCAGGCCCGGGTCGATCGCATGCGAACGGCGTCCCTCATCGGCCTCGTCCTGGCAGGGCTCGTGGCTGCGCTCGGAGCGGTCGCGCTCTGGCGGACGAGGCCCGAGGGCGGAGCGCCCTCGTACATGGCGTCGCTCTTCGGGGACCGCCTGATCACGATCTCGCGGCCGCCGAGCGTCGAGCCCGCGCGCGTCACCGAGCTGCGCGATGCCGAGAGCCTGGCGCTGCTCGCGGAGCGCCTCGACCGCATCGTCCTCCACTGGCGGGAGGGGCGCGACCACGTCTACGAGGTGGACGACGGGGGCTCCGTCTACCGGTACCGGGTGTCGCTCGGCCTCGAGCGGGGCCCCGCCTTCGCCGGTGACGAGGAGGACACGGCCGTTCTGCCGTCCCGAGAGCTGCCGCCCCGGGCGGCGGCGGGCTGATGCGCACCGCGCGGCGCCCGGCGCTCGCGCTCCTCGCGGTCACGCTCGTGGTCCTCGCCCTCGGCGTCGCGGTCACGGCCACCAACGTCGTCCCCGCCAGCCGCGCGGACGCTCCCTCGGCCGGCGCACCGACGGCGAACCAGCTGAAGCCCGCCGACTGCGCGGCGCTGAACCTCACGGTCGTCCGCGTCGCATCCGGGACGTTCTCGGGGTCCAACGCAGCGGAGCTGATCCTCGGAGGCCCCGGCGTGGACCGGCTGCGCGGACGTGGTGGGAGCGACTGCATCCTCGGCGGCCCAGGGAACGACTCGTTGGGCGGCAACCGGGGCATCGACGTCTGCATCGGGGGCCCGGGCGTGGACACCTTCCTCGCGAGCTGCGAGACCCGGATCCAGTAACGCAGCCGACCGCGGATCGCGGAGAATGAGCTGGATGGAGCGGTCCTGCTTCACGATCGACCTCGGCGCCATCCGCCGCAACACCGGGACGCTGCTCCGGGCGGCCGCCCGGGCAGAGCTCTGGGCCGTCGTGAAGGCCGAGGGCTACGGGCACGGGGCGGTGGACGTCTCGCGGGCCGCGCTCGACGCCGGCGCGACGGCGCTCTGCGTGGCGACGCTGCCGGAGGCCCTCCACCTCAGGGCTGCCTGCCGGGACGCGCGCATCGTCGTCATGGGCCCCGTGTCGGAGCGCGAGGTCGCCGAGGCGCGCGCGGCGCACCTGGAGCTCGTGACCGCGGACGGACGGATACCGGAGGGTGTCCCGCTGCACCTCAAGCTCGACACCGGCATGGGGCGCTGGGGGCTGGCCGAGCTCCCGTCGCCCACCCGCGACGTGGTCGGGATCATGAGCCATCTCGCATCGGCGGAGTCGGACCCGGGCTTCACGCAGGCGCAGATCGAGCGCTTCGGAGAGGCGACGGCGGCCCTCGGCCACCTCACCCGCCACCTCGCGAACAGCGCGGGGACGCTTCGCTTCCCCGACGCACGCTTCGACGCGGTCCGCTGCGGCATCGCCCTGTACGGGATCTCTCCCTTCGGGACCGACCCTGCGGCTGACGGGCTGGAGCCCGCGCTTCGCTGGGAGTCGTACCTGGCGCTCGTGAAGGAGCTCCTCCCCGGCGAGAGCACCGGGTACGGGCGCAGGTTCGTCGCCGAGCGCGCGACCTGGATCGGGATCGTGCCCGTCGGCTACGCGGACGGGTTCAGGCGGGACCTGACGGGGACGGAGGTCCTGGTGAACGGCGAGCGGCGTCGCGTCGTCGGGACGATCTCGATGGACGCCCTCGCCGTCGAGCTCGACTCCCGCCTCCCGGCCGGCACGCCGGTCACGCTCGTCGGCGACGGCATCCTCGTCGAGGAGCACGCGCGCGTCGCCGGGACGATCGGCTACGAGATCGCGACCGGCCTCAACACCCGTTCCGGCCGGGCGAGGAGGGTGGCCGTCGGTGGATGAACGCGTTCGCGAGGTCGTCGAGGGCGAGGCGTGGATCGTCGGCGGCGCTCTCCGCGA
>CAZMUG010000006.1:17802-36986 GCA_964569165.1 uncultured Gaiellales bacterium
GGCGACTCACTCGACCCGTTCGGCGGGGAGGGGGACCTCGAGGCCGGGGTCGTGCGCGCGGTCTCGGGTACGGCGTTCCTCGACGACCCGCTCCGGCTGCTGCGGGCCGTCCGCTTCGAGGACGAGCTCGGCTTCCGGATGGACGAGCGCACCGAGGGCCTCGTCAGGGCGTCCGCGCAGCTCGTGACCCTTCCCGCCGGGGAGCGCATCCTGGCCGAGCTCCGGAGGCTGTCCGCGGCCGGCTACCGCCGCCTCGACGAGATGGGCCTTCTCGACCCGCTCGGAGGAAGCCTCGACTGGCGGCTCGACGCGTTCGACGACCCGGACTTCCGGCTCGTCGCGGTCTTCCGGGCAGCGCTCGCGCGCTACCCGATCTCCAACGGCCTCAGGCGCCTCGCGCGGACGCTGCTCGCCGCTTCTGCGCCGGGAGGCCCGTCACCGCGGGAGATCCATCGCTTCCGCCGTGAGACCGAGCCGTGGGCGCTCGAGGCGCTCGCCTTCGTCGGGGCGCCCGAGCTCGCAGGCCCGGTCGAGGCCGCGCGCCTGGCGGATCCCCGCGAGCCGCTCGTTCGCGGCGACGAGCTCGGAGTCCCGCCGGGGCCGGAGGTCGGGCGTATCCTGGCCGCCATCGACGAGGAGCGGGCAGCCGGGGAGATCTCCACGCGCGAGGAGGCGCTCGCCTTCGCGCGCTCGCTGTCCGCGGAGGCGCTCCGGTGAGCGTCGACCTCCGGCTCGCGCTGCAGGCGGAGCGCGCCGGGGACCTCGCGGAGCGCGTGCGGCGCCTGCTGGGCCCGTTCTCGGGCGCGGAGGTCGTGCTCGACTCGGGCTGCGGAACGGGCTCGCTCGCCTTCGCGCTCGCGCCGGGCGTGGCGGAGGTGGTCGGCGTGGACGTGCGGGAGGACTACCTGGAGGCCGCACGCGCGGCGGCGCCGGGGAACGCCCGCTTCGTGCAGGGCGACGCGATGGAGCTGCCCTTCGGGTACGCGGAGTTCGATCTCGCCTGCTCCCACCGCGTGCTGCACCACGTTCGCAGGCCCGAGCTCGCCGTCTCCGAGCTCGCCCGGGTCACGAGGCCCGGCGGCCGGGTCCTCGTCGCCGACCAGCTCGGCTCGGTGGACCCGCTGCGGAGCCTCGAGCTGGACCGCTTCGAGCGGCTTCGCGACCCGACCCACCAGCGGCTGCTCCCCGACCAGGACATCCGCGGGTACCTGGATGCGAACGACCTCGTCCTGCTCGCGTCCGAGATCGTGAGCGAGCGCATCGACCTCGAGCAGCGGCTCGAGCTGGCCGGGTTCGACGAGGAAGAGCGCATCCGGATCCGTGGGGCGGCACCGGCGTCCGCCTACGACATCGAGGTGGGCTGGTACGTGTCCCGCAAGCCGGGGCCGTAGCCCCTACTCGTCCCGGTGCCGGCCGGCCTTCGAGGCCACCAGGCTCGAGAACAGCCCCGGAACGAGCGCCTGTCCGATCGACGCGAGCCGGTACGGGAACCAGGGGACGGTCACCTCGCGCTTGCCCTTCTCGACCGCGCCGACGATCGCCCGCGCGACGTCCTCCGGCTCGATCACGAAGCGCCGGAGGAGGCGGCTGCGGAGCTTCGAGCGCTGCGGGAAGCCCTCCGTCTCGACGAAGCCCGGCAGGACGGTGTGGACGTCGATGCCGCTCCCGCGCAGGAGCGCCGCCGTCGAGCGCGAGAACGCGAGCTGGGCGTGCTTGGAGGCCGAGTACGCGCCTGCGGGGGCGAAGGCGACCGTCGCCGCCACCGAGGCCACGTTGACGACGTGGGACGGGGCTCCCGCTCTCAGGCCCGGGGCGAAGGCCCGCAGGCACCAGACGCCCCCGAGGTAGTTGACGGCGGTGACGAGCTCGAGCCGCTCGGGCTCGATGTCGAGGAAGCTGCCGCGGCCGGGGATCCCCGCGTTGTTCACGAGCAGCCCGATCGCAGGGTGACGCGCGAGCACGCGGCCCGCGACCTCGTCCACCTGAGCGCGGTCGGCAACGTCACAGATCTCCCATTCGCCCCCGATCTCGGCAGCGATGCGCTCGAGCCGGTCGGCGCGCCGCGCGAGGAGCACACACGTCCAGCCGCGCCTCGCGAGCTCGCGCGCGGTCGCCTCGCCGATGCCCGACGAGGCCCCTGTAACCACCGCAACGCGCGCTCCGGCCATCGCCGCGGCACGTTAGCCCATTAGGATCGCCGTCATGGCCGGCAGGTTCGACGGGAAGCAGGCACTCGTCCTCGGGGTCGCGAACCAGCGCTCGATCGCGTGGGCGATCGCGCAGCGCCTTGCCGCCGAGGGTGCCTCGGTGGCGTTCACGTACCAGGGCGAGAGGATCGAGAAGAACGTCCGTGACCTCGCCGCGACCGTCTCCAGCCCGCTCGTCACCGAGTGCGACGTCCGCTCGGACGAGGATCTCGAGCGCGTCTTCGCCGAGGTCGGAGATGCGTTCGGCGGCGGTCTCGACGTCCTCGTCCACTCGGTCGCCTTCGCCGCGAGGGAGGATCTCGAGGGCCGCTTCACGGATACGCCGCGCGACCGCTTCTGGATGGCGGTGGACATCAGCGCGTACTCGCTCGTCGCGTGTGCCCGCCTCGCGGAGCCGCTGATGGCCTCGCGCGGAGGCGGCTCGATCGTGACGATGACCTACCTCGGCGGTGAGCGCGCGTTCCCCCAGTACAACGTCATGGGCGTCGCCAAGTCCGCGCTCGACTCCTCCATGCGCTACCTCGCGATGGACCTCGGCCCGAAGAACATCCGCGTCAACGCGATCTCCGCGGGCCCGGTCCGGACGCTCGCCGCGCGCTCCATCGCGCAGTTCACGACCATGGAGACGATGTTCGAGGAGCGTGCGCCCCTCCATCGCCAGATCGAGGCGAGCGACTGCGGCGCGGCGGCCGCCTACCTCCTCTCCGAGGATGCGGCGAACGTGACCGGCACCACGCTCTACGTGGACGCCGGGTACCACTCCGTCGGCATGTAGCTCCGGTGAGGGCAGCGCTCGTGCACGAGGTCGGCGCCGTGCCCGTCGTGGGCGACGTCGGGGAGCCGTCCGGCGAGACGATCGAGGTGCTCGCCGCTCCGCTCAATCCCATCGACCTCGCCGTCTCCCGGGGCGTGCTCGCGACCGGCCACCCGGAGCTGCCGTACGTCCCCGGCTGCGAGGCCGTGGGCAGGACCGGCGACGGTCGGGTGGTCTGGATCTACGGCGGCTCGCTGGGACGGACGTCGCAGGGCGCGATCGCCGAGCGCGCGCCGGTCGGGGACTCGCACGTGGTCGACGTGCCCGAGGGCGCGGATCCCGCTCTCGCCGCCGGGCTCGGGATCGCCGGCCTCGCCGGCTGGCTGCCGCTCGCGTGGCGGGCTCCTCTTGCCGGCGGCGAGAACGTGCTCGTGCTCGGCGCGACCGGTTCGGTCGGCCTCGTCGCGGTGCAGGCCGCGAAGCTGCTCGGCGCCGCCCGGGTGGTCGCGGCCGGGCGCAGCGCCGCCGGGCTCGAGCGCGCGACTGCGCACGGCGCTGACGCCGCCATCCGGCTCGACGAGGCCGGCGACCTCGTGGCGGCCTTCAAGGCGGCGTTCGGCGGCGCGGGGCCGAGCTACGTGTTCGACCCGCTCTGGGGAGCGCCGGCCGCGGCCGCGGTCGCGGCAGCCGCGCCGCGCGCAACCATCGTCAACCTCGGCCAGTCGGCGGGGGCGACCTCGGAGCTCTCGTCGGCAGCCGTGCGTTTCAAGAACCTGTCGCTCCTCGGGCACACGAACTTCCTCGTGCCTCCCGACGAGCTCGCGACGCAGTACCGACGGCTCGTGGGCCACGCGCTGGCCGGGGAGATCCGGCTCGACGTCGAGCGCGTGCCGCTCGGCTCGGTTTCCGACGCCTGGCGCCGCCAGGCGGAAAGCCCGGGCACGAAGCTCGTCGTCGTCCCGTAGCCCGCACAGTGGGCGACCTTTACGGAGCTCGAGCCTGCGCGCGTACGGCGGCCGGCCTCAGTACGTGTCAGCTGCGCACGACCTCCTGCCCGGACGTACCCGTGTGCGCGCGCTCGCGGCTCATGACATCGCGCACGGCCGGTGCGACCTCGGCGCCGTAGCGCTCGATCGTCCGAGGGTCGTCCGACCAGACGACGAAGGTGCTGACGCCGTCCTCGAGCGCGAGTGGGAGCATCCGCTCGACGGTGGCGACGTCGGCCGGGATGTTGAGCAGCCGGCGGATCTCGCGAGGGTCACGGCCGGCGGACTCGGCGGCTGCGTCGATCAGGCGGTTTCCGCGCGTGAGATCACCTTCCTGCAGGTACCCGTAGCTCGGCAGCCAGCCGTCGGCTTTCTCGCCGATCAGCCGGAGCATGCGCGGCTTGAGCGCGCCGAGCCAGATCTCGATGTCGTGCGCGGGCTCCGGGCCGCGCTTGGCGCCGTGGACGCGATAGTGCTCGCCGTCGATGTAGACGCCGCGGCGCTCGCCGGACGGATCCCAGATCGCCCTGATGATGTCGATCGCCTCGCCGAGCGCGGCGACCGCTCCGCCCTTCGAGCGGTCAGGACCGCCCATCGCGGCGATCGCCTCCCAGAACGAGCCCGCCCCGATCCCGAGCTCGAAGCGCCCGCCTGACAGCAGGTCGAGGCTGGCGGCCGCGCGCCCCAGCATTGCTGGCTGGCGCAGCGGCAGGTTGATGACGTTGCCTGACAGGCGCACCCGCTCGGTCCGCGCGGCTACGTAGGAGAGCAGCGTCCAGGTATCGAGGAACGCCGGCTGATAGGGGTGGTCCTGGAACGTGACGAGATCGAGCCCGGCCCGTTCCGTCAACTGTGCGAGCGCCACCACCTCCTGGGGGCGTTCGGCCTGCGGCGTGATGAAGGTTCCGAAGGCGAGCTCGTGCCCGTAGTCGGCCATGTCGACTCCTTTAGTCGTCCTAATGCTTGACTACTCAACTAAACGAGTCGAAATGCTCGCGTATTCCGAGACGGTCGGTCGGCGGAGCTCCGCTCCTTAGGACGAGGCCGTTCCCTCGAGGCGCTCCAGGGGCGAGGGCTCTCCTCTCGCGCGCCGGCGGGCCTCGGAGGCGCGTTCCACGACGATCACGGCGACGAGCACGGAGACGAGGAGCGCGAGCACGGCGAGCGCGGGAGCGACCTGCCCGACCGCTGCCGTCGCGAGGCACGCGACGGCGCCGACGAGGCGCCGCACGCTGAGCGTTCCTGCCATGCGCAGGCGCAGGACGACGTGCGCGAGCAGGTAGAGCGCGGGCCCGGAGACGACCACGGCGAGCTCGTCCCGCGGCAGCTCCTCGCCGGGGTGGGCGATGACGAGCTCGTCGCCGATCGCGGTCAGGACGATCCCGGCCACGATCACGACGTGCAGGTACGTGTAGGCGTCGCGCGCGAGCCGGGTGCTGTCGGGATCGAGCGCGAGCCGCCGCTCGGCGATGGTCGCGACGTAGCCGAAGTAGAGCCACCAGAGCGCAGCCGTCCCGAGGAAGGCGAGGCCGAAGGCGACGAGACGCTGCGCGTCGAGCTCGAGCGACGACGTCGTGGCGCCCGTGATCACGATGGTCTCCCCGAGCGCGATGATCACGAAGAGCTGGAAGCGCTCGGCGAAGTGCGAGGTCTCGACCTCCCAGGTGGACCCGGTGAGGCGCGGGCGGCCGGGCACCCAGTAGAGGACGAGCGGCGCGACGTAGTCCACCGCGAGCGCCGCGATCCAGAGCAGCGTGCGCGCGGAGCCCCCTGCGAGCGCCCCCGCGATCCAGAGGCATCCCGAGGCGACGAACCAGGCGAGGATCCGTCCGGCGCGCTCGCGCTCGATCGTGCCGGGCCGGGCGGAGCCGAAGGTGAGGAACGTGTGCCGGCCGACCTGGATCGCGACGTAGGAGCCCGCGAAGAGGAGCGCCTGCGCACCGAACGCGTGGGGGATCGCGACGGCCATGAGCAGGCTCAGGAGCATCACCCCGATCAGCACGAGCCTGACGACGATCGAGTCCGGGTCGAGCTCGTTCGTGACCCAGGTCGTGTAGTTCCAGGCCCACCACACGACGAGGAGGACGAGCGCCGCCTGGCCGATGCCCTGCCACGTCAGGTTCTCGAGCACGAGGTGCGACACCTGCGTGATCGCGAAGACGAACACGAGGTCGTAGAAGAGCTCGAGCGTCGTCGCCCGCTGCTCCTCGCCGGGGTCGCGCCGGCGCTGGAACCGAGTCACGCGCCGGCCGCCTCGCGGGCCTGCAGCGCGCATCCGACGTCGCGTGCGAGGAGCGCCGTACGCGTCGCGACGCCGGCCATTCGGAGCGGGTCGCGCAGCGGGTGCGGCTCCTGGCGGATCGCCGCCCGCACCGAGACCTCGGGAACTGCGTGGCCGGCTCCGAGCACGGTGTGACGTTACCGGCGGACGGTCGAGCGCAGGTGACCTCCGGCGAAGGAGGCGGCTCGCTACCGCTTACGGTGTGTCGGTACGGATGCGATGAAGGCTTCGTCCTTCCTTCGGCTCGCGCCCACCTCAGGCCTTGATCCGGGTTGTCGCGGCGGCAAAGCCGGGCGCGCCGACCCTGACCGGGTAGGAGCCCGGACGGAGTGTCAGCACCACCCTGCCGCTCGCAGGCGTCTTCAGGTGCTTGCCGCCCACGACGACCACGGCACCTGCCACCGGGTCGCCGGCGTCCGTCACCGAGATGGTCGCCGTGCTTCGTGAGCTCGACCTCGAGACGTGCGTCTGCACGGTCAGCCTGGGGAGCACGTGCGTGTGCCAGAAGCCGTGGCCCTTCCCGTTGTCGGCGTCGACGAAGAGGTCGAGCGGACCGACCGAGCCTTCACCCTGGGCGTTCCACGCGTACTGGGTCCCGGCCGGGGCCTTCAGCTTCTGCACGGGCTCGAGGCGACCGGCCGCCTTGTTCGTGCGCGTCACGAAGACGCCGTCCTTCGCGTCGCCCCAGGCCAGCCAGAGCCGGCCCGCCGGGCCGGCGAAGGCCTTCGCGAACGTGTACGGCCCGCGGGCGATGACCCGCGTCGGGCCGTGGTAGCGATAGAGCCGCACCGCGGGCTTGGTCACCTGTGGGCGCAGGTCGTCGGTGTACATGACGTAGACGCCGGCGGCTCCGATCCGTCCCGAGATGCCGTAGCCGCCCGGCCCGATGTTCGCGCTCGGGAGCAGCACGCGGCCGCCGACCGACGGCAGCGCCTGCTCGACGAACGTGCCGGCCTCCTTCTGGCCCGCCGGCTGGCCGATGCCGGCCATGACCACGGCGCCGCTCCCGGCATCGGTCGCGACATCGCTGGTGACGGAGAAGCACGAGCAGACGGTCGTGGGGGTGCCACTGCCGAGACCTTTGTGGAATACGCCGGAATACGCGGTGACCGGTTCCCCGTCCTTCGTGAGCGTCGCTCCGAGGTTCGACCCCGACCCGCTCCAGACGACGCCCTGATCGAGCTTCCAGCCCGTCCCACCCCCCGCCGAGGTGAACGTATTGACTCCGCTGACGGGAGAGCCCGTCGTCGGGGAGCCGATCGCGAACAGGCGCAGGGTGCCGTCCGGCATGACGAGCAGGGCGAGGCCCTCGGCGCCGCCGAAGTTCTTCGCGACGGTCGTCGTCCCGAGCTTCGCGCCCGAGGGCGAGTAGCGAGTGTCGAAGATGGTCGTGGGCGCCGGGTTCCCCCGGTTCCAGATCACGTCCAGGACTCCGTCGCGGGTGCGCGCGAGGCCGAGCTGGATGCCGTCGTTGCCCGGCCCGCTGATCCTCGTCCAGCGCGCGGCCGAACCGGCCGTTCCGGCCGTGCCCGCGCCCGCCGCCAGGGCGGAGCCCATGAGTGCGACGAGCGCGACTGCGGCCGCGACGAGCGGTGTTCGCCCCCGGCGGATGACAGAGCGGTGCGTCATGATCGTCCTTCCTCTCGCCGCCCCGGCGCCGCGGGCTGCGGCACCGACAGGCGAGATGTCTCGAGGATGCGCGCGAACGGAACGCCTGCGCGCTCGGCGACCTCCCTGACATCGTCGGCGGTGCCCTCGAACTGGCAGAGGACCACCTCGTCCGCGCGCATGAGGAGCGTGCCGAGGTAGCGGACCGAGCGCCCCCGACCGAGCTCCCCCATCACGGCCAGGATGCGCCGGTCGAGCGCCTCGACGTCGGCGCTCTCGACGTCGGGCCAGAAGCACTCTGCGACGAAGCTGGCAGCTCGGTCCGCCACGTCGTGGACGCTAGGCCGCGCGGACGCGGAGAGAAAGACCCGAAAGCCCTACGAAATTGGTGCGGTCGAGCGGGCCGCGACCGCGCGGCCAGCCTCTTCGTCGAGCGCACGGCCGAGCTGGGCACGCGACGAGATCCCCAGCTTGCGGTAGACGCGCTTGAGGTTCGCCTCGACCGTGCTCACGGCCACGAACGACCGCTCGGCGATCACCCTGTTCGTCAGGCCGTCGGCGGCGAGCCGGGCGATCCGCTCCTCCGTCGGGGTGAGCACGGTCGCTGCGCGCCGGGTGGTGACACGCGCGAGCTCGCTCCCGGCCTGATCGGCCCACCGTGGAGCGCCGATCGTGTCGAAGATGTCACGGGCCTCCTCGAGGGCCAGCCGCGCGAGCCGCTTCTGCCGCCCCCGTCGTCGCACACGTCCGAGCGTGAGGAGGGTGCGCGCGCGCTCGAACGGCACGGGACACCCGTCATGGAGGGCGAGGGCGTCCTCCAGCTTCGCTGCGGCGCGATCGAGGTCCCCGTCGGCCGCGAGCACCAGGCCCCGCGCGCGGGCGGAGACGGCGAGGCTCCAGGGAATTCGGGAGCGCTCCGCCTGTCGCTCGAACTCACTGGTGATGAGCTTCGCCCGGGCGAGGTCTCCCGCGCCGACGGCCGCCTCCACGGCGTCGCCACGGATACGCCAGATCGCCGGCTCGACGACACCGATCGTCTCGAGGCGACCGAGTGCCTCCGAGAAGTGCGCGTCGGCGTCGGCGTAGCGCGCAATCGAGAGCTCGGCGAGCCCGAGCGCGCGGAGATACAGCATGTCGACCCAGGGGTCGTCCCGATCGGCCAGCTCGGCCGTGCTCCGAACTGCCTCGAGCCGTCCGCGGACCGCGTCCAGGTATGCGATCCAGACCCGGGCGCTGTCCGTCTGGGCGAGCAGTCCGGCGACGGACGTCACCTCGGCCGCCAGCTCGTCCGTCAAGGCCCGGTTCCCCGCCCACAGCTCGAGGGCGAGGCGGTTGACGAGGATGTTCACGAGTGACGACTCGTCGCCCTCGTCGAGCGCAGCCCGTTCGGCTTCGGCGAGGCGAGCGCGCGCCGTCACGAAGTCGTCGACGTAGCGAAGGCACACGGCGAGCCGGAAGACGGCCCGGTCGTCGATGTCGCGCGGCGGCGACGACGCCTCGAGTGCGACGGCCCGGCGTGCGGCTCGCTCGTCGAACCCGCGACCACGGTAGAGGTCGATGCGAACGCGGTTCGCGAGCGCGAACGAGCGCAATCCGGCGTCGCTCCGCGGTGACCGGTCGAGCAGTGCGAGGGCTGCTCCGATGTCTGCGGCGGCTCCCTCGACGTCGGACGTGGTACCCCAGCCCGCGAGCCTGACGTGGCAGCGCGCACGCAGCAGGGGATCGTCGGCCGAGGCGAGCGCCTCCCGGGCGATGGCGCACGCGACGCTCACGACCTTCACGCCGTCGCGGCGGTAGACGAGCTCGGACAGAAGCAGCAGGGCCCGGGCGGCCAGGTCGCCCGGGGGGAGCGTCGCCCTCACCTCTTCGAGGAGTCGCGCGCCGCGCTCGAAATCTCCCGCTCGGTAGAGGTGCTCCGCGAGCTCGACGCGGCGCTCGAGCGCGGCGTCGCTCCCGGGCGGCGTGAGCGCCAGCGCGAGCTCGGCGAGCTCCGCGGCCGCCTCGGGAGCCCCTCGGTCGCGGGCTCGATGCGCGGCCGCTGAGAGCGCTCGTGCGGCGTGCTCGTCCGGTCCGCTCGTACCGAGCGCGAGGTGCCGTGCGCGCTCCTCGGGATCCGCGACCCGGGCGGCGAGCGCCGCGTGGGCTGCGCGCCGCCGGGCGGTGGAGGCCGACTCGTACACGGCCGCGGCGAGCAGTGGATGGGTGAACTCGACCTTCCCGTCCGCGGTCAGGCGCACGATGCCCGCCTCCTCGGCGGCGCCGAGGGCCTCTGCGTCGACGATCGAGGTCCGCGGGGCCGCGAGGCACGCCGCGGCCAGGAGCGCGTCGCGCGTCTCCCTCGGGAGGCGGGCCACACGCCTCCGAGCGGGCATCCGGAGGTCGACCGGGAGCGGCGGAGGCTCGGCCGGCGCGAGTGACTCGAAGCCCGTGCCCTTTCTCGCGAGCTCGCGGGAGATCTCGACGGTGTGGAAGGGGTTGCCGCCGGTCGCCGCGGAGATCCTCACGAGCTGGGGGCGGGACGGAGCGCTTCCCAGCTCCCGCGTGACGATCGCATGCAGCGACGCGACGCTGAGCGGCCCGAGCGGAACGTCACGACGCCGACTCCGGGGAACGGCGTCCACGACGGTCTCGGGCTGCGCGTCGTCGACGCGAACGGCGGCGAGCACGCCGAGCGGCACCGTCTCGAGCCGGCGCAGCGCGAACCCGAGCGCAGCCGTGGTCGCCGCGTCCAGCCACTGCGCATCGTCGATCCCGAGCAGGACGGGCGTCGTCGCTGCGAGTGAGACGAGCACGGAGAGCACCCCGGTGGCGATCGCGCGGGCGTCGACCGGCGTGCGCGCGGCCGCCTCGCCGCGGAGGAGAGCCACCTCGACCGCCTGCCGCTGTGCCCGGGGGAGCTCCGCGATCCGATCCTTCCCCAGCGTTCCCAGGAGGTCGGTGAGGCCCGCATACGAGAGCTTCGCCTCCGCGCCGCTCGAGCGGGTGGTGAGCACGGCGTAGCGGGCCGCGCGCGCGAGCTCGACACCGCGCCTCCACAACGTCGACTTGCCCATCCCGGCAGGGCCCGTGACGATGCACGCGCGCAGCCCGTGTGGGACGGCGCGGACGAACGCTGCGATCGTCTCGAGCTCGTCGCTTCGCCCGACGACCTGCTGCTCGTCGTCCACCGGGTAACGATGCCACGCCGGTGACGTCACGAGCCGGGCCCGTGACGCGACACTGCGCCTCGTGGCGAGTGGTGCTACGGCAACGTGAGCCGGTAGACGTTCGAGCTCTGCGATCCCGAGCCGAGCGGCCGGACTTCGAGCCGTCCTCGCGCGCCGGCGTACCTCCCGGTTCCACCGGTCACCGAGAGCGTCTGTGCCGTTGTCGTCCCCTGGCTACGCCCGGAGAACCTGACCGTCCCTCCCGGAAGGACTGCCGTACCGCTCGACTCGAGGACCGTCGGCGAGACGAGAGTCAGAGTCCCGGAGTCGCTTCCGACGGTGGCTCCCTTCGGCTTGCCGAACTGTGTGACCGCGTTTCGGAGCAGCGACCTCTGCCAGATGACGTCACCCTTGCTCGCGATGTTCTTCGGGGACACGTCCTTCCGCACCTCGAGGTGCGTCGTGACGGAGATCAGCCGGATCGTCACGGCCCGAGCACGCGTGTCGACCGCCGCCTGCGCGGGGAGGACGATTGCGAGCGTGCCGAGCGCTGCTGCGATGCGGAGTGGCCACCCCATGCGACCCACATCGGCGCGTCGCGGGAGCATCCGAACCCTCGTTCGCGTGACGGGCCCGGCACGGCCGGCGAGGGAGGCCGGTGCGCCGCTCGACGATCGTTGCCACGAGACCGCCTCCGGACGCGCGAGATCGTGGCATCGATCATCTAGGCTGAAGCATGGAGTTCCGCATTCTCGAGGGGCTCCCCGCCGAGGACGTCAAGACGTTTCTCGCCCTGGCCCGTCGCCGCTCGTTCGAGCGCGACGAAGTGGTCTTCCACCACGGAGACGTCGCCGATGCGGTCCACCTGATCGTCAGGGGGCGGTTTGCTCTCCGCGTCTTCTCGTCACTCGGCGAGTCGGCGATGCTCGCGGTGCGCGGCCCGGGGAACACCTTCGGTGAGATGGCACTCGTCTCGAGCGGCATGCAGCGCCTCGTCACCGTTTCGGCGCTCGAGCGCGGCGAGACCCTCGCCATCGCAGGGTCGCGCTTCCGTGAGCTCCTGGGCCGGCACGCGAAGCTCCAGGACGTGCTCGTCCGGCTTCTCGTCGAGCGGCTTCGCATCGCCGACACGCACGTCCTCGCAAGTCACTTCCTCGACGCGGACATGCGCGTTCGCTGGGCGCTTCTGCAGTTGCTCCCCGTCTACCGGGACGGCGACGACATCGTGATCCCGCTCACGCAGGAGAGCCTCGCGCAGCTCGCAGGCACGGCGCGAGGGACGGTGAATCGCGTCCTACGGGACGAGCAGGATCGCGGCGTGGTCGCGCTCGAACGCGGTCGCGTCCGGGTGCTCGCGCCGGCTGCGCTAGCCGCCCGGGTTCGCGGACTTCCAGAGCGCTGACGCCGCCAGCGCCCAGAGTGCGTGCCGACGAGCGACTCGTGGCGTCTCGGCAGCGGGTTCGACCGTACGTCCCATGTGCGTCTCGGGCTGCACGGGTCCTCCGAGACGAGCCATGACGGCGGCGGCTACGACCTGTCTCATGTCGGCACTCCATTCTCTCGGTTGGCACAGCAACGGTAGGAGCCCGGCGCCGTCTCGTCTGTCAGCCGCGTGACCCTGGCACGTTCAATCCGTGACAGTTGCCACGAGGCGCGAGCTCCTGCGATGGCCCTGTCCATCCCGGCGGGGCCGGTGACGATGCACGCACGCAGCCCGTGCGGGACGGCACGGAGGAGCGCTGCGATCGTCTCGAGCTCGTCGACCCTGGACGCTAGTCCCCGGCGGCAGCGATCACCGCGTCGATGTCGGGCAGCTCGCTCCCGAGCAGCCACGACGCGACGACCGTCTCGCCGTCGCGCACGAGGAACGCCGTGCGCATCGCGACGTCGGCCATCCCGAGCGGCTCGAAGGCGACGCCGAACGCGCGCGTCGCCTCGCCGTTCCAGTCGGAGAGGAGGGGGACGTCCACGCCCAGCGCCTCCGCCCAGGCCCGGTGCGACCAGGGCGAGTCGCGGGAGATGCCGAAGGCGCGCGCGCCGGTCGCTTCCAGGTCCGCCCTCCTGTCACGCAGGAGCTGCAGCTCGCTCGTTCAGGTCGGCGACCAGTCGTGGACGTAGAAGCAGAGGAGCGTGAGGCCCTCCCCGAGCACCTCGTGCAGCGGGCGCGCCTCCTCGCGCGGCGCCGTCCAGACGCGAACGGCGGGGATGCGATCGCCGGGGCCGAGCATGGTTCGCCGCTCGCTCAGGCCTCAAGCACGGCCGACGCCTCGGCCTCGGAGAACGGCGGCACCGGCAGCGCCTCGGTCGCGTTTGCGACCTCGCGCGCGACCTCGACGATGTCGCGGTTGGCGTTGAACACGCGAAGCTGCCGCTCCGCGCTCGAGCCCCGCGCGAGGATGTCGAGCACGCCGTCGAGCTCCCGCTCGGAGCCGAGCTCGCGCGCGTGCGGCCGGACCTGGTCGACGGTCCTGCGGATGAGGCGGGACACGGGAACGCGGTTCCTTCTCCCGGTCGCGAGGTCCATCACGGGGGCCTCGAGCCCGTACCGGGCCGCGAGCCACTTGTTCTCGCTCGTGAGGATCCGGTGGTAGGTCGGGATCTCCATCCCCGCCTCGTACCGGTCGCAGAGCTGCTTGACGAGCGCCTGGCAGTAGGCCGCGATGGCGACGGCGTCCTCCACGCGCGTGACGGCGTCGCAGATCCGGATCTCGATCGTGCCGAGCCGCGGGTGGAGGCGGATGTCCCACCAGATGTGCGTGTAGTCCGCGATGCAGCCCGACCGCTCGAGCTGGCCGACGACGCTCGCGTAGTCCGCGTAGTCGCGGAAGCGGGGCGGGGGCCCCGAGCGCGGGAACGCGGAGAAGACCATCTGCCGGCTCGACGCGAGGCCGGTCGGCTCGCCCCGCCAGAAGGGCGAGCTCGCAGAAAGGGCGAGGAGCGGGGCGAGCTGGGGCAGCAGGCCGTTCACGACCTGGATCGCCTTCTCCGCGTCGTCCACGGCGACGTGCACGTGCATCCCGAAGATCAGCTCCCGTCGCGCGACGTACTGGAGCTGGTCGATGAGCGCGCGGTAGCGGTCCTTCGCCGTGATCCGCTGGCGCTCGAAGAGGCTGAACGGGTGCGTCCCCGACGACCCGACCCGCGTCCCTCGCTGGTTCGCGATCTCGGTCACGTACCCGCGGAGCGTCGTCAGCCAGCGGAGCACGTCGCCCGCGTTGTGGCAGACCGGGGTCGAGATCTCGAGCACCGACTGCATGAGCTCCGCGTTGATCCGCGCCTCGAGCTCGTGCCCCGTGACCGCCTCGAGGATCGTCTCGACGTGCTGGACGAGGTCGAACGTGTCGGCATCGAGGAGCTGGTACTCCTCCTCCACCCCGAGGGTGTACGGGTCGCTCGCCCCGAACCTGTGGTCGAGCACGCTCCCCTGGTGCTCGCCCGGCTCGCCCGTGATCGAGGCCGGGATCGCCTGCTTCTCGGTGGTCCCGTTCGAGTCGGTCACGACAGGACGGCGTCCACGTCGATCTCGACCTTCCACGTGGGGTCCAGGAGCGACGCCACGACCGTCGTGTTGACCGGGCGGATGCCCGCGAAGACCTCGCCGTGCGCGCGAGAGACGCCCTCGAAGTGCTCGGGATCGGTCACGTAGACCCGGGTTCGGACGACGTCCTCGAAGCTCGCGCCGGCCTGCTCGAGCGCCCGGCCGATGATCTCGAAGCACAGCTGCGCCTGCTCGTACGACCCCTCCGGAGGCACGGAGCCGTCCGGGGGGATCGGCGCGGTGCCGGAGACGTACACCTGACTCCCGACGACCACGGCCCGGCAGTACCCCATCTTCGGCTCGTAGGGCGAGGTTCCAGGGATTCGGCGCCGCTCCATGTCGGGACTAGTATCGCGCACTCGTGCAGGCGCTTCGCCAGATCGACGCGTGGCCCGTGGCCTTTGCCGCGGCCGGCGTCGTCGGGCCGGACGGCGAGGTCAGGGCACGCGGCGACGCGGCCCGGATCGTGCGTCTCGCCTCGGTCTCGAAGCCGGTCGTCGCGCTCGCGCTCCTCGTCGCCGCCGAGGAGGGGGTTCTCGACCTCGACGAGCCCGCCGGGCCCCCCGGATCGACGGTCCGCCACCTGCTCGCGCACACGTCGGGGCTCCCCTTCGAGGGAACGGTCCCGGTTGCGCGGCCCGGGCAGCGGCGTATCTACTCGAACGAGGCGTTCCGCGTGCTCGCGCACCTGCTCGCGAAGCACGCCGAGATGCCCTTCTCCGTGTACGTGCGACGGGCCGTCTGCGAGCCCCTCGGTCTCGGGCTCGACCCGCACGGCGACCCGGGCTCCGGGATGCACGCATCGCTGCTCGACGTGCTCGCGCTCGGCCGGGAGCTCCTGCGCCCGACGCTGATCGCCGAGGAGACGCGCGACGAGATGACCTCGGTCCAGTTCCCCGGGACCCTCGGCGTGCTTCCGAGCCACGGTCGCTTCGAGCCGCTCGACTGGGGGCTCGGAGTGCAGCTGAACACGCGCCCGTCCTCCTGGATGGGCGGCCGCGCCTCGGAGCGCGCGTTCGGCCACTTCGGCGGGACGGGGACCTTCCTCTGGGTCGATCCGGACGCGGAGGTCGTCTGCGCGGCGCTCACCGAGCGCGAGTTCGGCGAGTGGGCGAAGGCGGCCTGGCCGCTCCTCGCCGACGCGGTCCTCGACGAGCTGGCGGTGCGACGCTGAAGCGCCGCACCAGACCGCACCCCTACCTGGCAGGGCGCCTCAGCGCCCACCCCTACCCGGCAGGGTGCCTCAGCGCTCACCCCTGCCTGGCAGGGTGCTTCAGCGCCCTGCCTGCTCTGCTCTGCCCGGGATGAAGTGCCGGTGCGACGCTGAAGCGCCGCACCAGCGCCGCACCTGCGCGCGCATCACCGTTCTCGACCTCGCTCCGTCTGCTCCACTCTCTCGAGCGCGTGCCTCGTGGAGGCAATCAGCTCCGCCTCTCCCTTGGCCTCGCGCAATGCGAGCGCCCGCGACAGGTACGAGGCCGCCTGCTCGGCTCGTCCCTCGTCGAGGGACGTCTTGCCGAGGTGCTGGAGCGCGAAGTCCTCGAGATCGCCGAGGCCAGGCTCTCGCGTGAGGCACAGCGCCCGGTCGAGGCAAGTCCTCGCCTCCACGGTGGACCCGGCGCAGCGGTATGCCTCCCCGAGCCGGATCAGGGCGACCGCGCGTGCTCTCGTATCGCCGTGCGTCGACGCCAGGTCGAGGGACCGGACGAGGACCGCGATCGCCTCCTCGTACCGGCCGAGCATCCGCAGAGCGTTTCCGAGGTAGCCGAGCAGGCGCGTCTCCTCCCGGACGTCCTCGAGCGCGCGTGCCGCCTCGAGCTGCTGCTCGGCCCGGGCGATCGCAGCCTCCACCGCCTCACGGTCGGAGGCGACCTCGCGCAGCCGCTCGTCCCACTCGACGATGCGCGAGAGGTCCGGGAGGCTCGTCAATCGTCGACGAAGAGGGGGCGGATGAGCTCGTCGAAGGCAGCGGTGTCGCAGCTCGCGACGACGCACGGCGTCATCGCGGTCACCGTCGCGGTGCGCGGCACGTTCATCGTCAGCGCGACCTCGCCGAAGTAGTCCCCCGCCTTGAGCACGTTCCGGTACCCGAGCGTCGACTGGGACACGCCTGCGATGCCCGACAGCAGGACGAAGAAGCGGTCGCCCGGCTCCCCCTCGTTGATCATGACCGTCCCGGATGCGATCTCCTCCCGCTGCATCCGCTCGGCGAGCCTCGTGAGCATCTCGCCCGGGAGCTCCGCGAAGAGCCCGATGCGGGCGAGCTCGGTCACGGACGCGGGGACGTGGCGCGGCGACACGGCCGGTACGGTACCGCCGTGGGGATCCTCGCAGGCTGGCGCTACTGCCCTCGCTGCAGCGCCCCGCTCGCACACGACGAGGGCAGGGTCACCTGCGGGGTGTGCGGGCTCGTGCACTACGCGGCCTCGGCGCCCGCGGTTGCTGCCCTCGTCCTCGACGATGCGGGCCGCGTGCTGCTCGGACAGCGCGCCGTGGAGCCGGACGCCGGCCGGTGGGACGCGCTGGGCGGGTTCCTCGACGAGGGCGAGGATCCGACCGCAGGACTTCGCCGCGAGCTCGCGGAGGAGGCGGGGGTCGAGATCGAGGTCGGGAGGTACGTCGGGGCCTTCGTCGATCGCTACGGGGACGACTCGGACGCGACGTCCGTCCTCAACCTCGTGTGGGAGGCGCGGATCGTGCAGGGAACGCCGGTCCCCGCGGACGACGTGGCGGAGCTGGGCTGGTTCGCGCGCGATGCCCTGCCCGCGGACGACGAGCTCGCGTTCCGCTGGCTCGCCCGGTGCCTGGCGGGCTGGGCAGCGGGTACCGTCGCCGATTGACGCCGAAGGGCCGGCTCGGCCGGCCCTTCGACTAGGGGAGGGGGAGGGGGAAGCTCGAACGACTGTCGGAAGGCGCTTCCTATCAGAATCGGCGGGAGGCGCGTGCTGTCAGGTTACGCTCCGGAGGGGACGGGGCGTGTTGCGCTCAGGCTGCGAGGCCGAGCGAGCGCTCCAGCATCGACTTGGGCTGCGCGCCGACCGCAGCGGCCGCCGGCTCCCCGTCCTTGAACAGGATCATCGTCGGGATCGACATCACGCCGTACTTCACCGACAGGCTCTGCTCCTCGTCGATGTTGACCTTGACGAGCTTGACCTCGTCCTGCCGCTCCTCGGCGATCTTCTCGAGCACGGGCGCGACCGCGTGGCAGGGACCGCACCACTCCGCCCAGAAGTCCACGATCACCGGTGTCTCGCTCTGCAGGACTTCCCGCTCGAAGGTCGCCTCGGTTACGTCGAGTGCCATCTGTTTTCCACGTTCCTTTCGGTTGGAAGAGTTGCCTTCAGCCTAACGCGTGGCGCGGCCAAACCCTTCCCTAGACTGGTTGCCCGTGGCGCAGACCTTCGCATCGCTCCCGGACAAGCCCGATCACGACGCGCTCGAGCGCGAGCTCCTCGACGTCTGGGAGCGCGAGGGGACGTTCGAGCAGCTCCGCGAGCTGAACCGGGACGGGCCGCGCTTCAGCTTCGTGGACGGGCCGGTCACCGCGAACAAGACCCTCGCGGTGCACACGGCCTGGGGGCGGACGCTCAAGGACGTCTTCCAGCGCTACAAGGCGCTCCGCGGCTACCACCAGCGCTACCAGAACGGGTTCGACTGCCAGGGGCTCTGGATCGAGGTCGGCGTCGAGCGCGAGCTCGGGCTCAACTCGAAGCGGGAGATCGAGGAGTACGGCCTCGCGGAGTTCGCACGCAAGTGCCGGGAGGTCGTCGCCTGGTCCTCGTCCGAGCTCACGAAGGGCTCGATCCGGCTCGGCCAGTGGATGGACTGGGGCAAGGACTACTTCACGTTCTCGGACACGAACATCGAGTACATCTGGAAGTTCCTGAAGATCGTCCACGAGCGCGGGTGGCTCGTCCTCGGCCACCGCTCGACCGAGTGGTGTCCCCGCTGCGGGACGTCGATCTCGGCACACGAGCTGCACGGGCACTACGAGGACCGGATCGACCCGTCCCTGTACGTGCGCTTTCCGCTGCTCGAGGCCATGAGCGGCGGTAGGGCCCTGAAGGGCCCTACCAGCGGTGAGGACCTCCAGGGCGGTGAGGCCCTCCAGGGCCTCACCGACCAAGCGCTCGCGGTCTGGACGACGACGCCGTGGACGCTCCCCGCGAACGTCGCCGCCGCGGTCAACCCGGCAGCCGAGTACGGCCTGCTCGAGAACGGCGACTGGGTCGCGGTCGCGCTCTTTCCCGACGAGACGTTCACGAAGCGGGTCAAGGGGGAGGAGCTCGTCGGGCTCCGCTACCAGGGCCCGTTCGACACGCTCGCTCCCGGCGCCGAGGTCGAGCACCGGGTCATCCCCTGGGACGACGTCGACCTGGGGACCGGGACGGGAATCGTGCACATCGCGCCGGGCTGCGGCACCGAGGACTTCGAGCTCTCGCGCCTGCACGACCTGGCCGTCCTCACGCCGGTGGACGAGTCCGGGCGCTTCTACCCCGAGTACGGCTGGCTGCACGGCATGTCCACCGGCGAGGCCGCCGACCAGATCGTGGGCGACCTCGGAGACCGGGGGCTGCTCGTCCGCGCCGAGACCTACGAGCACTCCTACCCCTTCTGCTGGCGCTGCCACACGCCGCTCATCTTCCGTATCTCCGACGACTGGT
>CAZMUG010000007.1:0-36173 GCA_964569165.1 uncultured Gaiellales bacterium
GGGAGTCGACTTCCACGGCGAGACCTTCGATACGGGCGTCTGCCACATGGCGCACTTCGCCGACCCGGACGGCAACGTCCTCATGCTCCACCGGAGGTACGCACCGAGTGGCGAGAGCTGAGCTCCTCGAGCGCTACCGGGCGCTGCCGCTGCCGACGACCGCGGACGAGCACTGGCGCTTCACCGACCTCAGGGGCTTCGACCCGGAGGCGTGGACCGCGGAGGGCAACGGGGCACACGCGGCGCCGCCGACCCTGCTCGAGCTCGACGTCGCGGGCTCCGCGACCGTCGGGGAGCACGGTCTCGAGATCGTGTCCGCTCCCGACGGGGTCAGGTTCGAGGCGCTGCCCGAGGATCACGAGCTCCTGTACTCCCTCGTCGGCTGGGACGAGAAGTTCGCCGCGCACAACGCCGCGATGTGGACGAGCGGCCTGCTCGTCCACGTACCGCAGGGCGTCGAGCTCGAGAAGCCGCTCTACGTGCGGATCGCCAATGCGGTCGAGGGCGGGTCGCTCTTCTTCCGGCTGCTCGTCGTCGCGGAGCCGCAGAGCCGGTTCACGCTGATCGAGGAGTACGCGTCGTCCGCGCCCGAGCTGTCCGGCTACACGAACGCCGCGGTGGAGATGGTGGTGAAGGACGCGGCGAGGGTCGAGTACGTCTCGGTGCAGAACCTCTCGCGTGGAACCTGGCACTTCGCCTCGCACCACGCGCGGGTCGAGCGCGACGCCGAGCTGGACTGGGTGGCGGGCGGTTTCGGGTCCGCGAAGGGGAAGATCCGCATCCAGAACGACCTCGCCGGCCCGGGGGCGACCTCGCGCGTGACGGGCGCCTACTTCGCCGACGGCACGCAGCACCTCGACTACGACACCTTCCAGGAGCACATGGCTCCCTCCACGACCTCCGACTTCGCCTTCAAGGGCGCCCTGCGCGACACCGCGAGAGCCGTCTGGCGCGGGATGATCCGGGTCGAGGAGGGCGCGCAGAAGACGAACGCCTACCAGGAGAACCGCAACCTCCTCCTCTCCAAGACGGCGCACGCCGACTCGATCCCCGGACTCGAGATCATGGCCAACGACGTGCGCTGCACGCACGGCGCGACGCTCGGCCGCGTCGACCAGGATCTCCTCTTCTACCTCATGACCCGGGGCCTGACCCGCTCGGAGGCCGAGCGGCTGATCGTCCGGGGCTTCTTCCAGGACATGCTCGACCGCGTGGAGCTCGAGCCGGTCCGCGAGGCGCTGGCGGCGGCGCTCGAAGCGCGGATTCCCGAGGCCTGAGCGCACCGGCTCTAGAAGGGATGAACTGCCGGTGCATTGCTGAAGCAACGCACCAGCTCTAGAAGGGATGAGCTGCCGGTGCGCCGCTGAAGCAACGCACCAGCTGCAGAAGGGATGAACTGCCGGTGCACTGCTGAAGCAGCGCACCAGCTCTAGAAGGGATGAACTGCCGGTGCACTGCTGAAGCAGCGCACCAGCTGCAGAAGGGATGAGCTGCCGGTGCATTGCTTCAGCAATGCACCGAGCGCCCAGCCGCGTCGCCTGTACTCTCGGGGCATGGACCACACGCTCGAGCTCACCGACGCGGAGTGGCGGGAGCGCCTCACGCCCGACCGGTACGAGGTCCTCCGCCGGAAGGGCACCGAGCGGGCCTTCACGGGCGCGTACTGGGACGAGCATGCGGACGGCGTCTACCGCTGCGCCGGCTGCGGCGCCGAGCTCTTCCGGTCCGAGACGAAGTTCGACTCCGGGAGCGGCTGGCCGAGCTTCTTCGAGCCGACCTCCCTCGAGTCCGTCGTCACCGAGACCGACAGGAGCCACGGGATGGTGCGCACCGAGGTCATGTGCGCCACGTGTGGCGGCCACCTCGGCCACGTCTTCGAGGACGGGCCCGAGCCGACCGGGCTGCGGTACTGCATCAACTCCTGCGCGCTCGAGCTCGAGCGCTCGTCCTGAAGGCGCCGTGCGCTGCTGCCGCGCGGGCCCGGTCGAGGAGATGTTCGGGCCCGGGGCCGCGCGAAAGAGCCTGGACGGCTACAGGAGGAAGGGGCTCGGGAGCCTGTCGCGCCGCTTGGTCGAGGCCGCCTCGGAAGACGGGCTCGACGGGGCCCGGGTGCTCGAGATCGGCGGCGGAATCGGGGCGCTCCAGGCCGAGCTCCTGGAGCGCGGCGCCGAGCGCGGAGAGATCGTCGAGCTCGTGGGTGCGTACGAGGAGCCTGCCTACGAGCTCGCGCGCGAGAAGGGCCTCGAGGGGCGTGTCTCGTTCAGGGTCGCGGACCTGCTCGAGAGCCCCGACGCGGTCGGCGACGCCGATGTCGTGATCCTCAACCGGGTCGTGTGCTGCTCGCCCGACGGAGTCGAGCTCGCCGGCGCCGGCGCTCGGCGGGCCCGCAGGACGCTCCTCCTGAGCTTCCCACGGGACGTCGTCTGGGCACGCGCCGGTGTACGGCTGCTCAATGCCGGTCTGTGGCTGATGCGGAGGTCGTTCCGGACCTACGTCCACCCGGCCTCGCGCCTGCTGGCTGCCGCGGAGGCCGAGGGGCTCCGCGTCGTCGAGCGCGGGAACGACTCGTTCTGGGAGTTCGTCGCGCTCCGGCGCGAGCGAACGACCGGCGCGGCGTAGGCTGCCGGAATGGCCGAGATCGGGCTCTTCCCACTCGGGATCGTCCTGCTCCCGACGGAGCGTGTGCCGCTGCACGTCTTCGAGGAGCGCTACCAGGAGCTCATCGGCGAGTGCCTCGACTCCGACGCCGAGTTCGGTCTCGTGTACGCGGACGGCGACCGGCTCGCGGACGTGGGAACGCGCGCCCGGGTCGCCCAGGTGCTCACGCGGTTCCCAGACGGGCGCCTGAACGTCCTCGTCGAGGGCGGCAGCCGGTTCCGGCTCGAGGAGCTCACGGAGGGCCGAAGCTTCTCGACGGCGGTCGTGTCGCCGCTCGAGGACGACGAGGACCCGGCGGACGCGGGCGCGATCGAACGGGCCTTCGAGCAGTTCGCGCGGCTCCGCGAGATCACCGGGAGCGAGGTCGACCCTCCCAGGGCGGGTGAGCCGCAGCTCTCGTACGCGCTCGCCGGGAGAGTCGAGCTTCCGGCGGACGACAAGCTGAGGCTTCTGCTGGATCGCTCGGAGCGAAGCCGGATGCACGCGGTGTGCGCGCTCTTCGACGCGGCGATCGCCGCCGCCGAGCGCGTGCGGGTCGCTGCCGAGCGCGCCGCGACGAACGGCCGCGTCGAGCTGGGGTGAGCCGGGGGGCCGGGGGTACCATGCGGCCATGGCCGTGACCGCCGAGCGAACGCTGGATGCGAACCGCCTTCGGGCGGATTTTGCGGTGTTCGACGAGCTCGTCAACGGGAGGCCCGTCGCGTTCCTCGACTCTGCAGCCTCGACGCAGAAGCCGCGCCAGGTCCTGGACGCGATGCGCGACTTCTACGAGCACTCGTACGCGAACGTGCATCGCGGCGTGTACCGGCTTGCGGAGCGGGCGACGGCGGGCTACGAGGATGCGCGCACCAAGGTGGCCGGCTTCCTCAACGCACCCTCCGAGCGCGAGGTCGTGTTCACGAGGAGCGCCACGGAGGCTCTGAACCTCGTCGCGTACGCGTGGGGGCTCGACAACCTCGGGCCCGGCGACGTCGTCGTCGTCACGGAGCTCGAGCACCACTCGAGCTTCGTCCCGTGGCAGTACGTCGCGGGCCGCACGGGAGCGACCTTCCGGGCGATCCCGATCGACGCGGTCGGCGAGCTCGAGCTCGAGGCGCTCGAGGAGATCGAGCGCGCCGGCTCCGTGAAGGTCGTGGCCTGCAACTACGTGTCCAACACGCTCGGCACCGTGAATCCCGTCCAGCGTCTCGCTCGCTGGGCCCACGAGCGCGGCGCGATCATGGTCGTCGACGCCGCCCAGGCCGCACCGCACCGGCCGGTGGACGTCCAGGAGCTCGGTTGCGACTTCCTTGCCGTGTCGGCGCACAAGCTGTGCGGCCCGAGCGGCTCCGGTGCGCTCTGGGGACGCCGTGAGCTGCTCGAGGCGATGTCGCCGTTCAACCTGGGTGGGGAGATGATCCGCTCGGTCTCCCTGGAGCGGACCACGTGGAACGAGCTTCCGTACAAGTTCGAGGCGGGGACGCCTGCGATCGCCGAGGCGGTGGGGTTCGGGGCAGCCGTGGACTACGTCACCGAGGTGGGCCTCGAGGCGATCGAGCAGCACGAGCGGTCGCTCGTCGAGTACGCGCTCGAGCGCCTCTCGGAGCTGCCCTGGGTAGAGACGTACGGCCCGGCTCCGGAACGGCGCGCGGGGATCGTCTCGCTGAACGTCGCCGGCGTGCACCCCCACGACGTCGCGCAGCTCCTCGACTGGGAGGGCGTTGCGGTGCGAGCGGGGCACCACTGCACGCAGCCGCTGCTGACGAAGCTGGGCGTCGCGGCGACGGTTCGCGCGAGCTTCTACCTGTACTCGATCCCGGAGGAGGTCGACAGGCTCGTGGCCGGCCTCGAGAAGGCGAAGAAGGCCCTCGGATGAGGGGAGCAGGGCACGAAGCTGCCGTCGGCCACCGGCCGAGCCCGGCTCCGCCGGGCGAGAGGTGTCAGGCGGCGTGAGCGAGTTCGATCAGCTCTACCGAGAGCTCATCCTCGACCACTACAAGAGCCCGCGAAACCACGGGCTGCTCGACCCCGCCGACGCGCTGGCGGAGGGCCAGAACCCGCTCTGCGGCGACGAGCTCGCCGTCTCGCTCCGGCTGGACGAGAACGACGTCATCCAGGAGGTCGGGTTCGACGGCCGCGGGTGCGCGATCAGCCAGGCGGCGATGTCCATGCTCGGGGAGCTCGTGAAGGGGCGCACCGCCGCCGACGTGGCGGCGATGCCGAAGGAGGAGCTGCTCGACGAGCTCGGGATCCCGCTCACGCCCGTGCGGCTCAAGTGCGCGATCCTGGGGCTGGGTGTGCTCAAGCTCGCGCTGCACAAGGCGCGCGGCACGCCGCTCCCGGAGGAGTGGGGCACGTCCGCCCGGGAGCTCGTCCTCGAGTGAGCCGAGGCGTCGAGGTCGCGCCGCTCGAGGAGCTCGGGCCCGGGACGATGCGCCTGGTGCCGGTGGGGACGCAGAAGATCGGCGTCTTCAACTGCGGAGGTCGGCTGCTCGCGATCGAGGATCGCTGCTCGCACGACGACGGGCCGTTGTGCGAGGGTGACTGGGAGCCGGGCTCGTGCGTCGTGATCTGCCCACGGCACGGCTCGCGCTTCGACATCGAGACCGGGATCCCGCTGACCCTGCCGGCCTTCCTCCCCGTCGAGACGTTTCCGGTGAGCGTGCGCGACGACGGCATGGTCGTGGTCGAGGTGTCGGACTGATGCTCGACGAGCAGGTGCTCGCCGTGCTCGCCCGGCTCGAGGAGGAGGACCGCGCCGAGCGGGAAGCCGGGCTCCCGATCGAGCTCCGGTCCCGTCAGGTCGAGGCGACGACCGGCCGCTTCCTGTTCGCGCTCGCGGCTTCCCAGGCCGGCATCGAGATCCTGGAGATCGGTGGCTCGCGCGGGTACTCGACGATCTGGCTCGCAGCCGGAGCCCGCGTGCTGGGCGGGCGGGTGACGTCGCTCGAGCAGGATCCGGCGAAGTGCGCCGCCTGGCGCGCGAACATCGCCGAAGCGGGCCTGGACGAGTGGGCAGAGCTGGTGGAGGGTGATGCGCTCGAGACGCTCAGGTCGGCCGCGGACGTCTTCGACCTCGTGTTCCTCGATGCCGAGAAGGGCGACTACGAGACGGCGTTCGGGCTCTTCCGCCCGCTCCTCGAGCCGGGCGCGCTCGTCGTCGCCGACAACGTGCTCTCGCACGCCGAGGCGCTGGGCGCGTACTCGGCAGCACGCCAGGCCGATCCGACGCTCTCGAGCGTCACGGTGCCGCTCGACCGCGGGCTCGAGCTCACGGTCGCGCTCGCCTGAGCCTCAGCGCACCTCGCTCATGAGCCCATGGAGGTTTCCGTCGGGGTCGCGAAAGAAGGTCATCCACAGCTCGTGGTCGGGCATGCGAGCGATCAGGTGCGGCTCGTCGTCGAACGGGACGCCGCGCTCGAGGAGCTCGGCCCTCGCGTCGTGGATGTCGTCGACGCGAAAGTAGAGGACGGAGCTCGGGTGGTCGAGCTCGGCGGTCTCGGGCGAGGACAGCATGAGGCGAACGTCTCCGCACCGAAGGAAGGCGAGCGGCCCGGCCTCGAACAGGAACTCGAGGCCGAGAGCGTCCCGGTAGAACGCGAGCGACCGGCCGACGTCCTTCGTGGCGATCGCGATCTGACCGATTCCGGAGATGACTGCCATCCCATCCTCCTCGCGATATAGTTAGCGGGGCTAAGGAGATATGTAGCAGAGCTAAGGATATGACGTCAACCCCCGACCCACTCGAGGTCGCCTCGGCCCTCCACTCCGCCGCGATCCACCTTCTCAGACGCGTACGTCGCGTCGACGACGAGAGCGGGCTCTCGGCCGCGCGCCTCTCGGCCCTCTCGGTCCTCGTGTTCGGCGGGCCGCGGACCGTCGGCCAGCTGGCGCGCGCCGAGCAGGTCTCGGCACCGACGATGAGCCGGCTCCTCAGCGGGCTCGAGCGGGACGGGCTCGTGTTGAGAGAGCCCAGCAGCCGGGACGGCCGCTCGGTCGTGGCCCACGCGACACCGGCCGGCCGCCGGGTGTTGGAAGAAGGCAGGCACCGGCGCGTCGGCGAGGTGCTGGACCTCCTCACCGGTCTCTCCTCCGACGAGCTGCGCATCCTCGGCTCCGCCGCCGAGCTCATCGAGCGAGTCTCGGCCTTCTCTCCATCCGCCGGCGATGTCTATGCTCCCGCTACCGCGGAAAGGAGGTGGTCCGGCTTGGCAGACGACAGTTCCGGCAGTGGAGGTGCCAGCGGGTAGAGGCGTGCCCCCGGGACCACCGGGAATCGCCTAGCCAGCGTAGGGGGCTCGCAGTCAGCGCCGCGCCGTCCCGGTTCGGGATGCGCCGGAAGCGCCTCTACCAAATCCAGCGCTGGTATCCGTCGAGAGGGGCCGCCCCGGCACTGCGCCGGCGCGGCCCCTCGGCGTTCCTAGGCCGCGATCGGCTGAAGGACGGCTTCCTCCACGAGGGCGTCGAGCAACGATCCGAGGCGTTGCTCGACCTGGCTGCTCGCGAGCTCGCCCGTCCCGTCGACGAGCGTGTGCACGCGTGGGACCGAGACCTCGCCCTCGATCACCCGCGCGCCGGCGATCCCGAGGACCCGGCGCAGGTCCTGGATCGCCCACAGCGCTCCGTACTGACCCGTGCTCGCACCCGCGACCGCCACGGTCTTCCCGCGGAGCGCGGCCTCGGCCTTGGGCCGGGAGGCCCAGTCGATCGCGTTCTTCAGGACGCCCGGAATGGACCCGTTGTACTCGGGGGTGACCACGAGCAGCGCGTCCGCGTCCGCGATCCGGTCCCTCAGCTCCCTGGCAGACGCCGGGGGGCCCGCGGTGTCCGTGTCCTCGTCGAACGGAGGCAGCGAGCCGAGCCCGTCGTACAGCTCGATCTCGAGCCCGGCCGGCGCCGCTCCGACCGCCGCGCGGGCCAGGGCCGCGTTGTACGACCCCGCCCGCAGGCTGCCGCTGATCGCGAGGACGCGCATGTCAGCTCGCCTTCACCGCCGAGAAGCTCGCGGAGAGGGTGACGTCGTCCGGCAGGAGGAAGCCGCCGCCGGGAAGGGGGGCGTTCCAGGTGAGGCCCCAGTCGGTGCGGTCGATCGTGGTCTCGAAGTCGACCCCGATCCGCTCCGTGCCCCAGGGGTCGGTCTCGGTTCCCACGAGCCTGCCGCGCAGGGTCACCGGCTTCGAGACGCCCCTGATCGTGAGGAGGCCCGGAGCGACGAGCTCCTCCCCGTCCTGCCTCACCGTCGTCGATGCGAACGAGAGCTCGGGATGCCGAGAGGCGTCGAAGAAGTCGGGCGAGCGCAGGTGCTCGTCGCGCGTCTCGTCGAACGTGGTGATGCTCGCGACGTCCACGGTGCCCACGATCGACGGGTCCTCGCCGCCGACGATCGTCCCGCTCACGACGGGTGCGCGCCCCTTCACGGTCGCGAGGCCGAGGTGCTTGATCCTGAACTCGACCGTCGAGTGGGACGGGTCGATCGACCAGGTTCCGGCGGGGATGGCGGTGGCCGAGCGCTCTGCGAGGATGGACATTGCGTTCTCCTTTGTGGCCGCTATTATTGAGTACGCAAACAACTGTACACGGAGAAAGCTGATGAGTCAAGTGTTGAGTAAGCAAGCGACTGCTACGGAGCAGGCGACCGATCTCTTCGTCGCGCTCATCCGGGCGCACGCGCGGGCGACGCGGCAGCTGAGCGCCCAGCTGACGGCGGATCACGGCCTCACCGTCTCGGACTACGAGGTGCTGCTCCGCCTGGCCCGCGCCCCCGAGCGGCGGATGCGGCGCGTCGACCTCGCCGGGGAGGTGCTGCTGACGGCCTCCGGCATCACCCGCCTCCTGGACGGGCTCGAGCGGAGCGGCTACGTCGAGCGCGGCTCGTGTGACTCCGATCGCCGCGTCGTGTACGCGGTCCTGACCGATGCCGGGCTCGCGAAGCAGCGTGCGGCGTCCGAGAGCCACGTCGCGCAGATCGAGGAGTACTTCACGTCGCGCTACTCCGCGCCGGAGCTGGTGGAGCTCACCCGGTTGCTCGCGCGAGTCGATGCCGGCGAGCCGCTCGACTGCGTCGGGCCGGACTGAGCTACGTCTCGAAGTTCTGCCAGTAGCGGCTCGGCGTCGGCCCGCGCTGCCCCTGGTACTTGGAGCCGATACCGGCCGACCCGTACGGCCGCTCCGCCGGCTCGGTGAGCCGGACGAAGGAGAGCTGGCCGATCTTCATCTCCGGGTAGATCGTGATCGGGAGGTTGGCGACGTTCGAGAGCTCGAGCGTCACGTGGCCGTCCCAGCCGGGATCGATGAACCCCGCGGTCGAGTGGATGAGCAGCCCGAGCCTGCCGAGGCTGCTGTTGTGCGTCGGGATGTACGCGCGCGTGGCCAGGAAGAGCCCGCTCGGCGCCGCGACCTGGATGCAGCAGACGGGCACGGACGGCACCGGGCGAACGTCGCTGATGGCGCGGAACAGGTGAAACCGTCCGGACCGCTTCTGGCGCCGGAGCTTCCGCTTGAGCCGGAAGACCGGACGGTGCGGAGTGAACTGCACCTCGTACCTCGGCCCGCAGTCGCGGCCGTCGAGCAGCGCTCGCTTCCGGGCGAGCGTGGGTCGGAATCCGAGGCTCGCGACGAGCTCGCAGTACTGGAGAGCGAGCCCTTCGTCGATCGTGGCGAGCTCGCACCGACCGAGCTCGTCCACGTAGCCGTCGGTGTCCATGAGCCCGGCGAGAAGCGCCTCCCGCTGATCGATGGATCCGAGGAGGTAGTCGTCGGGAATGACCTTCTGACCGAGCAGGCCCGTCCAGCGCAGCGTGCTGGACAGCGAGTCGTTCAGGGTCATTCTCCCCGTCAGCCGGTCACGAGAGTGCCCAACTCCGCCGATGCGGTACGCGAGGGGCCGCGTTCGCTGGCCGGCGACCGCGTACCCGCACCGCGCGATCTCCCGCAGGATCTCGTCGTCGGCGCACGTGACCTCGGCCTTTGTGCTCGTACCGTCTCCGATCCAGGCCCCGAGCACGTACGGGTGAACGGGCAGCCTTCGCTCCGGGTAGCGAACGGGAGCGGCGAGTCGAATCTGGTGATTGCGCTCGCCCCGCACCAAGAGCGACTGCTCGATCTCGGCCGTCGTCACGATGCGCTCGCGCCTCTTGCCGTGTCGCCGCCCGTTCTTGTCGCTCGTCAACCACTGGTGGGATGCGTCGCAGATCATCGACGTTCCGTCGGAGAAGACGACCTCTCGACACGGATGATCCATCATCGGCCCGGTTGCGGCCGTGACCAGCGTGGGGCTTCCTGACTCGTCGAAGACCAGATCGCCCGGCCTGAGCTCCTCCATGAGGCGCCAACCGCTGGGTGTGGGGACCTCGGTCTCGAGCGCGAGCGCCTTCCCCTCCAGTCGGGCGACGAGGTCGTCCGGAAGCGTGACGCGCTCGAGCGTCGAGCCGAGGACGAACTCGCCGGGGTGGAGGATGAACGCCTCGGCGCCCGCGACCTCGACCAGCTCGGTGAGCTCCTCCTGGGCGGACTTCACGTCGATGTACGGGTAGCGCGAGTTCCTGAACACGCGGAAGTAGCGGTCGACGCGCACGTCGAGGCTGGACGGCTGCATGAGCCCGGGGTCGAACGGGTCGATCCCGATGCGCCCCTCGGCGACGAGCCGGCGAATGGTTCGGTCGGAGAGGACCACCGCGCGATTCTACGCCGGGTGCCGTGCACGACCCGCGAGGGCCGATTCTGCGCCGCAGCTGCGCTAAGGTCCACGCTCCGGTGTCGATGCTGTTCCCACCCGTCGACCCGAACGAGCGCTTTCGCGAGCGTCGGGCTGCCAGCAGGCGACGAAAGCGCCTGCGGCGCGGCGCTCTCATCGGCGTGCTGCTCGCGGTGGTCGCGTTCCTGGGCGTCGGAGCGAACTGGATGGGAGGAGGGCCGCGACGTCCGGAGACGATCGACCTCACGACGCTGCCCGCTTCGCCGGCGTCGGGCGTGCGTGCGCTCCCGATCGAGCTGCGCGGCGTGCACGTGACGGCGGCGCTCGCATCGCTTCCGGGCAAGCTCGACGAGTACCTCGACCTCGAGGAAGACGGCCTCACGGCGCTCGAGCTCGACGTCAAGGACGAGCGCGGCGAGGTGGGGTTCGTGCCGAGGTCGGTGCCGCTCGCGGTGAGGAGCGGCGCTGCTCGTGACCACTACGACGCCCGCGCGGTCGCCCGGCGTGCGCACGAGCGGGGCGTCTACCTGATCGGGCGCATCGTCGTCTTCGAGGACCCCGTCCTCTCACACGCACGGCCGGACCTCGCGATCCGGCGGAGCGACGGATCGGTCTGGGAGGACTCCGCAGGGCTCGGGTGGGTCAACCCTTACGACCGCCGCGTGTGGGACTACAACGTCGAGCTCGCGGTCGCCGCAGCGCGGGCGGGCTTCGACGAGATCATGTTCGACTACGTCCGCTTCCCCTCCGACGGCGACGTCGAGAGCGCGGTCTACCGGAACCGGACGGGACTGAAGAAGCGCGAGGCGGTGCCCGCCTTCCTCCGGTACGCGTCGAAGCGGCTCCGGCCGTACCGCGTCCGGGTGGGAGCCGCCGTCTTCGGCCTCTCGGCCGCGCGCGATCTCGGGATCGGGCAGCTGCCCCGCCTCATGGCGCCCTACGTGGACGCGATCTACGCGATGACCTACCCCTCGCTCTTCGGCGCCGGCGAGCTCGGGATCGCGGACCCCGGAAGCACGCCCGGCGAGACCGTCGCGCGTGCCCTGAAGCGCTTCCAGACGCGCCTGCGGGGGACCGACACGCTGCTCGTCCCGTGGGTCCAGGACTTCAGCTTCACGACGCCGTACGATCTCGGGAAGGTTCAGGCGCAGATCGACGCGGGCCGCAGGGTGGGCGCCAAGGGGTATCTCCTCTGGAACCCCGAGGGCGTGTACACGGACGGGGCGCTGTCGGGCCCCTGAGCCGAACGGGCGGGGCACGAGCGACGCGCGCTCTCGCCCACGTGCGGTGAGCGCCTGTTGACTCGAAGCCTCCGACGCGAGAGACTGCTCGCGCCGTGTGCCTCGTCTTCATCCTCGCGCTCTTCGCCCCCCGGGTCGCGTTCGCGCTCATGTGGATCTTCGGAGACCGGGTGGACCTGGCGTTCAGCTCGTGGATCTGGCCGCTCCTCCTGCTGATCTTCCTGCCCTGGACGGGGATCATGTACGCGCTCATGTGGTCGCCGGTCGTGGGCGTCGACGGCGCGGAGTGGATCGTGATCGGGCTCGCCGTGTTCGTGGACCTCGCGTCCTGGAGCGCACGCGCGGCGAAGAGCCGCTACGACACGCGCTCCGGCTACTAGCCGGCACCCGCCAGCGGATCATCTAGGCTGAGAGCGGTGGCGGCGACACGTGTCATCGAGTTGCGGACCGAGATCCCGGGCCCCCGCACGCGAGAGATCCTCGACCGCGAGGGCCGCGCCGTGGCGGGGCCGTTGCGGGTGCACGAGCCGGTCTTCGCGGCCGACGCGCAGGGGGCGACGATCACCGACGTCGACGGCAACACGTTCGTCGACTTCGTCGGCGGTGTCGGAGTCATGAACGTGGGCCACAACCACCCGCGGGTCGTGCAGGCGGTCCACGAGCAGGCCGATCGCTTCCTCCACACGGACTTCACCGTCGTCGCCTACGAGCTGTACGTCGAGCTGGCCGAGCGCCTCTGCGAGCTCGTCCCCATCTCCGGCGACACGCGCGCCGCGTTCTTCAACGCGGGCACGGAGGCGGTCGAGAACGCCGTCAAGCTCGCGCGCCTCCACACCGGGCGCCAGGCGGTCATCGCCTTCGACGGCGGCTTCCACGGCCGTACGTGGCTGGCGCTGACGATGACGTCGAAGACGCATCCGTACAAGACCGGGCTGGGCCCGTTCGCTCCCGAGGTGTACCGCGCGCCGTTCCCGAACGCCTACCGGGGCCCCGACGCGGCGGCCGCGCTCGCCGCCCTCGAGCGCATGCTCACGACCCACGTCAGCGCCGACCACGTGGCGGCGATCGTGTTCGAGCCGCAGCAGGGCGAGGGCGGCTTCATCCCCGCTCACCCCGACTTCGTGCACGGGCTCCGGCGCATCTGCGACGAGCACGGCATCGTGCTCGTGGCGGACGAGGTGCAGTCGGGCTTCGGTCGCACCGGCCGGATGTTCGCGATGGAGCACTTCGAGGTCGAGCCGGACCTGCTGGTCGTCGCCAAGTCGCTCGCCGGCGGCCTCCCCCTGTCGGGCGTGATCGGGCGCGCGGAGATCATGGACGGGCCACACCCGGGGGCCATCGGCGGCACCTTCATCGGGAACCCCGTGGCGCTTGCCGCCGCGATCGCGGTCCTCGACGTGTTCGCCGAGGAGCAGCTCGTCGCCCGTGCGAACGTCGTGGGGGACGTGATCCGCGCGCGCATGCAGGCCTGGCAGGCGCGCTGGGCGAGCATCGGGGACGTCCGGGGGCTCGGTGCGATGCTCGCCGTCGAGCTCGTGCGCGACCCCGACGAGAGGACGCCTGCGCCCGAGCTCGTCGAGGCGGTCGTCGAGGCTGCCCTGCAGCGGGGCGTGATCCTGCTCAAGGCAGGCGTCTTCGGGAACTGCATTCGCGTGCTCTGCCCCCTCACGATCGCCGACGCCGAGCTCGACGAGGCGCTCGACGCGTGGGAGGATGCGCTCGCGAGCGTCCTCGGCTGAGCTTTACAGGCCCGCGAGCACGGGCGTAGACTCACCCGCGTGGCTCTCCGGCTCCGCGCGGACGCGAAGGTCAAGGTGATCGGGGGCGTGCCGCTCTTTGCGGGCCTGTCGAAGCGAGAGCTCGCGCAGGTGGCGTCGATCGCGGACGAGATCGACTTCCGTGCCGGCAGGGTGCTGATCCGCGAGGGCGACCGCGGCCGCGAGTTCTTCATCCTCCTGGAGGGGACGGCCGACGTCACGCGCAAGGGAAAGCCCCTGGCCACGCGCACGAGCGGCGACTTCTTCGGCGAGATCGCGCTCGTGTGCGACCGGCCGCGGGTCGCGACGGTGACGACGACGTCCCCCACCCGCGCGCTCGTCGTCGCCGATCGTGACTTCCGCGGCCTCGTCAAGCGGACGCCCGAGATCGCGATCAAGGTCCTCGCTGCGGTCGCCGAGCGGCTGCCTGCAGACGACGTCTAGCTAGTAGACGAGCCGTGAGCGCCGCTCGTGACGCTCGAGCGCGAGCTCGATCAGCCGGTCGAGGAGCTCCGCGTAGGGGACGCCGGACGCCTCGAACAGCTTGGCGTAGACGCTCGTCGCGGTGAACCCGGGAATCGTGTTGATCTCGTTCACCACGACCTCGCCGTCCGGGCGGGCGAAGAAGTCGATGCGGGCCATGCCCTCGCACTCGGTCGCGACGAACGACTCGATCGCGACCTCCCGCACGCGCTGTCGGGTCTCCGGCGCGACGCGAGCCGGGACCACGAGGTCCATCCCACCCTCGTCGTACTTCGCCGAGTAGTCGTACCACTCCGCGTGGGCGACGATCTCGCCGACCTCCGACGCGACGGGATCGCGGTTGCCGAGGACTCCACACTCGACCTCCACGCCCTCGACGAGCTCCTCCACCAGGACCTTGTCGTCGTGCCTGCGCGCGAGCTCGACGGCCGCCCCGAGCTCGCTCTCGTCGTGCACCTTGGAGATCCCGACCGAGGAGCCGAGGCGCGCCGGCTTCACGAAGACCGGGTACGGAAACGGGTGCTCGAGCGGGTCGCCGTCCCGCAGTGTCACGTTGCGCGCGACCGGGATCCCGCGGTCGCGGAGGACGGCCTTGCAGAGATCCTTGTCCATGCACAGCGCCGACGCGGCGACGCCGGCGCCGACGTAGGGCACTCCCGCCAGCTCGAGGAGGCCCTGGACCGTGCCGTCCTCGCCGAACGGGCCGTGCAGCACCGGGATGACGACGTCCACCGCGCCGACGACTGCGGCCGGTGCGGAGTCGGAAAGCACGGGTAGGGTCTCGGTCGACTCCCCGGCGTTGGACGGTGCCGGCAGCGGCTGCGCGCCCGCCGCGACCTCCCAGCGGCCGTCGCGGGCGATGCCGACGAGGACCGCCTCGTACCGCGCCGGGTCGAGCGCGTCCACCACCGAGCGGGCGGACGCGAGCGAGATCTCGTGCTCGCTCGAGCGGCCGCCGGCGAGGACCGCGACCCGCACGCGGGGCGTCACGGGGTGGGTGTCGTCGGCTCGACGTAGCGGCCGACGAAGAGCGTGATCAGCGTGTTCGGCCTCGCCTGCGTCCCCCCGACGGGATCCTGCGAGATGACGATGCCCTCGAGCGTCGGGTCGTCCACGTCCTCGAGCACGACCCGCGTCCGGAACCCGGCCGCCTCGAGGGTCGTCTGCGCGATGCTCACGTCCTGCGTCGTGACGTCGGGCACGGCCGAGGTGGAGGGGCCCTTGGAGACCGAGAGGGTGACCGTCGTGCCCTTCGAGCTCTCGGTGCCGCCGCCGGGCTCCTGGTTCACGACGATTCCAGCCGCGAGCTCGGAGTCCACGTCGATGCGGGAGACGCCGAAGCCCTGGCTTCGGAGCTCGCTCGCCGCCTGGTCGTACGGAAGGCCCACGACGTTGGGCACGGTCACCGGCTTCGGGCCCTTGGAGACGTTGATGCGGACCTGGGTGCCCTCGACGACCATGGTGCCCGCCAGCGGGAACTGCGCGGTCACGGTCCCCTCGTCCTTGTCCGAGTTCACCTCCACGACCTGCGCGTCGAGGCCGGCCTGCGTCAGCTCGGCGACGGCGTCCTCCACGCTCTGGCCGACGACGCTCGGGATCGTCACCTCGGGCTTGCCGGAGGAGACGTCGATCAGGATCACCGTCTCCTTGTCCACGCGCGTTCCCTCGGTCGGGTTCTGCTGGAAGACGAAGCCCTCCTCGACGTCCGAGTTCGGGACGCGCCGGACGCGCGGGACGAGGTCCTTCTCGGTGATCAGGTTGGAGGCCTGCGTCTCCTGCAGGCCGACGACGTACGGGACCGCGACCGAGGCGGACTCGTCGAGCTGGCTCTGGATCGAGCTCCAGGCGAACCAGCCGCCGACGAGGACCGCGATGAGAGCGCCCGCACCGACGAGCCACGGCCAGACCGGCCGGCTCCGGGAGGGTGGCTCGTACGTCGGCGACGTCGCTCCCGAAGCAGCGCGCCGGATCGCCATCGTCGCCGCGGTCGCGTCGAGCGCGTGCTCCCCTGCGAGCACCATCGTCGCCGCGTCGGCCGTGTCCGCGGCGACGTGCCCGCCCCGGGCCACGTTCTCGAGGTCGGCATCCATGGCCGCTGCGGACTGGTACCGGTCCGCCGGCTCCTTCGCCATCGCGTGCACGACGACGAGGTCGAGGTCCTCCGGGACCTCCGGGCGGAGCGCCGACGGCCGCGGTGGCACCTCGGTGAGGTGCTTCATCGCGATCTCGACCGGGCTGTCGCCGGTGAACGGCACCTCGCCGGTGAGGAGCTCGTAGAGGACGATCCCGGCCGAGTAGAGGTCGGACGTCTGGTCCACCGGTGCGCCGCGCGCCTGCTCTGGCGAGAGGTACTGCGCGGTCCCGATGATCGCGCCCTCCTCCGTCATCTGGCTCGCTCCGGCGCGCGCGATGCCGAAGTCCGTGACCTTCACGACCCCCTCGGGATCGACGATGACGTTGTGCGGCTTGATGTCGCGATGCACGACGCCGCTCCGGTGTGCGTAGCGGAGCGCCGAGAGGAGCTGGCGCGTGTACGCGATCGCGACCGGTACCGGGCAGGGGCCGCGCGAGCGGATGAGCTCCTTCAGCGTCCGGCCCTCGACGTACTCCATGACGATGAAGTAGGAGCCGTCGGCCTCGCCCCGGTCGAAGATCGAGACGATGTTCGGATGGGAGAGGCCTGCGGCGTGCGTGGCCTCGCGCCGGAACCGCTCCACGAACTGCTCGTCGTTGGCGTAGCGCCCGTGGAGCATCTTGATCGCAACGCGGCGTCCGAGCTCCTGGTCCTCCGCGAGGTAGACGTCGGCCATGCCACCGCCTCCGAGCTTCCGCGAGATGCGGTAGCGCCCGGCGAAGAGGGTTCCGGAGAGGGTGTCCTGGGTCGCCATCGTGCGTAGAGGTTAGGGATTCTCCGTGCCCTGCAGGATTGCCTGCATGACCGCGCGGGCGATCGGGGCCGCCGTCGAGCCCCCGGTGCCGCTCTGGTTCTGCAGTACGACCGCGATCGCGAGCTCCGCCGGCTCCCCCTCGCCCTCGCCCGCGAAGGCGATGAACCACGTCGTGTTCGAGCCCGGGATGCCCGTCTCGCCGGTCCCGGTCTTGCCGCCGATCGAGTAGTCGTAGATCTGCGCAGCCGTGCCGGTTCCGCGCTCGACCGCAAGGCGCATCATCTCGGCGACCGCGTCGGCCGTCTCCTTGCTCACGGCCCTGCGGATGAGCCGTGGTCGCTGCCGCTCGATCACCCTGCCGCCGGGCGCGACGATCTCGTCCACGACGTGCGGCTCCATGAGCCTGCCGCCGACGCCGATCGTGCCCGCGACCATGGCGTTCTGGAGCGCCGTCACGAGCATCCGCTCCTGCCCGAACGCCATGCGTCCCGCATCGACGTCCGGATCCTGCGCGGGGTAGTAGAGGCGCCCCTTCTCGTAGAGACCGCTCGGCAGCCGCTCGTCCTCGGGCGTCTCGAGCGGCGGGCGCTCGTAGAAGCCGAAGCGCTTGGCCATGTCGAGGATCTTCCTCGCCCCCAGCGCCTTGCCGATGTTGCAGAAGACGGAGTTGACGGAGTTGACGAGTGCCTCGCGGAGGCTGATCGTCCCGAACGGGCGCGTGGTGTCGAAGTTGTTCACGCGCTTGCCGTAGACCTTGCAGTACCCCGGGTCGTAGAACGAGGAGTCGGGCGTGAACTTGCCGGACTCGAGCGCGGCGGAGGCGGTGATCACCTTGAACGTCGAGCCGGGGACGTAGAGGCCCGCGCTGGCGCGGTTGAGGAGCGGCGCGGCAGGCTCGCAGTCGGCCGTGATCTTCGAGATCTCGCCGAAGCGGTCCTCGACGAGGTTCGGGTCGAAGCTCGGAGAGCTCGCCATCACCTTCACCCGTCCGGTGCGCGGGTCGAGCGCCACGACGGCGCCGCAGGTCCGGCCGAGCTGCTCCAGCGCGACCTCCTGCGCCCCGAGGTCGAGCGTCGTGAGGACGTTGTTCCCCTCGATCGGCTTTCCGCGGAGCTCGTCGAGCGCCTTGTCGACCACCGTGCTCAGGCTCGCGTTCGATGCGGTCAGGTAGTCGTTGAGCGACCGCTCCAGGCCTGTCCGCGACCGCGCGGCGGTCGAGTAGCCGACGACGTGCGCCGCGAGTGGGCCGTACGGGTACCGGCGGAAGTAGAGCGTCTTGCCGTCGACCTCCCGCTCGACGTTCCGCGCGAGCCGCTTGCGGGGCTCGAAGGCGAAGATGAGGCCGCGATCGACGGTGAACTCGGCGACGCGCCGGATGGCGTTGTCCTGTTTCGCCGCGAGCTCGGCCGAGGCCCATGTCTGCCAGTAGGTGCTCATGACCACGAGCACGGTGACGAGCCCGATCGCGACGTAGGTGAGGCGGACGATCCGGTGGTTCATTCAGCGCCCGAGCGCGTTCGCGCGGTTGGAGACGAGCAGCAGCCCGGCGAGGAGGAGGAAGTTGGCGACGATGCTCGTGCCGCCGTAGGAGACGAAGGGGAGCGTGATGCCGGTGAGCGGCACGACGCGCAGCACCCCTCCGACGATGATGAACGTCTGGAGCGCAAAGCCGAAGGTCAGCCCTGCGGCCAGGAGCTTCGAGAAGCCGTCCTGCGCCAGCAGGGCGGTGCGCATCCCGCGCACGACGAAGAGCATGAACACGAGGAGCAGGGCGGCAGCGCCGACGAGCCCGAGCTCCTGCGCGATCGCCGAGAAGATGAAGTCGGTGCGCAGGTACGGGATCAGCGGGGAGCCGTCGGTCGAGTTGAACGTGCCCTCGCCGAGGCCGGTGCCCCAGAAGCCGCCGTTCCCGATCGAGTAGAGGCTCTTGACGAGCTGGTAGGAGGCGCAGTCCTGGCGCAGCTCGAGGCGGCCGTTGAGCGCGCAGTACACCTTCTCGTCGGTCCACGGCCGGAGCCAGATCGTCACGCGCTCCTGCACGTGGCCGATCGCGTTGTAGAGGACCGCGGCGCCGCCGACGAAGAGCGCCAGGCCGCCGGCGACGTACAGCGCCCGCCCGGTGGCGACGTAGAGCATCGCGAGGAAGATCCCGAAGGTGAGGAGCGCGCTGCCGAGGTCGTTCGTCTGGACGATCACGAGCATCGCGGCGCCCCAGATCGCGAGGAGCGGGCCGAGGTCCTTCAGGCGGCCCTGGGCGAGCACCTCGCGCTTCTCCCGCAGGTAGGCCGCCAGGAAGACGATGAGGCAGATCTTCGCGAGCTCCCCCGGCTGGAACGAGATGACGCCGAGATCGACCCAGAGGCGGGCGCCGTTGACGCGCGCTCCGAGCCCTGGGACGGACGGGAGCAGGAGGAGCGCGACCGCCGCGACGCCGAACAGGTAGCGGTACTGCTCGAGCACCCGGTAGTCGTGTCGAAGCCAGAGGAGCGTCCCCGCGAGTGCGCCGACGCCGACCGCGACCCAGGCGGCCTGGCGCGTCGCGTCGGCCTCGTCGAGGCGGTAGATGGTCACGAGGCCGAACGCGGTGAGCACGGCCGTCAGCGGCAGGAGGGCCCCGTCCGCGTACGGGACCGTCCTCCGGACGACGACGTGCGCGGCCAGGTAGAGACCGAGGAAGACCGCGCCCCACGTGACCGCCCGGGCAGGGACGGTCACGTCCTGTGCGAGGACGACGGTCGTCAGCGCGACCGTCCCGATCGCCCCGGCGAGGACGAGCCCGGCGAGCTCGCGGCCTCTGTTGCTCACCTGCCCAGGCCCCAGTACAGGGCCAGCGCCGCGACGACGGCGATCGCGACCACGAGAAGGAGCGCGGGGAGCCGCCCGCCTGCACCGGCTCCGTGGGTCCTGACGCCGTCGACAGGCGGCTGGTCCACCGCGCCTTCTGGCTCGGCGAGATCCGCCAGTGCTTGGTGGTCGGAGGGTGCTGCCGGCGCTGTCGGCTCGGGCTCCGCGGGCTCGTCTCCCTCCTCGAGCTCGAAGAGAACGACGGTGACGTTGTCCTCCCCGCCCCGGCTGTTCGCGGCCGAGACGAGCGCCTCGGCCGCGGCCGAGGGGTCGCCTCCCGCCGCCGCGATCGTGGAAGCCACCTCCTCGTCGCTCACCATGGTCGGCAGGCCGTCGGAGCAGATGAGGAAGAGGTCACGAGGCTGCAGCGCGACCGTGAACGCCTCGACGTCCACCGCGGGCTCCGTCCCGAGCGCTCGCGTGATCGCCGACCGTTGTGGATGGCGCTCCGCCTCCTCCTGCGTGAGGACCCCGCTCGAGACGAGCTCCGCGACGAGTGAGTGGTCCGTCGTGAGCTGCTCGAGGACACCGTCCCGGACGCGGTACGCGCGGGAGTCGCCGACGTGGCCGATGGCGACCGTCCCGGCGTGCGAGTCCACGAGCGCGGCCGTGACGGTCGTTCCCATCCCTGCCTTGGACGGGTCGGCGAGCGCCTGCTCCCAGATCCGGCGGTTCGCCTCGACGATGAGCGCCACCAGTGCGTCCTCGCCCGTCGCACCCCTGCCGACCTCCTCGAGCGCCGCCGCCGCGAGTCGGGCGGCGGTCTCACCGGCTCGGGCGCCCCCCATCCCGTCCGCGACGGCGAAGAGCGGCGGCTCGCACACGAACGCGTCCTCGTTCCGCAGCCGCCTTCGGCCGGTGTCCGTGACCCCCGCTGCGCGCCCGACTCTCATGCCTGCAGCCGCAGCTCCGTCGCGCCCACCTTGAGAACGTCGCTCGCGCGGAGCCGGCGCGGCCCGGTGATCCGCGTGTCGTTGACGAACGTCCCGTTGGTGGACCCGAGATCCTCGACGTACACCCCGTCGGCTCGAGGCTCGATCCGTGCGTGCCTCGCGGACGCGAACTCGTCGTGCGCGAGGCGGATCCCGCTACCCGGATCGCGGCCGACGATCGTCGGTCCCGACACCTCGATCGTCGTGTCCCGGCGGAGCTCGGGGCTCGCGGCGACGACGAAGCGCGCGGCGCGGACGCCGTGCTCCGCGCGGAGCCGTGCCGCGTCGGCGGCGCCGAGGACGATGCTCTCCTGGGGCGCGCCGCGGAGGTCCTTGGTTGCGCTCCGGGCGACGAGGAAGATGAACCCGTAGAGCAGGACCAGGAACGCGATCTTGAGGATCAGCAGCGTCTCGTCGCTTGACAGGCTCTCGGCGATCACGACCTGGAGGGCGTCCGGCCGAAGACGATCTCCGTGGCGCCGAGCGTGATCCGGTCATCGTTCTCGAGCCTCGCCCGGTCCACGCGCTTCCCGTTCACGATCGTGCCGTTCATGGACCCGAGGTCGACGATCCAGTAGCCGTCGTCCTCGAGCCGCACCTCCGCATGCCGCCGCGAGACGTTCTCGTCCGGCACACGGATGTCGGCCTCCTTCGATCGGCCGAGGACGACGCGCGGTTTCCCGAGAACGTGCGGCTTGCCGCCGAACGCGAGCGAGAACGTGACGGGCGGGGGCTCGGGGACGGGAGCGGGTGGCGGCGGCGGAGGCGATGCCTTGTACACCATCGTCTCGGCCGGGGGCTCCACGGGCGCAGCCACGGGAGCGTGCTCGGGCTCGGGCGCGCGGTCCGGCGTGACGAGCCGGGTGGCGATGCCGAACTCGCCGACCGCGAGGTCGTCGTCCGTCGTGATCGAGACCTGCGGGGCGGTCAGGAGCGCGTAGCGCTCCCGCCGGGCGTGCTCGGCGAGGTACTCCTGCAGCTCGCCGACGAGCGAGCTCTCGTAGCCCGTGAACTGCTTCCGGTCGGCCGGGGAGAGGTACACCGTGTACTCGTTGGGCACGTACACGCGCGAGATGGACACGCTGCGGTGGTCGTCCATCTCCTTGACGAGCTTGCGGGCGAGCTCGATCGGCTGGACGTGGGTGCGAAACGCCCGCCCGAAGATGCCTTCGAACAGGTTCTCGATCCCGGATTCGATGCTGCGGAGGACGGGCATGGAGGCTCCGCGACGAGTGTAGTGGTAGCCCCGGTGCGTGCTCGGGTGCGAGACCGGCGTCAGACGGTCGAGCCCGCGATCGTGGCCTCGCCGCGTACCGCGAGGACGGCGGCCGCACCGCCCCAGACGAGCACGACGCCGAGCAGGCTCGGGATGCTCGCGCCGACGGCCGTCGCGCCGACGAGCACCGTGAAGCCGACGAGGGCGAAACCGTACGGTGATCGACGGCGTGCCCACGGCAGGACCGCGGACGCCGTTCCGACGACGAGGGCGCCGGCGAGGAGGGCCGGGTGTGCGGCGAGCACGGCCCACAGCGAGAGCGCGATCTCGCCGGGAGACTGCAGCGGCCCGACGTCGAGGGGTCCGGCAATCGTCTGCGCGGCGGGAAGCGGCTCGTGTGCGAGGCCCGCCGCGAAGGCTGCCGCGAGGACGGCGGTCGCGCCGTACAGCCCCCTCCGGAACCACCCGCGCGCGGGCTGCATCGCCAGTGGCACGAGCGCGAGGAGGCCGATCGAGCCGAGGAGCGGCCCGGTCACGACGAGCAGCCCGAACCGGGCGTCCCGCCAGGCGACGACGAGCCAGCCGAGCGCGAGCGCCCCGTAGAGGATCGCGGCGCCCTCGGCGACGTTCCCGAGCGGAAAGACCGGCACTGCCAGCGCGATCGCGAGCCCGAGCCTGGGCCTGAACCAGGCCGCGACGCCGGCTCCGACGGCGAGGGCGGCCGCGAGGCCCGACGGCCAGAACGGAAGCATCGTCGCCCCCAGGGCGGCTGCGACTGCGGCGAGCCCTGCCGGGACGACCCGGAGCGCGTGCCGGACGGCGGGAGCGACATCCGGTCCCGGCTCCGCATTGCGCACGGCCCGCTCGGGGCGAGCAGTTCCCTGGCGGAGCGAGCTGCGGAGGGCCGCGGCGAGGTCGGACGCCCGCGGCCTCGCCTCCGGATCGGTCGCGAGCGCCGCGTTCACTGCTGCAACGAGACGCCGCGGCAGACCGCGGCGCTCGGTCTCGAGCGGAGGCGCCCCGGCCTGGATCGCACGTGCGACCTCCTGGAGGGGCATGCCCCAGAACGGGTGGCGGTCGGCGAGCATCTCCCAGAGGAGGACGCCGACCGCCCAGACGTCACTCGCCGCGCTCGCATCCTCGCCGGCGAGCCGTTCGGGCGAGATGTACGCGAGGGTTCCGGGCACGTCGCCGACCGCAGTGAGGGTGTCCGCGCCGTCGAACTGGGCGAGGCCGAAATCGAGGAGGCGGATGGAGAGGTCGTCGCGGTCCTCGACGAGGACGTTCGCCGGTTTCACGTCCCGGTGGACGATCCCCGCGCGGTGCGCGTGCGCCAATGCCTCGAGCACCTGTGCGGCGACCTCGACCGCGTCCGTATCCGTGACAGCGCCTGCCCGGATCGCCTCGCGGAGCGTGCGGCCCGGGACGTACTCGTACGCGATGTAGACGTGATTGGCGTCGTGGCCGACGTCGTACGCGCGAACGCAGTGCTCGTGGCGCAGCCGGCGGGCTGCGAGCGCTTCGCGCTCGGCGCGGGCGGCGGCCTTGCCCTCGCGCGGGATGATCTTGAGGGCGACGTCGAGCCCGGTCCGCTCGTCGCGCGCGAGCCAGACCGACCCCGAGCCGCCGCTTCCGAGCGGCCGAACCGGCCGGTAGCGCCCGAGAACGAGCTCCTGGGTGGACGGGGCGACGGCGACGGAGGACACGGGCAGCGACTCAATTGGCCGCCGCGCCCCGAATTCCTCGCGATCGCGCGCGTCCGGGAGCGGGGTGCTTTCCTGCCGGTCATCTAGAGTCCCCGGGGCGGCCGATGAGCACGCGCGACGACGATATTCTCGATTTCGACTTCTTCGACGAGAAGGACGCGCCCTCGTGGGAGGAGCCGGGAGACCCGGGTGAAGAGCCGTCGTCACCGCGCCGCCGTGGGCCGAGCGGGCCGCGCTTCCAGGCACCCCGCAACCTCACGCCGCTCCTGCGCCTGATCGCGCTGATCGCGCTCGCGATCCTCCTCGTCGTCCTGCTCGTCGTCTGGGTCGAGGGGTGCACCTCGGAGGCGAAGACGGAGCGGTACGAGACCTACCTGTCCGAGATCGGGGCGGTCGGCAACGCCTCCGCCCGCCTCGGCCAGCAGCTCGGGACGCTTCTCACGACGCCCGGGCTGAACCAGGAGGACCTCGACGCGAAGCTCGGCGGCTACGCCCAGACCGCCGAGAACCAGGTCCAGAAGGCGGAGAGCCTCGACCCGCCCGGCCCGATGGTCGGGCCGAACGAGGGTGCGATCGAGGCGCTCCAGTACCGCGTGAACGGGCTCAGAGGCCTGCAGACCGCCTTCCAGGAGACGGCCGACGCCGACGACGCGGCCGCCGCCGGCGAGCAGCTGGCCGCCCAGGTCGACCGCCTGCTCGCGAGCGACGTGATCTGGACCGACTCGTTCCAGGCTCCGGCGACCGCCGTGCTCGAGGACGAGGGGATCGAGGGCCTCGACGTGCCGTCGTCCGAGTTCGTGTCCGTGGACGAGATCGCCACCCAGGGCGCGCTCGCCGCCATCTGGCAGCGCATCCAGGGTGCGTCCACCGGCGGGACGCCGACGGGCCTGCACGGCAGCGGCATTGCGTACGTCAAGGCGCTACCGAGCGGGCAGCTTCTCTCCACGACCACGGAGACGACGATCGACGCGGTGGACGACCTCGCCTTTGAGGTCGGGGTCGAGGACACGGGCGAGAGCCAGGAGGTCCGGATCAAGGTGACGCTGACGATCCCGAAGGACCCCGAGCCGATCGTGAAGTCCCAGGTCATCGCCATCATCGACCCGGGCGAGACGAAGACCGTGACCTTCACGGTCGGGACGCTCGTGCCCTTCGGCACCCAGACCACCGTGAAGGTGGACGTCGACCCGGTGCCGGGCGAGACGAATACGGCCAACAACACGGCCGAGTACCCCGTCATCTTCTCGCTGGCGCAGTGACCCCGTCGCTCGCGGTCGCGATCGCGGCGTGCGTCGCCGCCGGTCTCGCGCTCGTGCTCGCGCTCGTGCTCTGGCGCCGGCTCGCCCGCGTCCAGGCGGCCCAGTCGCTCGTCCAGGAGGGGGGTGCCCGCGACCTGCTCGAGTTCGTCGTCTCGCTGCAGGGCCGGATCGACGACCTCCACCGGGCCGTGGACGAGGTCGCGTCGGGGCTCTCGCGGGTGGACCGGCGCGTGGACGGGTCGATCTCGAACACGGCCGTCGTGCGCTACGACGCCTACGAGGGCACGGGCGGCCAGCAGTCCGCGTCGCTCGCGCTGCTCGACGCCAATCGCTCGGGGACGGTCGTGACGGCGATCCAGGGACGGGACTACGCGCGGATCTACGTCAAGGACCTGGACCGTGGGCGCTCGTCCGTCGCCCTCTCCCCCGAGGAGCAGGAGGCGGTGGACCGGGCCATGGCGCGGTAGCCCGGCAGGGCGCTGAAGCACCCTGCCAGATGCGCCGCTGACCTTCCAGGCGCGGCGCTGAGGCACCATGCCAGGCGCGCAGGTGCGACGGTACGGCAGGGCGCTGAAGCTCCCTGCCAGATGCGCCGCTGACCTTCCAGGCGCGGCGCTTCAGCGCCGCACCGGTCGCTACGCCGCGGCGGCGGTGGCGGGCTCGAGCCCGGGCAGGTACGTCCGCCACGTCTCCGGCACGTGCTCGGCGGCGAGGCGGATGAAGAGCACGGGGGTGGGCGGACGAGGCGTCGTGCGCAGGGTCATCCCGGTCTCCTCGAGGAGCCGGTCGCCCTTCCGGTGGTTGCACGGGGCGCAGGAGGTGACGACGTTCTCCCAGACCGAGGTCCCGCCCCGCGAGCGCGGGACGACGTGGTCGAGCGTGAGCCGGCTTCCCTCCGTGCCGCAGTAGGCGCACTGCCAGCCGTCGCGGGCGAAGAGGACCCGCCGCGAGATGCGGCGTGTCACGCCGCGGGGGACGCGGACGTACGACACGAGGCGGATGACGTGCGGCCGCGGGTATGCGGTGGAGGCCGTTCGCAGCGGCTGCGCCTGTCGCTCGAGGATCTCCGCCTTCCCCTTCCACACGAGGACGTGCGCCCGCCTCAGCGAGCAGACGTTCAGCGGCTCGTAACTCGCATTGAGGACGAGTACGCGCTCCACGCGCGCGACTGTAGCAGCGCGCCTCCGGCGCAGAGCAGTCCGTTCTGCATGATACCTCTAAAATCTGCATAATACGAGTCATGATCAAGGTGGCGATAGCGGGGGCTTCGGGCTATGCGGGACAGGAGACGCTGGACCGGGTCCTCGGCCATCCCTCCCTCGATCTCTTCGCGCTCGGCTCCGACTCGCTCGCCGGGCGCCCGGGCGACGCGCTCGATCCTCGCCTGGGCCGGAACGGATGGCGCGGGATCCCACGGTTCATCACGAACGAGGCAGCGCTCGCCTGCGGCGCGGACGTCGTGCTCCTCTGTCTCGGCCACGAGGAGGCAGCCGGCCTCGAGGTCCCCTCTCGGGGTGTCGTCCTGGACCTCTCCGGCGCGCACCGCTTCGCCGACGGCTCCCTGTACGAGTCCTGGTACGGATTCGAGCACCCAAACCCCTCTGGCCCGGGAGAGTGGTCGTACGGGCTCCCCGAGGTGACCCCGCCCTCCGGCCGGCTCGTTGCGAACCCGGGGTGTTACGCGACCGCCGCGCTCCTGGCGCTCGCGCCGATCGCCGGCGAGATCGAGCGCTCCCGAGTGGTCGTGAACGCGATGTCGGGGATGACGGGCGCAGGCCGCGCACCGAAGGCGTCCTCCCACGCCGGCGCCGTTCTCGAGAACGTCGCCCCCTACCGCGTGGGCGCGCACCAGCATGCGCCGGAGATCGCCTCCGTCCTCGGCTTCCCCGTCACGTTCGTCCCTCACCTGCTCCCCGTGCGCCGGGGCCTGCTCGCGACGTGCTTCGTCCGCTCGACGGGAGCCGATCTCCGGGAGGCGCTGGAGGATCGCTACACGTCGAGCCACGTCGTCACGGTCCTCCCCGAAGGCGTCGTTCCCGAGCTCGCACGGGTGCAGCAGACCGACTGCGCCGAGATCGGCGTCTTCGAGGACCGGCTCACGGGCGACTCGATCGTCATCTGCGCGCTCGACAACCTCGGCAAGGGGGCCGCGGGGCAGGCGGTGCAGAACGTGAACCTGCTCTACGGTTTCGAGGAGACGGCAGGACTCAGGCTGCCGGGGGTGCTCGTCTGATGTCGGTCACGGCCGCATGTGGGTTCGTGGCGAGCGGCGTCTCGGCCGGCATCCGCCGAAAGGGGCGCGACCTCGCGCTCGTCCACTCGCCCGTCCCCTCGGTCGGCGCGGCGGTGTGGACGACGAACCGTGTCCTCGCGGCGCCCGTGGTCGTCTCGAAGCGCCATCTCGAGCACGCGGAGCCGCGTGCCGTGGTCGTGAACGCGGGAGTCGCGAACGCCGCCACGGGTCGTGCGGGAGTCGCCGACGCCGTCTGCACGGCCGGCGAGGTCGCCTCCCGTCTCGGGATCGACGCGGAGGAGGTCGTCGTGCTCTCGACGGGCGTCATCGGCGTGCCCCTGCCGCTCGAGCGTGTCCTCGCGGGTGTGGCCGAGGCCGCGGCGTCTCTCTCCCCCGACGGCGGCCAGGCCGCGGCGGAGGCGATCCTCACGACCGACCGCGGGCCGAAGCAGGCGCTCGCCGAGGGGCCCGGGTTCACCGTCGGCGGGATGGCGAAGGGGGCGGGGATGATCCACCCGCGCCTCGCGACCATGCTCGCCGTGGTCACCACGGACTACCCGCTCGAGCCGGGGGAGGCGGGCTCGTTCCTGCGCCCCGCGGTCGACGCCAGCTTCAACTGCATCTCCGTGGACGGAGAGTGCTCGACGAACGACGCCGTGGTGCTCCTCGCGAACGGAGCCTCCGGGGTCACGCGAACCCCCGAGCTCGACGCGGAGCTCGCGCGCTGCCTCGAGGACGTCTGTGCGGCGCTCGCGCGCGAGATCGTCGCCGACGGCGAGGGCGCCACGGTGCTGCTCGAGATCCACGTCACGGGGGCGGCGTCGGACGACGAGGCGTCGGCGGTCGCCCGCCGGATCGCGACCTCGCCGCTCGTCAAGACCGCTGCCTTCGGCCACGATCCGAACTGGGGGCGCGTGCTGGCGGCCGCCGGCTCGGCTCCGTGGAACGGGGATTTCGCCCACGTGGACGTGGACCGGCTCTCCGTCTCCTTCGACGGCACCCCCGTCTTCGTCCGCGGGGAGCCGACCGGCCGGGTGCCGGAGCTCGCCGGCGCGGCCGTGGGCATCGAGCTCGACCTCGGGCTCGGCGGCGGCGTCGCCTCGTACCTGGCCTCCGACCTGTCGTACGACTACGTGCGGCTGAACGCCGAGTACACGACGTGAGCCGGCTCGTGCTCAAGCTCGGAGGGCGCGTCGCGGCGGCGTCCGTGTCGCTCGTGCGGGAGCGTCACGCAGCGGGGGACGACGTCGTCGTGGTGCACGGAGCGGGCCCGCAGATCTCCGCCGAGCTCGAGCGCCGTGGTCTCCCCGTCAGGTTCGTGGACGGAAGGCGGTTCACGGACGCGGAGACGCTCGAGGTGGTGCGGGCGTCGCTTCTCGACGTCGGGGCAGGGCTCGTCCAGGCGATCGGCCGGTCCGCGGTCCAGCTCGTGGGTGACGAGATCGGCCTCCGCGCCCGCCCCCTGCCCGTGGTCACGCCGGTCGCCGTCGGCCCGCTGAACGTCAACGCGGACGAGGCCGCGAGCGCGCTCGCCGTCGGGCTCGCGGCCGATCGAATCCTGTTCGTGTCGGACGTGCCGGGTGTCTATGTCGAGGGAGAGGTGGCGGAGAGGCTGCATGTCGAGCGAGCGAGCGAGCTCCTCGCCGAGGGTGCCTTCGAGGGCGGCATCGTGCCGAAGCTGCTCGCGGCCGTGCGCGCGGCCAGGCTGGGCGTCCGGGCGGAGATCGGCGTGACCGAGGTGCTCGCGTGACGAGCGCCGCGGCCGTCGAGCGGCTGCTCCCGACCTATGCGCGTGCGGACCTCACCCTCGTGCGGGGCGAGGGCACGCGCGTGTGGGACGCCGACGGCCGCGGGTACCTCGACTTCGGCGGCGGCATCGCTGTCGTCTCTCTGGGTCACTGCCACGCTGCGCCGCTCGAAGCCGCCAGGAACCAGCTCGAACGGCTGTGGCACGCCTCCAACCTCTATCGCACGGAGCCCGCAGAGGAGCTCGCTGTCAGGCTGTCCGGGCGCTTCGGTGGGGCGCGGTCGTTCTTCTGCAACTCGGGGGCCGAGGCCGTGGAAGCCGCGCTCAAGTACGCCCGGGCGGCGACCGGGAAGACCGGCGTCGTCGCACTCGAAGGAGGGTTTCACGGGCGGACGCTCGGTGCCCTGTCCGCGACCGGCCAGCCGGGGAAGCGCGCCGCCTTCGAACCGCTCGTGCCCGGCGTACGGTTCGTGCCCGCCAACGACGTCGCCGCGCTCCAGGCCGTCGTGCGGGACGACACGGGCCTGATCCTCCTCGAGCCCGTCCTCGGCGAGGGTGGAGTCGTCCCGCTCGCCCCCGGGTTCCTGGCCGCAGCAGCGGAGCTGCCGCCGCTGCTCTGTCTCGACGAGGTGCAGGTGGGGGTCGGGCGCACCGGCTCGTTCTTCGCCTTCGAGCAGCTCGGCGTGCAGCCGGATCTCGTGACGCTCGCGAAGGGGCTGGCGAACGGGCTTCCCATCGGCGCCCTGCTCGTCTCGGACGACGCTCCGGAGGGGCTCGGCCCCGGCGACCACGGATCGACGTTCGGCGGCAACCCGGTCTCGTGCGCGGCTGCCGCCGCGGTGGTGGACACGATCGACGACGAGCTGCTCGCACACGTGCGGGCACGCGGCGCAGAGCTGGCTACGGCGTTGGCCGCGCTGCCGGGCATCCGTGAGGTCCGCGGGCGCGGGCTTCTCCTCGGCGCGGCGCTCGACGGCTCAGCGGGCGATGTTGTGAGCGCGTGCCGCGAGCGTGGCCTGCTCGTCCTGAGCGCCGGCGAGGACGTCCTTCGGCTCGCTCCCCCGCTGACGGTGGGGGGCGCGGAGGTCGAGGAGGCGCTCGGCGTGCTCGGGGCCGTGCTCGCCGAGACCGAGGGCGCCGCCAGTCAAACGTTGCAGCCATCTCGCATATCCTGCTAGGATCTCGCATACAATGAACCGTCGGGAGAGACAGAGCGCGATCCTGAAGCTCGTCCGTGAGCGCGCTCTCTCGACCCAGGCGGAGGTCGCGGCGGCGCTGCACGAGACCGGGTTCGACGTCGTCCAGACGACGGTCTCCCGCGACCTCTCGGAGCTCGGGCTGGTCAAGGTCCGCGCTCCGAACGGCCGCCTCGTCTATGCCCCACCGGGCGCGAGCGACGCGGACAAGCTGCGCGCGCTCGGGTCCGCGCTGCGGCGCTACGCGGTCGGCGTCGAGGCGGCGGGCTCTCTCATCGTGCTCACGACTCCGTCCGGGTACGCGAACGCGCTCGGGCAGGCGCTGGACGAGGCGGCACACCCGGCGATCGCCGGGACGATCGCGGGTGACAACACGATCTTCGTCGCCGTCCACGACGGGGTATCGGCGAGCGCTCTCAGGGACGAGCTCGCCGGCCACCTCCTCCAGGGAGCCGCCGCGTGAGCCGCACGGCGGTTGTCGCCTACTCGGGTGGCCTCGACACGAGCTGCATCCTGGCCTGGCTCAAGGAGGACTGGTACTGCTTCGACGAGGTCGTGGCGGTGCTCGTGGACGTGGGGCAGGAGTTTGACGTCGAGGAGTCGCTCACACGGGCGCGCGCGGCGGATGCGGACGACGTCCTCCTCGTCGACCGGAAGGACGCGTTCGCGGACGAGCAGTGCTCGCGCGCGATCGTCACGAACGCGCTGTACGAGGGCAAGTACCCGCTCGTCTCGGCACTCTCCCGGCCCGTGATCGCGGGTGCGGTCGCCGAGCTCGCGCTCGAGCTGGGCGCGGAGGCGGTCGTCCACGGCTGCACCGGGAAGGGGAACGACCAGCTCCGCTTCGAGCTCGCGTTCAAGGCGCACTACCCCGAGGTGAAGGTGATCGCGCCCCTCCGCGACCGGATCTGGACGCGCGACGAGGAGATCGAGTACGCGCTCGCCAGGGGCATTCCGGTCGTGCAGACCGCTGCCTCCCCGTACTCGATCGACGAGAACCTGTTCGGGCGGGCGATCGAGGCCGGAGCGCTCGAGGATCCGTGGAACGCTCCGCCGGAGGAGCCGTATGCGCTGACGAGCGACCCCGTGGGCGAGCCCGCGCCGACCGAGGTCGTGATCGGCTTCGAGCAGGGGATTCCGGTGTCGCTCGACGGCGAGGAGCTCCCGCTCGCGCGGCTGATCACGTCGCTGAACGGGCTCGCCGGCGCGTACGGGATCGGGCGGATCGACATGATCGAGAACCGGGCCGTGGGCATCAAGAGCCGCGAGGTGTACGAGGCGCCCGGCGCGATCGCGCTCATCACCGCGCACTCGGCGCTCGAGGACGTCGTGCTCACGAAGGACGAGGCGCGGCTGAAGCGGCCGCTCGAGCAGCACTGGACGGAGATCGTCTACGAGGGCCGCTGGTTCAGCCCCGCCCGCGAGGCGATCGACGCGTTCGTGGACTCGACCCAGAAGCTCGTGACCGGTGAGGTGCGCCTGGAGCTCAGGCCGAACGCCGCCGTGGTGACGGGGCGCCGGTCGCCGCACATGATTTACGCCGCCGACCTCGCCTCGTACGGAACCGGGGAGACCTTCCCGCACACTGCCGCCGAGGGCTTCATCAGGATCTCCTCGCTCGAGACCGAGCTCCACGCGGCCCGGGAGCGCGCGACCAGCAGGGCATAATCCTCCGCGTGCGGCGCGGGGATCACGAGTGACCACCTGGTCGGGGCGGGTCGAAGGCGCACTGGACCGCGAGGTCTGGGCCTTCCTCCGCTCCGACGACGCCGAGCTCCTGCCGTACGACTGCGAGGCGACCCTCTTCCATGCGCAGCGGCTCGCCGAGGCGGGGATCCTGACCGGGGCCGAGCTCGCCGAGGTCGAGGCCCGCCTTGCCGAGATCGCGCAGGGCGAGGACGGCTACCTCGAATCGGACGAGGACGTCCACTCCGCGATCGAGCGGCTGCTCGGGGGCGTGGGCCGGAAGATCCACGCCGGACGCTCCCGGAACGACCAGGTCGTCGCCGCGATGCGCCTGTACGTGCTCGACGCCTGCGCCGAGGCGCGCGAGGCGATCGATGCGCTTGCGCTCGTCTGCCTCTCTTTCGCGGAGTCGGAGGCCGAGACCGTCATGCCGGGCTATACGCACATGCAGCGCGCGCAGCCCGTCACGCTCGGCCATCACCTGCTTGCGTGGGTCGAGATGCTCGACCGCGACCGGACGAGGTTCGCCGCCGCGGCCGAAGCGGCGGCCGAGAGCCCGCTGGGCGCCGGCGCGCTCGCCGGCTCGACGCTCGAGCTGCCGCCTCCTCCGCGCCAGATGCGGAACTCGATCGATGCCGTCGCCGACCGCGATTTCGCGCTCGACTACCTCTACGCCGCGACGGTCCTCTTCACCCATCTCTCGCGGATGGGCGAGGAGATCGTCCTCTGGGCCACCTCGGAGTTCGGCTTCGTGAAGCTGCCGGAGTCCGCGGCCACGGGCTCCTCGATGATGCCGCAGAAGCTGAACCCGGACGTGGCCGAGCTCGCGCGCGGGAAGGCGGGCACGCAGATCGGGCGGCTGACGGGGCTCCTTGCGACCGTCAAGGGCCTGCCGCTCGCGTACGACCGCGATCTGCAGGAGGACAAGACGCCCGTCTTCGCGACGCGCCGCGACGTGCGGCTCGCGCTCGAGGCCCTGACCGTCCTCGTGAGCGGCCTCGAGGTCGATCGGGAGCGCCTCGCGAAGGCGGCCTCCGACCCGCTGCTGCTCGCGACCGACGCGGCCGAGGCGCTCGTGCGGGACGGCGTTCCCTTCCGCGACGCCCACGAGGAGGTCGCGGCGAGCGTTCGCGACGGGACGTTCAAGAGGCCGCGCAAGCGTGCGAGCCGCGCCGCGCCCGGCCCGGGCGGCATCCGGGCCGCGCTCGACGAGGCGCGGCATCGCTTCGTCGACAATCTGTAGCCGTGAGACACGAGAAGCGCATCGAGATCCGCTGGCGTGACGTGGACGCGTACGCACACGTCAACAACGCCGTCTATGCGACCTACCTCGAGGAGGCCCGCGACGGCCTGCTCCGGCGCGCCCTGGACGACGCCGGCGACCCGTGGGACTGGGTCTTGGTGCGCCTGGCGATCGACTTCCGGCGTGAGCTCAAGCTGGGCGACGAGGCCGTCGTCGCCTGGTGCGAGGTCGCGCGCATCGGAAGCTCGAGCGTGACGCTCACCGAAGGCGTGAACGCGGCGGCCGGCTGGGTCGCTGCGGAGGCCGAGGCCGTGGTCGTCGCCTGGGATCGCGAGGCCGGCCGGTCGCGCCCGCTCACCGCCGCGGAACGCTCTGCCTTCGAAGGCGCGCTCGTCGCGTCGTAGCGTGTGACGCCGGCATGGGCCGGCGGCGTATCAGGGACGTCACCGACCACGGAGGCTTCCGATGAAACGCCTGCTTCTCCTCACCGTCCTAGGGCTCGCCGTCGTCTCGCTCGCAGGCGCGGTGGGCCTGCCCGACCGCGCCGTAGCCCAGGAGCCCGCTGCCACCACCGACTCGCTCACCGTCACCGGCGTCGGCACCGTCACCGCCGTCCCCGACGAGGCGCAGATGTCGTTCGGCGTCGAGACCCGGCGGCCGACCGCGTCGGCGGCCGTGTCCGCCAACGGGGACGCGATGCAGAAGGTGATCGCCGCGCTCCGTCAGGCGGGCGCGCGCGAGCTCGCGACCCAGTGGGTCAGCGTCTACCCGTACACGAGCGACGACGGCTCGGTGCAGGGCTACGTCGCGTCGAACAGCGTGTCCGCCGTGAGCGACGTCGAGGACGCGCCGGCGCTCATCGACGCGGCAGCCGCTGCCGGAGCGAATCAGGTCTCCGGCCCGGGGCTGAGCTCGAGCAATGCCGAGGCGCTGTACCGGCAGGCGCTCGCGAAGTCCGTGGACGAGGCTCGCGCGAAGGCCGAGGTGCTCGCGAAGGCGGCCGGCCGCTCGCTCGGCGAGATCACCGCGCTCGTCGAGAGCGGCGCCCAGCAGCCCGTCCCGATGTACGACCGGGGGGACGCTGCTCTCTCCTCGACTCCCGTCGTCCCGGGGGAGCAGGAGATCTCGGCCAGCGTCAGCGTCACCTTCTCCCTCCGCTAGCTCGGTGACACGGGGCGCCGCCGTTCTGGCCGGCGGCGCCCCCTCCGGCGGCCGACACCCGCTGGCGCTCTCCCGTCCTCGGGACGAACCCCGCCGGTCGCCCGGGTGATGGCGTCGGGCGGGGGCAGCTGCTACCGTGGCGACCTTCCTGCTCGCCGTCGCACGGCGAGCGCGTCCTCGCCGAAAGGGGTCTGCGGATGATCGAGCTCACGATCGCCACTCCGCCCAGTGGGCCGGACCCGGCTCTCGGCGCGGGCGAGTGGGCTGGTTGACCCCGTCCAGCGCGGCCGCTATCGTGGCCGGGCTGTGAAGCTCCTCGCGCGTATCTGAGACACCGGTTGCCGGGCCCCACCGATAGGGCCGGCCACTGGCTTGCACGTTTCTCGCTACGCACACGACCGAAGGAGCCGCAGGTGATCGAAGTCCGTGAAGCACCGATGCAGGACGTTCCGCGTCGAGGGGACGCGGCCGTCGAGGTACGCGATCTGCGCAAGGAGTTCAGCCGCCGCGGGCGCAGGCGGGGCGACGGCCGCCGCGCGCGTGTGGCCCTCGACGGCGTCAGCTTCGCGATGGAGCGGGGCGAGACGGTCGCGATCCTCGGCCAGAACGGGTCGGGGAAGTCCACGCTCGTCCGCATCCTCTCGACGCTCCTCCTGCCGGACGGCGGCGCGGCATACGTGCTCGGCCACGACGTGGTCGCGCATCCGCGCGCGGTGCGGCGCCTCGTGAACCGCGTGTCGGTCGAGGCGTCCTTCTTCAAGAAGATGTCCGCGGCGGAGAACCTGGGCTACGCCGCGCGCTACTACGGGATGACCTCGGGCGACACGCGCGACCTCATCCCCGTGATCCTCGGGCGCGTCGGCTTCCCCGCGGAGCGCAGGGACGAGCCGATGGAGGCGCTCTCGCGCGGCATGCAGCAGAAGGTCGCGCTCGCGCGGGCGCTCCTCACGTCACCCGTCGTGCTCCTGCTCGACGAGCCGACCACGGGGCTCGACCCGCGCTCGAAGCGCGAGGTCCAGGAGTTCATCCGCGAGATCCGCGAGACCCACGACTCGACGATCCTGCTCTGCACGCACGACCTCGCCGAGGCCGAGTCGCTCGCGGACCGGGTCGGGATCCTCGACCGCGGCCGGCTGCTCGCGCTCGAGACCGCCGACGACCTCAAGCACCGGTACGAGTCGGACACGCTCGAGGAGGCGTTCTTCGCCTCCACGGGCCGGGAGTTCGAGGCGGAAGAGGACGAGGACGACGACAGGGAGGTGTTCGCATGAGCTCGTTCGGCACGACCGTGCGCGCAGAGCTCGTCGGCGCCGGCGGCGTCGTCGAGCGCAACTACTACCTCACCAAGCGCTACATCTGGTGGGATCTCGCCTGGTTCTTCTGGACGGTCGCGAACACGCTCACGATCGTGTTCATCGCCCAGGGCATCGAGTCCACGGGCGGCAAGATCGACGTCAACCAGGTGGCGACGAGCCTGCTCATCGGCGCCGTCGTGTGGGCGTACCTCGGGGTGCTCTTCGAGTTCCTGATGGAGACGGTCGCCTGGGAGCGCTGGGAGGGGACGATCGAGTACACGTTCATGGCCCCCCTCTCGCGCGCGATGCACCTGGCGGGTCAGGGCACGTTCGCGATCTCGTACGGGCTCCTGCGCGCGATCTTCCTGTTCGTCGCGTGCGCGCTCTTCTTCGACCTGTCGATGCCGGACGCGAACTTCTTCGGAGCGTTCGTCGTGCTCGCGGTGGCCTCGATCTCGTTCATCGGGATCGGCGTGATGACCTCGGTCCTGCCGCTCATCTCGCCGGAGAAGGGCACGCAGCTCGGGTTCGTCGCCCAGGGGACGCTGCTCGTGGTCTCGGGCGTCTACTACCCCGTCGAGGTGCTCCCGGGCTGGATGCAGTTCCTCGCGAAGTTCTCGCCGGCGACGTACGCGCTCGAGGGTGCGCGCGACGCGATCCAGGGCGGCGCCTCCATGTCCGAGCTGTGGGACGACATCTGGCCGCTCCTGATCATCGGCGCGGTGTTCATCCCGCTCGGGCTGTGGGTGTTCTCGCGCGGCGAGCTGTACGCGAAGAAGCACGGGAAGCTCAAGCGAAGCGGCTGATGGAGCACGGAGCGACAGCGGCCGCAAAGCGGCCGCCTTCAGGGGTGTTGGCGCCATCGGGATCCGCGCTCGCGGATCCCGATCCGGCGCAGAGGAGCGGCTGATGGAGCACGGAGCGACAGCGGCCGCAAAGCGGCCGCCTTCAGGGGT